>NZ_PSVG01000002.1:0-337304 GCF_002930885.1 Rathayibacter sp. AY1F2 | reverse complement strand
CGAGCTCATCGTCGAACGCGTCAACGCCGGCATCGCCGCTGCGCGGGCGAACGGGACCCGCTTCGGCCGACCCCTCTCTGATCCGGTCGTGATCGCAGAGAAGCTCGCGATCGCCGCCGACGCTCGCGCTCGCGGCCGCACCGCCGAGGACGCCGCTCACCTCGTCGGATGGAGCCGCGCGACGCTCTACCGCCATCAGCAGGCCCACGCGGCACGCGAGAGCACAGCAATGTAGCTGAGGACCGCTGGCACGGAGCAATCATAGAACGCCGTCCAACAACCCGTTATGCTTGCTACTCTCCCATATTCGACCTCACGGTACGAAATGCATTGACCGCCATGCGCAACAGCGCAAAATTTGTCAAATGACTGCTTGCGCAGGCCACTTATCTACCGATGGTGTTACCAGCGTTGGCTGTGGCCCGGCAGAAGTGACAGTGACACCGTCTTTTTCTTGCTGAGCTAGCAGCAGGTTGAGTTCTAGAATTTACGTTAAAGGATCTTCCTCGCCATTAAAACCATATGCTGCCGTCACCGCGTCATCGAGTTCTTTATGCAGATCTCGGAAGGTTGAAGACCCCGGCTTGCGAAGGACATCGTATTGCTGAGCAAGCGTTGACCCGAGACGGAACAGTGCCGCACGCTGGTTTACAATGGCGACCATTGCTTGTTTAATCCGGTCAACCGCTTCCGGCGTCGGCTCTTGCGGCCACGGGAAGGATCGGAAAACAGCTTCGGAAGTGTAGGTTTGACGAGTTTCTAGGGTTGTGCAACGTTCCCTGAACCAAGTCACGTGAACCTTGCTCTGGAGCACTCCCAGCGAGTAGTCGTCGCTGTAAGGGAAGGCCACAAGAGAATCCGCGATACGAAAGCGACCATCGATAAATGCGAAAACGGGCCCACGGAGTTCACTCGAAGTTCGAGTAAGCGCAATGTACCTGTCCATGCCAGCGGTCGACGCTAACAACTCCTCACGCCGCCAGCCGAGCATCCACAATCGATTAAGGAAACCAGCGTGGTGCTTATTCAGCCTAGCCTTAGGATTCGCCGCTAAGGCGATGTCATGAGCAGCCTTTTCAGCGACAGCTTTCGCCTGACGAGTAGGAAGCACCTCTTTTTCGAGATATTTCATCACGGCCGGATATTTCCGGCATGCCTCGTCGGCAGACTTATCCGGAAAAACCTTGTCATCTATACCGACGTCGCTAAGCACCTCACAATCACGTCGGTAGCTACCCGCGCCGTATCCGGTACCAGCAACTGCACAACAACTCCGTCGCCGGCTCCACGACGACGTACTTCCGCTCCGACGGTGCGGGAAGGGCGGTGCGGGGCTGTGGCGGGGAATTGGACAACCGGGTGGCGAAAAAGCACGAACGCCGGCAGCACCACGGACCCGGTCCTTGGACTCGGGGGTGCCGGTAAGACGTATACCACCCACCAGCCTGTCGCAGCCAGGACAGGCGAGGCGAGGGCCTACGTCCCCACTTTCGACCACAGATCGACCGTGGGGTGATCGCGTCCAGTGTCGCCGGATCAGGTCGACTCATCGAAGCGAATTGCCCCCAATGAGCGACGCCACCTCACAGGCGGCCGGCGGCAGTTATGCTGCGCGCTACAGCCACGCACTGAACGGCATGATGATGAGCCCCAGAATCGCGCACTCATCACCATCGACAGACGTCACTGTCTCCCCCGTGCAACGGCACACATGCTGGTGGGGGCTCTGAACCGCAGCTCCAAGCCCCCGCCAAACGCATGTGGTGTCAGTGGGCGGCGTCGTACGCGTCGACGACCTCGGAAGGGACACGGCCGCGGCTGGATACCTCGTAGCCGTTCTCGCCCGCCCACTCGCGGATCGCCTTCAGCCGCTGCGGGTCGCTCTTCTTCGCTGCCGTCGCGGGGGCGTTGCTGCCGCCGCGCACGCGGCGGCCGGCGTCGGTGTACTTCTTCAGCGCATCGGTCAGCTTCGCGGTGTTCTCGGCGGACAAGTCGATTTCATAGTTCGCGCCATCAATCGAGAACCGGACGATTCCGCCGCCGTCCTCGATCGGGGAGCCGTCGAGGTCATCAACAAAAGACAGTTTCTGTGCCATGCATCATTCGTATCAGAGTTTGCAGATCAAGTGGCCCGCCGCGCTAAGCACAAGCGGTCACGGCCACGATTTCATCGGTCGTAGTCGTAGTCGTAGTCGTAGTCGTAGTCGTAGTCGTAGTCGTAGTCGTAGTCGTAGTCGTAGTCGTAGCCGTAGCCGTAGCCGTAGCCGTAGCCGTAGCCGTAGCCGTGGCCTCGGTCCCGGTTTCGATCGCGGTCTGCTTGTTCCCGGGCGCGCTGCACCGAGTTGCGTGCTTCCGCTTCCCGCTCCTCGGCAGTACGAGGTCGTTTCAGCGTCTTCGCGAACTCCTCGATCGGCATCATGCCTGCCGTGGCGCGCGCGCGAATCTCCAACGCCCGCCGCAGCTCCTCCGCACGATGCTCGGTCAACGCCCGCTCTTGACCCCGATACCGCTCGTTCTGCCGCTGCTGCGGAACGCGCTGCCGTTGCGGGGTCCGCTCTCGGGGTGCTTGTTGCAGGTTGTAGTCTTTTTCCAGCTGGGTGGCTGCGCGTTGCGCGTTCCGGAAGTCATGTCGTGCATGCCAGAACTCTCCCGTCTCACTAACTCGACTGGCGACGATATGCACATGGTCGTCGCCGTGGCGGACCATGACCCAGGGATTATTCGTGTACCCCATTTGCTCCGCAAACTGCTGGCCCGCGTCCGCCCACTCTTGATCCGAGAGCTTCCGGTCACCGGCCGCGCATCGTAGCGATACCTGCCAGATCGGCTTTGTGATGTCCTCACGGGTATGTGCGGCGGCGCGGAGGTCTTGCGCCCACCGCGTTCCGTCCGTTTCCCCCTCGCGGCCGAGATTTCCGCCGGTCACTACACCGCCGCGCTGCCGCATGTAGTCCTTCGTGAACTGATGCTCGTTCGCTTTACCCGGCCCGTGCAGATACGCGGCGATATCACCCGGCCGGGATCCGCGGGTGATCTTCGCGATCACTCCAACTCCTGCAAGCGATTTCGCACTCGCGCCAATTCAGCCCGTGTCGCCTCAATAATTTCCGCAACCGCTTTCACCGCGGGCGGCGGACCTCCGAAACGCTGAGCAACATTTAACGCCTTCGCGATCTGATTCAGGTTCGATCCCGCATGAGAAAGGTCCGCCCGGATCTCCTGCAAGCCTTCGATCTGTATCGGTCCAGTGCGACCGTTGAGATGATCCGAAATGGACTCCCGTACCCACCGGCCCATCTGCCCGCGACCATTGGCGGCAGCAGCGGCAAGCCATACCGCGTGCTCCTCCGGAGTGAGACGCACCGCGACGGTCTTGGTCCGCTCGCCACGTGGACCCGACACCTGCTCCCCCGGAGCGGGTTTGGCATCGCCAGACGATGCCCCTGCCGCCCCCGCGGCAGGTGGTGGCCCGTCGGCCGGCCGTCCAGGCCGACGACGCCACCACGGGATCGAGTCAGTCATGACGAGAGACCTTCCGCAGCGGCCACGCGGAGGGTGACACCGAAGGTGGCACGAGGCACCCCGTGAAGGGGTGCGCGCCCCGCAGGGCAAGGAATTGCTGGTACGCACAGCGTAACGGCAATCACACCTTCTGCGGGGTCGGCGGCGGGGAGCGCGACGGCCGCGTAGCACCGCAGGCGCCAAGCGCAAGGGGCCCGCGCGAGCCGGGGGCCCGGCCTAGCGTGAAAGGAGCGGCGCCGCCGGTGGCGGCCCGCGGAGAAGACCGATGCAGAGGAGAGTCATGCCCGCCCTGACCGACACGTTCACGCTGTCCAACGGAGTCGCCATCCCGAAGATCGGGTTCGGCACCTGGCAGATCCCCGACGGCCCCGAGGCCTACGACGCGACGACCGCCGCGCTCGAGGCGGGCTACCGCCACATCGACACCGCCCGCGCCTACGGCAACGAGGCGAGCGTCGCCCGGGCCCTGCGCGACAGCGGCGTCCCGCGCGACGAGGTGTTCATCACCACCAAGCTCCCGGCCGAGGTGAAGGACTACGAGGGCGCGAAGGCGAGCTTCGAGACCACCATGGCGGCGCTCGAGCTCGACCACGTCGACCTGTACCTCATCCACGCCCCGTGGCCCTGGCAGGACATGGGCTCGGACCACCGCGAGGGCAACATCGCGGCGTGGAAGGCGATGGAGGAGATCCTCGAGGACGGTCGCTCGCGCGCCATCGGCGTCTCGAACTTCCAGGTCGCCGATCTGGAGTCGCTGATCGCGGCGACCGACGTGGTGCCGCACGCCAACCAGATCCGCTGGTTCGTCGGCAACACCCAGGACGAGACGACCGCGTACTGCAAGGAGCACGGCATCCTCGTGGAGGGCTACTCGCCGCTCGCGACGGGCGGCCTGCTCGACAACTCCGACATCGGCGAGATCGCCGCGAAGTACGACAAGTCGGTGGCGCAGCTCTGCATCCGCTACCTGCTCGAGAAGGACGTGCTGCCGCTGCCGAAGTCGACGACGCCTTCGCGCATCGTCGAGAACGCCGACGTCGACTTCGAGATCTCGTCCGAGGACCTCGCACACCTCGACTCGCTCGTCGACACGGAGTCCTGACCCGCGGTCGCCCGCTCCTGACGGTCCGGAGGCCGTCGCACTCGAGCTCGAGCGCGGCGGCCTCCGTCGTCTCGGCGCATCGGCCGCCGCCTCCGCTCGCGAGTGCGCAGGAGTTGCCGCGGTCGGTCTCGAGTGCGACGACTACTGGAGTCTCGGGGTGCTCGGCGTAGGAGCGACGGGCGTCCGGCGTCCCGAGGCCGCTCGCGAGTGCGCAGGAGTTGTCGCAGTGGGCGTCGAGTGCGACGACTACTGGCTTCTCGTCGGGCTCATCCCGATCGCGGTTCCGCGATTGCGCAGTATTTGTCGCAGTCGGTCTCGAGTGCGACGACTCATGGCTTCTCGCCGAGGCGAGCCGGGGCGAGGCGGGGCGAGCCGGGGCGGGCCCGCCCGCCCCGGCCGGCGCCCGCGCGTCAGGCCAGGCGCAGCAGGCGGCAGCCGTGCGGCTCGAGCTCGAGCTCGACGGCGCCGCCGACGATCGGCAGCTCGGCGCCGCTCCACACGTCGACGGCCGAGGCTGCGCCGGAGCAACCCAGGTCGGCCAGGTGCGCGGAGTAGGACCGCGCCGACGAGCCCAGCCAGAACACTCCGCGCCACTGCTCGTCGCCGCGCCACGCCGACCACACCACCAGGTCGCCGTCGCGGACGATCTCGCGGCTGCCGTCGCTGCCGAGCAGCGCGAGGACGTCGTCGTTCGTCAGCAGCGCCAGGGTGTCGGCGGGCGTGTCCGGGAGGTGCCCGCCCATCATCAGCGGCGAGCGGAGCAGGCACCACAGCGTCACGAGCGTCCGCTGCTCCGCTGGCGTGAACCGCGAGAGCCGGTCCTCGCCCACGTGCGCGCGCACGCCGATCCGCCCGAGCGGCAGCATATCGGCGTCGGCCCAGGCGCCGGGGCGCTGGTGCGGAGCCCAGCGCGCCGCCCGCTGGAACTGCTCGTGCAGGTGCGCCCAGTCGTCCCAGAAGTCGTCCGAGATCCGCCACATCTGCGCGGTCGACCGCAGCAGCTCGAGGTTCTCGAGCGAGAGCTGCTTGCCCGGGGAGAGGCTCAGCACCATCGGACGGCCGGTCGCGTCGATCGCGCGCGAGAGGGCGGCGATCTCCTCCGCCTGGATCGGCGGGTAGAGCACGTCGTCGAGCTTCACGAAGTCGACGCCCCACGAGGCCAGCTGCGCCATCACGGAGTCGTAGTACTGCTGCGCGCCGGTCGCGCTCATGTCGACGCCGTAGTTGTCGGGGTTCCACGGGCAGACGTTGCCGCGGTCGGCGATGTCGGCGCAGGTCACCTCCGCCCCGAGCACCGGCAGGCCGAGCTCGACGGCCCGCCGGGGGACGCCGCGCATCAGGTGCACGCCGAAGCGGAGGCCGAGGGCGTGCACGCGCGCGGCCAGCGCCGTGAACCCGCCCGTCGCCGCGGAGGGGAAGCGTCCGACGGCGGGCTGCGGGCGTCCCCAGTCGTCGAGCACCGGCTCCGACACCTCCTGGTAGTCGCTCGTGCCGGGATCGGGCTCGTACCACTGGATGTCGACGACGACCGTGTCCCAGCCGTGCGGCAGGAGGTGCTCGGCGAGGTACTCGGCGTTCGCGAGCACCTCCTCCTCCGTCACCGAGGCGCCGAAGCAGTCCCAGCTGTTCCAGCCCATCGGCGGGCGGCGGGCGGCCTCCGTGCGCGCGGCGATCACGACAGCTCCAGCGTCACGGTCGCGAAGGAGTGCGGGGGAAGCGTGACGCGCAGGCCTGTCGCCGTGGTCTCGATGCCCTCGAGGGCGACGGGACTCACCTCGTCGGCGGCACCGGGCCGGTTGTGCGCGTCGGGGCGGTCGGCCGTCAGGAGGCGGCCGGTCGCGCCGGTCACGGTCCCACCGCGGAAGTCGAGGGAGACCTCGAGCGGCTCCTCCAGGTCGACGTTCGTCAGCGAGACCAGGACGCGGCCGTCCTTCGTGGAGGCGGAGGCGGAGGCGACGGGGATCTCGCGGCCGTCGACCGCGTGCGTCGGGCCGGCGACCGTGGTCGGCAGCACCGTCGCGTCGTGGTGCCCCTTGTTCATCTCGAACACGTGGTAGGTCGGCGTGCGGACCATCTCGCCGCCGTCCGGGTCCGTCAGCAGCATCGCCTGCAGCACGTTCACCGTCTGCGCGATGTTCGCCATCGTCAGGCGGTCGGCGAAGCCGTGGAAGACGTCGAAGTGCCAGGCCGCGACCATCGCGTCGCGGATCGTGTTCTGCTGGAAGAGGAAGCCCGGGTGGGTCCCCGGCTCCACGTCCCACCAGGTGCCCCACTCGTCGAGCACCATCCCGTACTTCTTCTCGGGGTCGTGGACGTCCATCACCGCGGCGTGCGAGCGGAGCAGCTCCTCGATCCCCTGCGCGGCCACGATCGTGCTCCAGTAGGTGTCGGCGTCGAAGTCGGTCGCGCTGCCCTTCGCGTGCCAGCTGCCGCCGATCGTGTAGTAGTGCACCGAGACCGACTCCCACGGCACGGAGGAGAAGGGGTGCCCCTCGATCTCGGGGATCACCTCCATCAGCGTCTGCGTCCAGTGGGTGTCGGCGCCGTCGGCTCCGGCGGCCACGCGGTAGAGCGGAGTGTCGTTGCCGCTCTGCACGAAGGTCCCGAACTGCCGCGCCAGGTCGGCGTAGGCGCCGGCGCGCATGTTGCCGCCGCAGCCCCAGGTCTCGTTGCCGAGCCCCCAGAAGCGGACGGTCCACGGCTCCTCCCGGCCGTGGGAGCGGCGCAGGTCGGCCATCGGCGACTTGCCCGCGCCGGTGAGGTACTCGGCCCAGTCCGCCATCTCCTGCACGGTGCCGGAGCCGATGTTGCCCGAGATGTAGGCGTCGGCGCCGAGCAGCTCGCAGAGCGCCATGAACTCGTGGGTGCCGAAGGAGTTGTCCTCCGCGACTCCGCCCCACTGCGTGTTGATCAGGCCGGGGCGCTCCTCGCGCGGGCCGATGCCGTTGGTCCAGTGGTAGCGGTCGGCGAAGCAGCCGCCGGGCCAGCGGAGGTTGGGGATGTCGAGGGCGCGGAGGGCCTCGACGACGTCCAGGCGGATCCCGCCCTCGTTCGGGACGGGCGAGTCCTCGCCGACCCAGAAGCCGTCGTAGATGCACCGGCCGAGGTGCTCGGCGAAGTGGCCGTAGAGGTGGCGGCTGATGGTGGCGCCGGGGCGGTCGAGGTCGACGGTGACGGTGCTGTTCACGGCGTGCTCCAGGGTGGTGGCGGACGGGTCGGCGGCGGTGCCGGCGGTGTCGAGGACGCCGGGGGCGGCGGCGGTGCTCACGCGGTCGCGCGGACGAGCCGCAGGACGATCGCGCGGTCGGCGTGGAAGGTCGGCAGGTCCAGGCCCGCCTCGCCCAGCAGGCTCCCCGAGTAGGCGGGGGCCGGGGCGTCGGAGTCCAGCGGCACCGTCGACTCCAGCCAGTGCGGGCTCTGCCAGGGCGGGCCGAGCGAGCCGGGGCGCGCGGTCTCGATCCGGTAGCGCGCCCGCGGATCCAGGCCCGGGAGGCGGACGCGGCGGCGCGAGTCCGCGGTCAGCGCGGGCGTGACCAGCGTGTACAGCGCCTCCGAGCCGTCCGGCGCGACGACGCCGCGCAGCGACGGCGCGTCGGGGTCGGAGTCGTCGCCCCCGACGACCCGGCCGGTCGCGATCAGGCCGCGGTGCTCGCGGTACGCCGCGATCCAGCCCGCCAGCACGGGCTCCTCCTCCGCGTCCAGCTCGCGGAGGTCCCACTCGATCCCGAAGTGGCCGAGGAAGGCGATCGCGCAGCGGGTGTGCAGGTCGCTGGTGCGACCGGTGACGGAGTTGACCGGCGAGGCGACGTGCGAGCCGAGCATCTCCGGCGGCACGAGCAGCCCGGTCCAGCGCAGCATCCGCGAGCGGTCCAGCGGGTCCTGGTTGTCGGAGGTGTGCACGCGGTCGGTGCGCTCGAGGATCCCCAGGTCGACCCGGCCGCCGCCGGAGGCGCAGCTCTCGATCTCGAGCTCCGGGTGCCGGGCGCGCAGCTCGTCGATCAGCCGGTACAGCGCGAGCGTCTGCTCGTGCACCGCGGCCGTCCCGGTGGCGGGGTGGCCCGCGTCGATCAGGTCGCGGTTGTGGTCCCACTTGAGGTACGCGACGCCGAGGTCGGCGACCAGGCCGTCGAGCACGCCGAGGATGTGCGCGAACGCGTCGGGGTTCGTCATGTCGAGCACCTGCTGGAAGCGGAACCGCGGCGGCAGCTCCTCGCGGGCCCGCAGGATCCAGTCGGGGTGCGCGCGGGCGAGGTCGGAGTCCTCGTTGATCATCTCGGGCTCGACCCAGAGGCCGAACTCCATGCCCAGGCCGCGGACGTGCTCGGCGAGGGGGAGGAGGCCGTCGGGCCAGGCGACGGGGTCGGGCGTCCAGTCGCCGAGGCCCGCGCGGTCGTCGCTGCGGCCGAGGAACCAGCCGTCGTCGAGCACGTAGCGCTCGACCCCGAGGGCGGCGGCTCGGTCGGCCAGCTCGGCGAGGACGGCGAGGTCCTGGTCGAAGTAGACCGCCTCCCAGACGTTGAGCGTCACCGGGCGCGGCCGGCGCGAGGAGCGGGAGACCCCGCGGAGGTGGGCGTGGAAGCGGGCGGCCGCAGCGTCGAGGCCGTGGCCGAAGCTGCCGGAGATCCAGGGGGAGGAGTAGCTCTCGCCGCTCGCGAGGCGCACCTCGCCGGGCAGGAGCAGCTCGCCGCCGCGGAAGGCGAGCCAGCCGTCGCCGCGCTCCACCGCGTGCTCGTGGTTGCCGCCGATGCCGACGTGGCAGAGCCAGACCCGCCCGTCGGCGGAGTCGAAGCCGGGGGTGCCGACCGCGACGACCGTCGTCGCGTCCAGGCCGGTGCGGCCGCGCCGCGAGGAGCGGGAGTGGGTGCCGGTGACGACGGGGTGGCGCTGGGGGATCTTCTCGGTGCCCCAGCGGCCGGAGAAGTCCAGGATCTCGCGGGCCTCGGTCGGGATCCGGAGGGCGGGGTCGACGCCGATCACCTCGAGGTGCCCGGCGCCGTCGTTGCGGACCGAGACGCGGGTCCTGAGCAGTCCGGCAGGAGAGAGAACGATCTCTAGGACGACCCCGATCCGGGCCTGCGCGTCGTGCGCCTCGACGGTCACGGCGGCGCTGCCGGCCTGCGCGACCGCGCCCTCCGCGAGGGCCTCCCCGTCCACCGAGACGGTGTCCACGGTCAGCCTCGGCGACCAGCCGGCGCCCTCCCGGTGCACCCGGAGACCCGGCAGGCCGGCCCAGCCGAAGGTGTGCTCGGGCAGGATCCCGGGCTCGTAGGGGACGTCGGAGGAGCCCTCGATCCCCGTCCGCACGGGAGTTCTTGCGAAAGCTGCGAGATCGTCGTCGCTCGCGTCGAGTCGCGGACCCCAGTGCAGCAGCACGGGCAGGTCGCCTCCCGACTGAGTGAGGAGGGCGGACACGTCATCGGCGACGAGATGGATCACTCTCGGGGATTGCATGTCCCCATTCCTATCGTCGATCCTGGTCTGAGTACAGCGAGAGATCGATCTCGACCCTCGGTCGGAGGGACCACCGCGCGGATCGACCCGCGCCGATCGACCACCGCTCGCACCGCTCACCCCCACCACCCACGGCCTCGACGAGGAGCACCCATGCCGCTGACCCACCCGGCCCCGCACGAGACCCGCCTGGAGCGCGGAGTGCTCGACGCGCGGCGGCGGCTCAACCGCGACTACCTCCTCTCGCTCACCGACGAGGGGCTGCTGCAGAACTTTCTGATCGAGGCCGGGATCGGCGACCAGGGCTGGCACCTGCACCCCTCGCAGGACTCGCGCGAGGCCCGCGGCCTCGACCGGCACTGGGGCTGGGAGACGCCGGGCTCGCAGCTGCGCGGGCACTTCCTCGGCCACTGGCTCTCCGCCGCGGCCCGTGAGGTCGCGGTCACCGGCGACCCGCTGCTCCGGGTCCGGATCGACTCCGTGCTCGACGGACTCGAGCGCTGCCAGGAGGAGAACGGCGGCGGCTGGATCTGGGCGATCCCGCGCGGCTACCTCGACCGCCTCGCGACCGGCCGCCCCAGCTGGGCGCCGCAGTACGCGATGCACAAGCTGCTGATGGGCCTCGTCGACCTGCACCTCGACCTCGGCGACGAGCGGGCGCTGCGGATGGCGCGGGCCGCCACGGTCCCGCTGCTGGAGTGGGTCCGCGGATTCGACGACGCCGCGTTCCAGGAGATCCTCGAGGTCGAGACCGGCGGCATGCTCGAGGTCTGGGCCGACCTCCTCGCGATCACCGGCGACCCCGTCTACACCGAGCTGCTGGGCCGCTACGACCGCCGCTCCCTCTTCGAGGGCCTGCTCGAGGGCCGCGACGTGCTGACCAACATGCACGCCAACACCACGATCCCCGAGGTGCTCGGCGCCGCCCGCGCCTACGAGGTCACCGGCGACGAGCGCTGGCGGAGGATCGTCGAGGCCTACTGGGAGCAGGCGGTCACCCTCCGCGGCACCTTCTGCACGGGCGGTCAGACCTCCGGCGAGATCTGGACGCCGCCCTTCGCGTTCGCCGCTCGCCGCGGCGAGAAGACGCAGGAGCACTGCGTCGTCTACAACATGATCCGGCTGGCCGACGTGCTGCTGCGCTGGACCGGCGACCTCGCCTACGCCGACTACATCGAGCGGAACCTCTGGAACGGCCTCCTCGCCCAGCAGAACCCGCGGACCGGGATGGTCGCCTACTTCCTGCCGCTCGAGGGCGGCGCCCGCAAGGACTGGGGCAGCCCGACCGAGGACTTCTGGTGCTGCCACGGCACGCTGGTGCAGGCGCACACGCGCCACTCCGGGCTCGTCTTCTACCGCGGCGGCGACGCCGAGCTGACGATCGCGCAGCACGTCGACGCGAGCCTGCGCCTGCCGACCGCCGCCGGCGACGCGGCGGTGCGGGTCGAGGTGCTCGACACCGCCGGCTACGTCGGCCCGGACGCCAACGCGGGTGCCGCGGGCGACGTGCACCGCCCCACCGCCTCGCGGATCCGGGTCGAGATCGTCTCGGAGGAGGGGGTCGCGCTGCACGTGCGGCTGCGGGTGCCGGAGTGGACCGTCGGCGAGCCGGGGGTCGCGGGCGACGGCGCGCTCCTGATCGAGCACCCCGGCGGCCGCACGAGCGTCGACCTCGCCTTCGGCACCGAGATCCGCGCCGTGCCGATCCCGGACGAGCCGGGCACGGTCGCCTTCGTCGAGGGCCCGATCGTGCTGGCCGGCCTCGTCGACCGCGAGATCGCGCTGCGGGGGCGCCTCGAGGACGCCCCCGCCCTGCTCGCCCCCGACAACGAGCGGCAGTGGACCCAGTGGCTGCGCGGATACCGCGCCGTCGGCCAGCCCGCCGCCGTCCGCTTCCGGCCTCTGCACGAGGTCGTCGACGAACCCTTCTCGCTCTACTTCCCGGTCTCGGCCGGGAGCTGATGGACAGGATCCCCTCCGTGACCTGCGCTCCGCGCTCATGACCGCCTCCACCGCCTCCCCCGCCGTCCAAGCGATGCCCCGCGGCCGCCTCCTGCTGCCGATCTTCGCGATGCTCGTCGGCTTCGGGCCGCTCACCATCGACCTGGTGCTGCCGTTCCTGCCGACGCTGCAGGACGATCTCGGCGTCTCGGTGGCGACCGCCCAGCTGGTCGTCACCGGCGCCACCTTCGGCTTCGCGGCCGGCCAGCTCGTCTCAGGACCGCTCAGCGACGCGGTCGGCCGCAAGTGGCCGCTCGGCGTCTCGGCGGCGCTGCACATCGCGGCGAGCCTCGTCGCGGCGATGACCTCCGACACCGCCGTGCTGCTCTCGGCCCGCTTCGTCCAGGGCGCCGCCTGCACCGCCGCGGGCGTCGTCGTCACCGCCATCGTCCGCGACCTCTACAGCGGCAAGCGGCTCGTCACGATGCTCGCGAACCTCGCCGTGATCGTCTCGGTCTTCCCGATCCTGGTGCCCTCCGTCGGCGCGCAGCTGACCAAGGTGATCGACTGGCGCGGCTCCTTCCTCGCGGTCGCCGCCTGGGGAGCGCTCGCGACCGTGATCGCGCTCCTGGTGCTGCCCGAGACGCTGCCCCGCGAGCGGCGGCACCAGGGCGGGCTCGGCCCGTCGCTGCGCAACTCCTTCGGGATGCTCCGCCGGCCGCGCGTGCTGGCGCTCGCCGCCGCCTCGGCCGCGGGCTGGTCGGTCGGCTTCGCGTATCTCGCGACCGCTCCCTTCCTCTACACGAACGTCTACGCGGTCGGGCCCGACCTGTACGGGCTGCTGTTCCTGGTCACCTCGCTCGTGACGATCGCGGTCGGGCAGACGACGGGACGGGTGATCGTGCCGCGGTTCGGACCCCGGTTCGCGATGTTCGCCTCGGCGATCGTCACGGCGCTCGGCGCCGTCGTGGTCGCGGTGCTCGCGCTCACCGGCACGCAGCCGCTGCTCGTCGTCGTCGGCGCGCTGACGTTCGCGCTGGCCGGCCGCTCGCTCGGCTTCGCCCCGGTGCAGTACCTCTCGCTGCAGGGCCCGTCGAGCGAGGCGGGCAGCGTCACGGCGATCCTCGGCACGGTCAGCTTCACGGCGGCCGGACTGGTGATGCCGGTGATGGGCGCGTGGGCCGAGATCTCGCTGATCCCGTTCGCGATCCTGCTGCTGCTCGCGGGCCTGGTCGAGGGCGGCGTGGCGCTGCTGTTCCGGCCGGGCTCGCGGCGCTTCGATCCCGGGGCGCAGCGGATCGAGGACGAGCGGGCGGGGGCCGCCCCATCGGCCGGCCCCCGCGCGCACGACGAGAAGAGCTGAGATGACCCTCCGGGAAGGAACCACCGTGGAACTGCGCTCCGGCGACTACACCCTCCGCGTCGAGGCGGGCGGCCTCGAGGTGCTCAAGGGCGAGCGCGTCCTCTACGCGAACGACCGGCCCCTGCGCGTCACGGTCAAGACCGTCGCCGCGATCAGCGAGTACTCCGGCGCGCCCTACGACGACGTCTCGCTGTCGGAGGGGGCGATCACCGCGAGCGGGACGATCACCGTCCGCTCCGGGTCGGCCTTCGCCGTCACCGACGTCTGGCGCGTCGCGGGCGACGGCTTCTCCGTGCACCGCGACGTCGAGGTGCTGGCGGCCGGCGGCGACCTCGGCTTCTCCACCGCCGTCTCGCTCGGGCTGACCGGGTCCGACGACCTCCGCGACTACGAGTGCTTCGCCCCCGGCGCCTGGTACCGCGACAACGCCTTCGGGCCCGCCGACGCGATGGGCCGCGACCCCGGCAGCGAGTACTTCTGGCGCACCGAGACGCACTACGCGCTGCCGCTGTTCGCCGCGCAGAGCCTCGCGACCGGCGAGACCGTGGCGCTCTCGCGCTGGGCGGCCGACGCGACGCTGCCGCGCCTGGACGTGGTCCGCTCGGAGAACTTCACCGACCCGGAGTGCACCGTCGGCTCGATCGGCCTGAGCCGCCCGCAGGGCACGACGCTGAACTACCTCTACTACGGCTTCGGCGTGCGGACCCCGCTCGACGTGCCGCCCGCGGGCCTGTCGATCGACTACGTCCACCCGGGCGTCGACGGCGAGCGCCCGATCGACAACCCCTACTCCGGCCTCGACTACGACGCCGCCCCGAAGGCCCTGCAGCGGGTGAACCACCCGGTCGAGGTCGGCTTCCGCCAGCGCTACGCCGTCGCGGTCGACCTCGGTCGGTACGACGACTTCGCGACGATGATGCGCGCCACCTGGCGCAGCACCTACGCCCGGCTCCGCGACGACCTGTTCGAGGTCGACAACGAGCGGCACTTCCACCACGGCATGGCGATCCTCCAGCGCCTCACCCGCCGCTACGGCGACTCCTGGGGCCTGCCGTTCGCCTGCCAGCTGCCGGACCTCGACGTCTCGAGCGTCTCCTTCCAGTTCGGCTTCGTCGGGCAGCAGCCCGGCATCGGCTACCAGCTGCTGCGCTACGGCGACCGCGAGGGCGTGCCGGAGGCGTTCGAGCAGGGCGTCGGCATCGTCGACTTCTGGGCGCGGACCGCGCTGCCCGAGTCGGGCCCGCCGCGGATGTGCTTCAACCCCTCGCTCGGCGGCTTCGAGCCGTACCCGCACTACCTGCGGATGCTCGCCGACGGCGTCGAGGCGATCCTCGACGCCTACCTGCACCTGCGCGACCTCGGCGACGAGCGCCCGCTCTGGCTCGAGTTCTGCCGGCGGACCGCCGACTGGCTGCTCGAGGTGCAGGACGCCGACGGCAGCTTCCACCGCGCCTACAACGCCGACGGCTCGGTGCGGATGGACTCGCGCTCGAACACCCCGAGCGTGATCCGCTTCCTCGTGCAGCTGCACCTCGTGACGGGGGAGGGGCGCTACCTCGCGTCCGCCGTGCGCGCCGGCGAGTGGTCGTTCGCGAACATCCACCGCACGCTGGAGTACCGCGGCGGCACCTGCGACAACGCCGACATCCAGGACAAGGAGGCAGGCATCTACGGGCTGTTCGGCTTCCTCGCGCTGTACGACCTGACGGAGGAGCCGCGCTGGCTGGAGGGCGCCGTCCGCGCCGCCGACTACACGGAGACCTGGACCTACGCGTGGTCCTTCCCGGTCCGCGCGCCCTGGGCGCATCCCTTCAACCGGTACTCGATCAGCGGACAGAGCATCATCACCCTCGGCGGCGGCGCCGACGTCTACATGGCGGCCTGCTCGTACAGCTACTACCGACTGCACCTGATCACGGGCGACGAGCACTACCTCGATTTCGCCGAGTTCCTGCACCGCAACACCCGCCAGTCGACCGACGTCGACGGCAGCATCGGCTACGCGATGCCCGGCCTCGGCCACGAGAGCGGCGACTTCGCGACCCAGACCCTGCGCAGCCACCACCACTGGCTGCCCTGGTGCACCTTCGTCGAGGTCGACCCGGCCTCGCGCCTGCGCGACACCTTCGGCGTCTACGAGATCGCCGACGCGCAGCGCCTGCCCGCCGCCGAGCGGGCGGCCCGCAACCGCGTCTACGACCGCTACGGGCACTCGCGGAGCTGACCCCACCCACCGCATCCGGCTCGCGTCTCGTCCTCTCGTCGACGCAGCCACACGGCGGGTCCGGCGGCCAGCCGGGACGACACCCGGTGCGCTGCTCCGCCTCCGTCGGCGGACCGGAGCCCGTTCCGCGTGCTGCAGCCGTACCCTCCGCAGTGCCCTCAGCCGCGCCACTCCACGTCCACGCGCACCGCCTCCGCACCGAGCTCCAGCCCGCCCGACACCTCGCGCCCGTCGACCCGCAGCACTGCGTCGCGCAGCGTGCGCACCCGCGTCCCGCCCGCCGGTGCCAGCCACTCCGCGCTCGGCACCCGCCGCACCCACAGCGACGCCCGTCCCGGCGACCACTCCAGCCGGTCCACGACCACCCCGCCGCGCGCGTGCAGCCCCGTCACGGCACCCCGCGCCCACGCGGACGGCAGTGCCGGCAGCACCGTCAGCGTCTCGTCATCCGATCCCAGCAGCATCGCCGACACGAGCCCCGGCAGTCCGCCGCTGGCGTCGAGGTTGAAGATCCGCCCCGCGTCGTGCCGGGTCGTCAGCGTCGGTGACCAGTGCTCGACCGCGAGCCACTCCGCGCAGGTCAGCGCCGCGTCCCCGTCACCCAGCGCCGCCGCCGCGACGCCCACCTGCACCAGCCCGAACGCCATCTCCATCCGCCCGGGAGGAGCGGTCGGCGCCTCGGCCCGCCACGCGATCTTCGCCGCCACCGTCGCCGCCGCGGCGGCCCGCAGCCGCACCGCGGAGGCGCCGGGGCCCTCGAAGGCAGCGTCGCCCGCGTACCAGAGCGGGTACAGCTGCGACGCGTGCCGGTGCGCGATCTCCTCCGCGAACCGAGGGTCGATCCACTCCGCCAGCGTGCCGTCCTCGGCGACCCGGTACTCCGGCAGCTCCGCCACCACCCGCGCCCAGCGCTCATCGAGCGAGTCGTCGCCGCGGGCCCGGCCGAGCAGCGCCGTCGCCCGCGCGGCGTCCCGCAGCACGGCGACGTCGATCGTCGCATCGACCGCTATCGGCGAGCGCGCACCACCCGGTGTGTTCTCGGGGGAGTAGGAGGGGACGATCCGGCGCACCCCGTCGACCACGGTCGTCCCGGTCTCGGCGAAGCGCAGCACGCCCTCGGCCAGCTCCCACAGCCGGTCGTCGACGATGCCGCGGTCTCCCGTGGCCGCGACGGCGTCGGCGGCCAGGCGCAGCACCCAGCCGCCGCAGCCCGTCCAGAAGAGGTGCGGGTAGCTCGCCGCGAAGTGGTCGGCGCGGCCGTGGGTCGACATCCGCGACGGCAGGAGCATCCCCTCGGACCCGTAGACGAGGCGCGCGTTGTCGCGGTAGTCGTCGAGGTGCGGCAGCACCAGCTCCAGGATCGACAGCGCCAGCTCGGGCGTGCCGGTCGGGATCATCCCGGCCATCGCGCCGTTCTGCACGTTGCCGTTCAGTGTGTAGTCGGCCGACCAGGCCGGCCGCCAGGTGCCCTGCCAGACGCCCTGCAGCGTCGGCGGCAGCTCGCCGGTCGACGCGACGATGTTGGCCCGGCCGCTCAGCCAGGCCAGCTCGACCACGCGGCGACGGGCGCCCGCGTCTCCGGAGCGGGCGGCGTCCCACAGGTCCTCGGTCAGCTCGGCGTCGGAGGCGCCGTCGAGATCCAGCACGGAGGCGCCGACCAGCCGGCCGTGCCCCTGGCGCTGGGCGTCGCGCAGCTCCTCCCAGGAGAGGTCGGCGGAGGCGTCGGGAGCCGCGCCGATCGCGACGTCCAGCCGGAGCACGCGGGCGACCCCCGCGGAGATCTCCACGTCCGAGACGGCGGCGCCCCCGGCCACGCGCCACGTCGCTCCGCTCGTCGCCCGCGTCACGGCGCGGATCGCGGTCGGGCCCTCGCCCGCCTCGGCCGTGAGCACCGCGGAGGCGCCGCCCTCGACGTGCGACGAGACCACGGCCGAGGCGTCGGGCACGCCGGTGTCGAAGGAGGTCGCCTCGCCGGCCCCGAGCGCGAGCTCGACGGTGACGACGGTGTCCGCGGAGGACTCCAGCGCCAGCCGGACGCCCTCGCCGCCGTGCGGGGCGAGCAGGCGCACGGCGTGGCGGCCGCCGTCCTCGTCGGTCCACTCCACCGCGGCCTCGCCGCCGAGCGGATCGATCAGGCGGACCGCGGAGGCGACGCCGCCGGGGGTGCGCAGCGTGACGGTCGCGCAGAGGCCGAGCGGGTCGGTCCAGATCAGGCCGCCGTCGTAGCCGCTGTCGCGGGCGGCGCGGGCGAGCAGGGCGGTGGCGGTGTCGGAGTCGCCGGCCAGCAGGGCGCCGCGCAGCTCGTCGCGGACGCCGGCGAGGTCGGGCGCGTCCGGGCGCGGATTGACGGGGAGGAACCAGCGCTCGTGGGCGAGCGGGACGGTCAGGGAGTCGGCCGGGCCGTGCACCACGGCGCCGACGCGGCCGCTGCCGACGATCAGGCCCTCCTCCCAGGTCGGGGCCGCAGTGGCGGTGACGAGGGTGGGCGTGCGCGACAGTGCGCCGGCGATCGGGGCGATGATCGGTTCCTTTCGGGCTCGCGGGAGTGCCTGATATGTTGCGTGAACCCTCAAATTACCTCTCCCGGTGCGACGGCGCGCGGGAGTCGAGAGTTAGGAATCCGCGATGACGCGACCGATCACCCTCTTCACCGGCCAGTGGGCGGACCTCCCCTTCGAGGAGGTGGCGCGCCTCGCGGGGGAGTGGGGCTACGACGGCCTCGAGATCGCCTGCTGGGGCGACCACATCGACGTGGCGCGCTGGGACGACGCGGAGTACGTGCAGAGCCGGAAGGACATCCTCGAGCGCAACGGCCTCCAGGTGTTCGCGATCTCGAACCACCTCACCGGCCAGGCGGTCTGCGACGACCCGATCGACGAGCGCCATCGCGACATCCTCAGCGACCGCGTCTGGGGCGACGGCGACCCCGAGGGCGTCCGGCAGCGCGCCGCCCAGGACCTCAAGGACACCGCCCGCTTCGCCGCCGCGCTCGGCGTGACGCAGGTCAACGGCTTCTCCGGCTCGTCGATCTGGAAGGGCGTGGCCATGTTCCCGCCCGCCTCCGACGAGTGGATCGCCGCCGGCTACCAGGACTTCGCCGACCGCTGGAACCCGATCCTCGACGTCTTCGAGGAGGTCGGCGTCCGCTACGCGCTCGAGGTGCACCCGAGCGAGATCGCCTACGACTACTGGACCGCCAAGCGCACCCTCGAGGCGATCGGCCACCGCGCCTCGTTCGGCTTCAACTTCGACCCGTCGCACTTCGTCTGGCAGCAGCTCGACAGCGTCGCGTTCGTGCTCGACTTCGCCGACCACATCTTCCACGTGCACGTGAAGGAGTCGGTCACCAACCTCGACGGCCGCAACGGCGTCCTCGGCTCGCACCTGCCGTGGGCGAACCCGCGCCGCGGGTGGACCTTCGTCTCGACCGGGCACGGCGCCGTTCCGTGGGAGCCGGTGTTCCGCGCGCTCAACGCGATCGGCTACACCGGCCCGACCAGCGTCGAGTGGGAGGACGCCGGCATGGACCGCCTCGACGGCGCCCCCGAGGCCCTGGCCTTCGTGCGGAAGCTCAACGCGATCACGCCGCCGGCCGACGCCTTCGACGCGGCGTTCTCGACCTCGCGCGACTGACCGCCCGCCGCACGCCTGCATCCCGGAGGCCGGAAGGACCGACTGCCCGCGAGGGCCGTCCGGGCCTCCCGGCCTCCGTCGTGCTGCGAGCGCGTCCGCAACCGGGGCCGGGACGCTGCAGCGGGCGCCGAACGGGCCGGAGAGGACGATCCGCCCTCGATCGCGGACGCGATCCAGGTCGGTCTCGGCGGCGGGCCCCCGCCCCGACCCGGCGGCGTGCCGGGAACGACGGACGGCCGACCCCCCGCAGGGAGCCGGCCGTCCGGCCTCGCAGGATCTACAGGCCCTGGGAGAGGCGGTAGTACGCCGCGTTCGAGCGGATGTCGGACTCGAAGCCGCGGAGGGTGGTCGACTCGTCGATCACCAGGAGCTCGACGCCGGCGATGCGGGCGAAGTCCTCCCACGCCTCCAGGCCGATCTGCGTCGTCATGACCGTGTGGTGCGCGGCACCGGCGGTGATCCAGGCGGCGGCGCTGGTGCCGAAGTCCGGGGCGGGCTGCCAGACGGCGCGGCCGACGGGCAGGTGCGGGAGCGTCTGGGGCGGCTCGACGTTCTGGACCTTGTTCGCGACCAGGCGGAAGCGCTCGCGGACGTCGCTCAGGGCGACCACCACGGCGGGGCCGGCGTCGGCGGTGAAGACCAGGCGCACCGGGTCCTCGCGGCCGCCGATGCCCAGCGGGTGGATCTCGAGCGAGGCGCGCTTCGACGACAGGGACGGCGAGACCTCGAGCATGTGCGCGCCGAGGATGAGCTCCTCGCCGGGCGTCATGTCGTAGGTGTAGTCCTCCATCAGGCTGGTGCCGCCGGGGAGGCCGGCGCCCATGACGGCGGCGATCCGGATGAGGACGGCCGTCTTCCAGTCGCCCTCTCCGCCGAAGCCGTAGCCGTCGGCCATGAGGCGCTGCACGGCGAGTCCGGGGAGCTGGCGGAGCCCGCCGAGGTCCTCGAAGCTGTCGGTGAACGCCTCGAAGCCGCCCTCCTCCAGGAACGAGCGCAGGCCGATCTCGACCGCGGCGCCGTAGCGGAGCGACTCGTGGCGCTCGCCGCCGGGGAGCAGCTCGGGGACCACATCGTAGCTCTCGAGGTACTCCGCGACGAGGGCGTCGATCTGCTCGGAGGTGGCGGCGTCGACGCGCTCGACGAGCTCGTTCACGCCCCAGGTGTTGACGCTGACGCCGAGGCGGATCTCGGCCTCGGTCTTGTCGCCCTCGGTGACGGCGACGTTGCGCATGTTGTCGCCGAAGCGGGCGACCTTCATGCTCTGCGAGGCGGACCAGCCTGCGGCCGCGCGCGACCAGGTGCCGATGGCCTCGGTGACGCGAGCGTCGCTCGCGTGGCCGACGACGGTCTTCCGGGGCACGCTCATCCGGCTGAGGATGTAGCCGTGCTCGCGGTCGCCGTGCGCGGCCTGGTTGAGGTTCATGAAGTCGAAGTCGATGTCCTGCCACGGCAGGGCGACGTTCGCCTGGGTGTGGAAGTGCAGCAGCGGCTTGGCGAGCGCGTCGAAGCCGTGGATCCACATCTTCGAGGGGCTGAAGGTGTGCATCCAGGTGATGACGCCCACCACGGAGTCGTCGGAGTTCGCCTCGATCATGGTGCGGCGGATGGCGTCGGAGCTCTTCAGCACCGGCTTCCACTCGACGGTCACGGGGATCGCGCTCGCCTCGTTCAGCTGCGCGACGACGGCCTGCGACTGCTCGGCGACCTGGCGGAGGGTGTCCTCGCCGTAGAGGTCCTGGCTGCCGGTCAGGAACCAGACGGTGCGGGTGGCGAGGTCGGGGATGATGCTCTGGTACACGCTCATGCGATGGCTCCGGTGGGGTTCTGTCCGTAGACGTTCTGGTAGCGGTCGAACAGGGCGTCGATCGACTCCTGCGGGATGGGGACGAGCTCGCCGCCCTGGCGCGCGAGGTGCACGGTGCGGGCGACGTCCTCGGCCATGACGGCCGCCTTGACGGCGTCCTTCGCGTCCTTGCCGATGGTGAAGACGCCGTGGTTCTGCATCAGGACCGCGCGCGAGCGGTGGCCGCTGAGGGTCGCGACGATGCCGCGGCCGATGGAGTCGTCGCCGATGATCGCGAACGGGCCGATGGGGATCTCCCCGCCGAACTCGTCGGCCATAGCGGTGATGACGCAGGGGATCGACTCGGCGCGGGCCGCCCACGCGGTCGCGTAGGTGGAGTGCGTGTGCACGACTCCGCCGACCTCGGGCATCTCGCGGTACACGTAGGCGTGGGCCGCGGTGTCGCTGGAGGGGCTGCGGTCGCTGCCGGGGGTGCCGGGGACGACGTTCCCGTCGAGGTCGCAGAGGATCATGTTCTCGGGCGCGAGGTCGTCGTAGGAGACGCCGCTGGGCTTGATCACGAAGAGGTCGGCGCCGGGCACGCGGCCCGAGATGTTGCCGCCGGTCCAGATGACGAGGCCGTAGCGGACGAGCTCGGAGTGCAGCCGCGCGACGTCCTCGCGGACGCGGGCGATCGCCTCCTCGACGGCGGGGGTCTGGGTGGTCATGCGGTGGCTCCCTGGTTCTGCGGGTCGGTGAGGGTCTCGACGGCGGTCTGCTCGACGGCGAGGCCGGCGCGGTAGCGCTCGAGGTAGGCGGAGAAGCCGGCGACGTCGTCCGCGTCGGGGGCGACGGTCTCGAAGCCGGAGTCGCCGAAGACCTGATCGGTGAGGTACGCGTCGAGCGCGACTCCGCTCTGCAGGCGGTAGGCGGCGAGCACCGCCATGCCCCACGGGCCGCCCTCGGAGGCGGTCGCGGCGACCGAGACGGGGGCGTCGAGCGCGCCGGCGAGGAAGCGCTGGGCGACTCCGGCGGTGCGGAACATGCCTCCGTGCGCGAACATCTCGTCGATCCGGACGCCCTCGCCCGCGAGGACGCGCATGCCCAGCGCCAGCGTGCCGAACACGCCGTAGAGCTGCGCGCGCATGAAGTTGGCGAGCGTGAGGCGCGAGTCGGGGGTGCGCACGACGAGCGGGCGGCCCTCGACGAGCCCGGCGATCGGCTCGCCCGCGAGGTGGTTGTAGGCGAGCAGTCCGCCCGCGTCCGCCTCGCCCTCGAGCGCCTCGGCGAAGAGGGTGCCGTAGACGGCGTCGCTGTCGGAGGGTCCGCCGGACGCGGCGGCGAACCGCGAGAACAGGCCGACCCAGCCGGCGAGCTCGCTGGCTCCGTTGTTGCAGTGGACCATCGCGACGAGGTCGCCGGCGGGGGTCGCGACGAGGTCGAGCTCGTGGTGCACGCTCTCCAGCGGGCCCTCGAGGACGACCATGGCGAAGATGCTGGTGCCGGCGCTGACGTTGCCGGTGCGCGGGGCGACGGAGTTGGTCGCCACCATGCCGGTGCCGGCGTCGCCCTCGGGCGGGCAGGCCGGGGCGCCGGGCCGGAGGGAGCCGGTGGGGTCGAGCAGGAGCGCGCCCTCGGCGGTGAGCGAGCCGGCGTCGGCGCCCGCGGGGAGCACGGCGGGCAGCAGCTCGCGCAGGGGCTTCACGGCGCCGGCCGCGCGCTCGTCGTAGAGGTCGACGACGCGCTGGTCGTAGTCGCGGGTCGCCGGGTCGGTCGGGACCATGCCGGAGGCGTCGCCGACTCCGAGGACCTTCTCGCCGGTGAGGCGCCAGTGCACGTAGCCGGCGAGGGTGGTGAGGAAGTCGATCCGCTCGACGTGCGGCTCGGAGTCGAGGACCGCCTGGTGCAGGTGCGCGAGCGACCAGCGCAGCGGGATGTTGGCGCCGAACAGCTCGGTGAGCTCGGCCGACGCGGGCCCGGTGCTGGTGTTGCGCCAGGTGCGGAAGGGGACGAGCAGCCCGCCGTCCGCATCGAAGGGGAGGTAGCCGTGCATCATCGCCGAGACGCCGAGCGCCCCGACGGAGGAGAGCTGCACGCCGTGGCGCGACGAGGCGTCGGCGACGAGGTCCGCGTAGGCGGCCTGGAGGCCCGCGTGGACGGCGTCGAGGGAGTAGGTCCAGCGGCGGTCGACGAACTGGTTCTCCCACTCGTGGCTGCCGACGGCGAGGACCACGGACGGGTCGGCCGCGTCGACCAGGCACGCCTTGATCCGGGTGGAGCCGAGCTCGATGCCGAGGGCGGTGGCGCCGCTCGTGATCACGTCGGCGGGGGTGGGCCTGCGCTGGTCCATCATGCTCCTCGCTCGGGCGATGTGACCGTTCACAAAGCCCCGGGTCAGCGTAGGCGAAACGGCTCGGGGTCGGCAAGCGAGGGGCCGCCCGACGGGGTCCGACTGCTCCTCCTCCGCCGCAAGCCCCTTCCGCCGGGGCCGCCCGCTTGGTCGCATGAGGCATGCGTGAGATCAGACTCGTCAGACTCGTCACCCGCCTCGAGAACGCCGCCGCCCTCGATCCGCTCGTCGGCCGGGTGAAGCGGGCCGTGAACGCGGTGGTCCGGCCGCAGCCGGTGCGGGACGTGCTGCACGGCGTCCCGTTCGGCCACCCCGTCCATCCGCTGCTCGTCCTCGTACCCACCGGCGCCTGGGTGTCGGCGGCGGTGCTCGACCTGCTGCCGGGGAACCAGCGGGCGGCGCGGACCCTCGTCGGCGTCGGCGTGATCAGCGTCCTGCCGACCGCCGCCTCCGGCTTCACCGACTGGTCGGAGCTGCACGAGCAGCAGACCCGCGTCGGGCTGGTGCACTCGGCGGCCAACGTGGTCGCGACGGGCCTCTACGCCGCGTCGTGGGTGCAGCGCCGCCGCGGGCGCACCACGAGCGGGAAGGTGCTCGGGATGCTCGGACTCGCCGTCGTCTCAGGCGGCGGCTACCTGGGCGGCCACCTCAGCTACCGGCAGGCGGCGGGGGCGAACCACGCGGAGGACGTGCCGCACCGCTTCCCCTCGGGCTGGCAGGAGCTCGGCGCCCTGGCGGACCTGCCCGAGCGCACGCCGGTGAGGAGGGAGGTCGCGGGCCTCCCCCTGCTCGCCTTCCGGCGGGGCGAGCGGATCGACGTGCTCTCGAACGTCTGCAGCCACCTCTCGGGCCCGCTCGACGAGGGCGAGGTCTCGGCGGACGGCTCGGGGGAGGCGTGCGTCGCCTGCCCGTGGCACGGCAGCGCCTTCTCGCTCGAGACCGGCGAGGTGCTGCGGGGGCCGGCCACCTCGCCGCAGCCGCGGTTCCAGACGCGGGTGCGCGAGGGGCGCGTGGAGGTGCTGCTGCCGCACGCGGGGTGAGGCGGGGGCCGGTGCTGCTCAGGCCTGAGCCGTCGACGCCCGCTCCACCAGCACCGGCGGCACCGGGCAGTCGACGGCGGGCTCCTCGCCGCGCAGCTCCGCGAGCACGACGCCGATCGTGCGGCGGCCGACTTCCGCGAAGTCCTGGCGGATGGTGGTCAGCGGCGGCTGGTAGTGCGCCGCCTCGGGGACGTCGTCGAAGCCGACGACGCTGAGGTCCTCGGGCACGCGCAGTCCCCGCTCGGTGCAGGCGTGCAGGAGTCCGAGGGCCATCTGGTCGTTGCCGGCGAACACCGCGGTCGGCCGGGGCGAGGAGTCGAGGAGGCGGAGGCCGGCGCGGTAGCCGGACTCGGCGCTCCAGTCGCCCTCCACGACGGCGACGGGGTCGAGGCCGGCCGCGCTCATCCCGGCGCCGAAGCCCTCGAGCCGCGCCTGCGCCTCCACCCAGTGCTGCGGACCGGCGAGGTGCGCGATGCGGGTGTGGCCGAGGCCGACGAGGTGCTCGGTGGCCAGTCGTGCTCCGGCCGCCTGGTCGACGAGGAGCAGGGAGTCGGCGCCGCGGTCCGTCGCGCCGAGCGTCACCGAGGGGACGCCGATCGCGAGGCTCTTGATCGCCTCCAGCGCGCGCTCCTGCGGGGCGAGGACCACGATCGCCTCCACCGACTCCCGCTGCAGGTGGGCGAGACCGTCGGCCAGCGACTCCGCGTCCGGCGCCGCGTTCACGACCGGGACCCGGTAGCCCGCGTCGCGCGCCGCCTGCTCGATCGCGGCCATCGCGGTGGCGGTGCCGTAGAAGCTGTGGCTCTCGGCGGCGAGGATCCCGATCAGGCCGGAGCGGCTCGTCGCCAGGGCGCGGGCGGCGGCGCTGGGGCGGAAGCCGAGGTCCTCGATCGCGGCGAGCACGCGCTCCCGGGTGCGCGGCCGCAGCTGGGGGCTGTCGTTGAGCACGCGCGAGACCGTCTGGTAGGACACTCCGGCCCGCACCGCGACGTCGCGGATGGTCGGCGCGCGGTCGAGGGGCATGGCCACACCGTAGCGGTGCGTGCGCCCCCGTCCCCTCCCGCGAGACGCCTCCCGGGTGCGCGTCCGTCGGCGGGTCGCGTACCGGAGCGGCGTCCCGCGGGCGCGGGTCAGGGGCCGCCGAGCCAGTGGTCGATGCGGTGGTGGTCGGGGGTGAAGCCGTGGTCGACGCCCCAGAGGACGGCCTGCGTGCGGCTGGTCGCGCCGATCTTGCCGTAGACGCTGCGGATGTAGGACTTCACCGTGTTGGGGCTGAGGTAGGTGAGCGCGGCGACGTCGGCGTTGCTCTTGCCCTGCGTGATGAGCGCGAGGATCTCCGACTCCCGGTCGGTGATGCCCTCGTGGCGGCCAGGCCAGTCGAGGCCCGGTGCGCTGCCCGCCCGCCGCGGAGGATCGCTGACGACGACCTCGCCCGCCGCCACCCGCTCGAGCGCGGCCACCAGCTCCCGCGCCGGCAGGGTCTTGGAGAGGTAGCCGTGGACGCCCTGCTCGAGGGCGTCCGCGATGAGCGTCGGCGCGAAGTTCCAGGTGTAGACGACCACGTGCTCGGCCCGCTCGTTGCGCACCAGCTCCGCGATCTCGTGGTGGTCCGACTCCGGCTGGGCGAACGAGTCGTAGAGGACGACGTCGATCCGATCGGAGAGGGAGGCGTTCGCGTCGATCTCGGCGACGACCACCCGATCGCGGTAGTGGTCGAACATGTGCGCGAGGCCCGTGAGGACGACGTCGTAGTCGTCGACGAGCGCGACGGTGAGGGGCGCGCGGCGGGTCATGGTCGGACGCTACCGCACGGCTCGTCGGGGCGAGCACACCCCCAGGGGTGTACCGAGGCCTCCTCCGGGGTGGTTGCGTAGCCACCGGTCCCGCAACCGCGGAACCGATCAGCGGGCCCCCGCCCGCACAACGGAAGGACGACCGCCATGCTCGGTCTCATCATCAGCCTCATCGTCGTCGGACTCATCGCAGGAGCGCTGGCCCGGCTCATCGTCCCCGGGAAGCAGAGCATCAGCATCGGCATGACCATCGTGCTCGGCATCGTCGGCTCGTTCGTCGGCGGCTTCCTCGGCTTCCTGATCTTCCAGCACGACCCGATGGACGGCTTCTTCCAGCCCGCCGGCATCATCGGCTCGATCATCGGAGCGATCATCGTCCTGCTCGTCTACACCCGCTTCGCCGGCCGCTCCGCCGGGCGCCGCTGACCCGCAGCGCACGGCGACAGCGAGGTCGCTTCCGACCCGCGCTCCGCGGGCGTGCAGGCACCACGCTGACCGGCGGCCCCGGCCCGGCTCCCTCCACGGGCCGGGCCGTCGTGCTGTCCGCGGGGTGCCCGGGCGTCGACCGCGGTCTCCGACGCTGCGTCCGCGGGTTCCGGCGCTCCGTCCGCGGAGCCCGCGCTGCGTCCTCCGCCCTCCGCGGATCGGCAGCGGAGTCCGCGGCTGCCGTGTCGGCGGCTGCCGAGTCCGTCGCCGCGGAGTCCGCAGCCGCGCAGTCCGTCACCGCCCAGCCGCTGCGCACCGGGGTGCGCGATGCTCGGGCGATGCCGCTCGTCGTCCCCGATGCCCTCGTCCCGCTCGCGCTCCGGCTCGCCCGTGCGAACCGCACCTTCGTCAGCGCGGAGGGAGCCCGTCGCCGCATCCGGGAGCGCGCGCTCCGTCCCGCCTCCTTCGGACCGCCGCCCCGCCTCCGGCCCGGCGTGCGCGTCGACGTGGAGCAGGTCGGCTCCTGGCCGGTCTACACGATCCGCCCGCGGGTGATCCGCGGCGGAGTCGTCTACGTCCACGGCGGCGGCTGGGTGAACGAGATCGCGCCCCAGCACTGGTGGCTCGCCGCCCGCATCGCCGACGAGGCCTCCGTCGCGGTGACCCTCCCGATCTACCCGCTCGTGCCCTTCGGCACGGCGCTCGAGGCGCGCGACGGCGTCCGCGCCCTGGTGCTGCGGAGTCGGGAGCGGCACGGGGCGACCTGCCTCGCCGGCGACTCGGCGGGCGGCCAGATCGCCCTCTCGACCGCTCTCGCCCTGCGCGACGACGGGGTGGTCCTGCCGCGCACCACCCTCGTCTCGCCCGCGCTCGACCTCTCCTGGAGCAACCCGCGGATCCCCGAGGTGCAGCCGACCGATCCCTGGCTCGGCACCCCGGGCGGTCGCGTCCTCGCCGAGAGCTGGCGCGGCGCCCTCGACCTGCTCGATCCCGTGGTCAGCCCGCTGTTCGGCGACCTGGCGGGCCTCGGCCCCCTCACCGTCTTCACCGGCACGCGGGACGTCCTCAATCCGGACGCCCATGTGCTGGCCGAGCGGGCGGCGGCCGCCGCGGTCCCGTTCGAGCTCCACGAGGCCGTCGGGCAGGTCCACGTGTACCCGCTCGTGCCCACGCGGGCCGGCCGCGAGGCGCAGCACGACCTGGTCGAGGGGCTCCGCGCGGCGGTCTGACCACCGGCCGGCCCAGGCGTCCGGCAGGCTCCTCTCAGTCCGTCTTCCGGACGGCGGACGGCGCCTCCGCCCGCTCGTCCACGACGTCGAGGCGAGCCAGCGCGTTCGCCGTCCCCCGGCGGCCCCGCGTCGCGACCAGGCCGATCAGCGCGGCCGCCGCGAGGACGAAGGCGAGCAGCGACCAGAACCCGCCCTCGACGGCGAGGAGGGTCGACCAGCCGCCCGATCCCGCCGCCCAGCGCACGAGCCGCTGCCAGAGGAACGGTCGCGGCTCGGGACGCAGGCGCACAACCGTCTCGCCGAGGGTCCGCCCGGACCGCAGCACGATCACCAGCTGGAGCAGCGGAGCGACGAACGGCAGGGCGCCGAGAACCACGTCCCCGGGGCTCGAGCGCGTGTCCACCCCCGCGAGCACGAGGCCGACCCCGGTGATCGAGACGAGCGCGCCCGTGATGAGGCTCAGCGCGAGCACGTCGCAGAACATGCCGAACGCGCGGCGGCGGATCGTGACCGGGCGGGCCCGCTCCGGCACCGCGCCCTCGGTCCGGCGGGTGAAGACGACGAGCACAGGGGAGAGGAGGGTGCCGAGCAGGGCGCCGGCCGTGTTGGCCAGCAGGTCGTCGACGTCGAAGAGCCGGTAGGCGCACGGGTAGAGGAACCAGTCGCCCGTGAGCTGCGTGACCTCGATGAGGAGCGAGACGGCGAAGCCGGCGACGGTGCCGCCGATCAGCCCGGCGACGAGGCGCCCGCGCAGAGCGAGGTGTCGGACGAGCATCCCGAGGGGGACGAAGAAGACCACGTTGAGGAGCACCTGCGCGGACGCGGGGTTCGTCAGCAGCGCGCGGGGCCCGTCGATCCCGCCCTCCTTCGCGATGTCCCCGACGAAGGCGAACAGGCGCAGCTGCGGACCCGATCCGGTGCGGCAGGCGGCGGCGACCGTCGCCTCGTCGGGCAGGGGGAGGAGCGTGTAGGTGACGAGGGCGAGCGCGTAGACCACGGCGGCGAAGGCCAGCACCGCGTTGCCGATCCCGAGGACGCCGCGGCGCCGGTACTGCAGGGCGGCCCAGGGCACGAGGCCCACGAGGGCGACGGCGGAGCCGAACAGGAGGGCGAGCACGGCGGAGGTCATGCGTCGACAGTAGGAGAGCGGAGGCCGATCCCCACCGACAGGCGCTCCGGGGATCTCCGCCAGCGCGATTCATCCCTCCCCAGCGCGGGATCCGGGCGCTCCTCCAGGGATCCGAGCGATCCCCGCCCGCCGCCTCCACGCCCTGCTAGCGTTTCCTGGGTCGCGTCCAAGAAACGCGTGCACCCCCGACCCCTCCACGAAAGACGTCATGCCGCTGCGCTCCCGCCTCCTCGCCCTCCCCGCCGCCGTCGCGGCCGCCGCGCTCCTGCTCAGCGGCTGCACCGCCGAGACGCCCGACGCCTCCAGCACCCCCGTCGACGGCGGGACGCTGACCTACGCGTCCGGCGACGCCGAGCCCACCTGCCTCGACCCGCACGTCGGCGGCAACTACCCGCAGGCGCTCCTCGCGACACAGGTGCTCGAGTCGCTCGTCTCGCGCGACGCCGACGGCACCATCACGCCGTGGCTGGCCGAGTCGTGGACCGTCTCGGACGACGCGCTCAGCTACGACTTCACCCTGCGCGAGGGTGTGACCTTCACCGACGGCACCGCCCTCGACGCGGAGGCGGTCGCCGCGAACATCGCGCACCTGCAGGACCCGGCGACCAAGTCCTCCACCGGCTACCTCGCCGTGGCGAAGGTCGCCTCCGTCACCGCGGTCTCGCCGACCGTCGCCCGCTTCACCCTGACCGCGCCGGACAGTGCGCTGCTCGAATCGCTCGCGCAGCCGTGGACCGCGATCGAGTCGCCCGCCGGCATCGCCCGCGGCGAGGAGGCGAACTGCGAGGCGCCCGTCGGCACCGGCCCCTTCACCGTCTCGGAGTGGGTCAAGCAGGACCACGTGACCCTCACCCGCAACGAGGCCTACGACGCGTCGACCGGCCCGACCGGGGACGGCCACGAGGGCCCCGCGCACCTGGCGAGCATCACCTGGCGCTTCATCCCCGACTCCGCCACCCGCTACGCGGCGCTGCAGTCGGGCGAGGTCGACGTGCTCGACAACGCCCAGCCCGACACTCTGAAGGCCGCGACCGGAGCCACGGACCTCGTCGAGCTCGACGCGCCCCGGCCCGGCTCGGTCAACCGCCTCGAGCTCAACTCCGGCCAGGCGCCGTTCGACGACGAGTCCGTCCGCGAGGCGTTCGTCCGCGGCGTCGGCGTGAACGACGCGATCGACTCGCTCTTCTTCGGCACCGCCGAGCGCTCCTACTCCCCGCTGTCCAGCCGCGAGGCGACCGCGTACTCCGACCCGTCGCTCTTCGAGGACGCCGGGTCCGACTCCGAGACGGCCGCCGCCGAGGACCTGCTCGAGAAGGCCGGCTGGGTGGACTCGGACGGCGACGGCATCCGCGAGAAGGACGGCACGCCGCTGACGCTGCGCTTCCCCGTCAGCACCAACCAGTCGATCCCGGCCGAGCAGTCGCTGTTCGAGCAGATCCAGGCCTCGGCGAAGACCCTCGGCTTCGACGTGCGGATCAGCCTGCTCGACCTGTCGAGCTGGTACACCGCCCTCGCGTCGAACGAGTACGAGCTGGTGAGCGCCCCGTACACGAAGGTCGGACCCGACGTTCTGCGGATCCTCTACTCCTCCTCGGGCATCACCCCCGCGCCGAGCGGCTACTTCGCCAACCACGCGCAGATCGCCGACCCCGCGCTCGACTCGCTGCTCGAGCAGGCGAGCGCCACGACCGACGAGGACGCCCGCGCCGACCTGTACGAGCAGGCGCAGCGGATCGTCCTCGAGGGCTACTGGATCCTGCCGCTCTACGACCAGCAGAACCACTACCTGCACCGGTCGGCCGTCCAGGGCCTCGTCGCCCTCGACACCGTGTCGACCCCCTGGTTCGCCGACGCCTGGGTCTGACCCGGCCCCGGAGAGCCGCCTGCACCGATCGATGAGCGGACGCACGCCGGTCGAGTAGTCGCCGCGGCGGCGCATCGAGACCCCGCGATCGGGACGGGCGGAGCTCGAGACGCCCGCTCCGCGGGCTGCTCGATCAGCAGGGGTCCGTCCTCCATGCTGGTCGAGTAGCCGCCGTCGGTCGCGCATCGCGTGCTCCGGAGGGAGCGGACCTCGACGACGCCCCCCTCCACCGCCCCGACCAGAGAGGACGCCCGCCCGCATGATCCGTCGCGTGCTCCTCCGCCTCGGTGGCGCCCTCGTGGTGCTGTGGGCCGTCGCGACCGCCGTCTTCGTCCTCATCCGCCTCGTCCCCGGCGATCCGGCGCAGGCGATCCTCGGCGGTCCGGGCTCGCAGGCGTCGCCCGAGGCGCTCGCCGCGGTGCGGGAGCAGTACGGCCTCGACCAGCCGCTCCTCGTGCAGTACCTGGTGCAGCTCGGCAGGCTCGCGCGCGGCGACCTCGGCACCTCCTACTCCCTGCGCACTCCCGTCGCGCAGATCCTCGGCGAGCAGCTGCCCGGCACCCTCCTGCTCGCCGTGCTCGCGCTCACCGCCGCATGGATCCTCGCGCTCGCGACCGCCCTCTGGTCGACCCGGGGCGGCCGCCTCGCCGCCGCGGTCGGGTCCGGCCTCGAGCTCACGGCGGCCGCGCTCCCGCACTTCTGGCTGGCGACCGTGCTGATCGCCGTCTTCGCGACCGCGCTGCGCTGGCTGCCCCCGGTCAGCACCGGGTCGCCCGCCGGGCTGGTGCTGCCGACGCTCACCCTCGCGATCCCGCTGGCGGGCTTCCTCGGCCAGGTGATGCGCCGCTCCCTCCTCGACGCGCTGGAGTCGCCGTTCGTGCTCGCCGCTCGGGCGCGCGGCGAGGGCGAGTTCGGCGTCCGCGCCCGCCACGCCCTGCGCCACGCGGTGCTGCCAGGGGTCTCGCTCTCGGGCTGGGCGTTCGGCTACCTGATCGGCGGGGCCGTGGTGGTCGAGACGATCTTCGCGAGGCCGGGGCTCGGCCGGACTCTGCTCGCGGCGGTGACCGTCCGTGACGTGCCGGTGGTGACGGGTGTCGTGCTGGTCACGGCGCTGGCGTACATCGTCGTGACGCTCGCCACCGATCTGCTGACCCGCGTGATCGACCCGCGGCTGGCCCGGCGGGAGGCGGTCGCGTGAGCGAGCTCGAACTGCGCGCCGCCCGCCCGCTCCGCCGGGGTCCCTCCCGCCTCCGCGCCGGCGAGGTGCTGGCCGCGTTCTTCGTCGTGCTGCTCCTGCTCGCCGCCGTCGCGCCCGGGCTGCTCGCCCCCTCCGATCCGCTCGCCGTCGCCCCGCGCGACGCCTTCACCCCACCGGGTGCCGCGCACCTGCTCGGCACCGACGAGTCCGGTCGGGACGTCCTCAGCCGCCTCATCGCGGGGGCCGGCGCGTCCCTCCTGATCGGCGCCAGCGCCACCGCGATCGGCCTCGTCCTCGGCGCGGTGCTCGGGGTGGTCGCGGCTTTCGGCGGCCGCGTCGTCGACGGCGTGATCGGCCGCGTACTCGAGGTGCTCTTCGCCTTCCCCGCGCTCCTGCTCGCGCTGCTCGTGATCGTGGTCACGGGTCCCGGAGTCGTCCCCGCCACCATCGCGGTCGGCCTCTCGACCGCGCCGGGGTACGCCCGCATCCTGCGCACGCAGCTGCTCGGCATCCGCGACTCCGGCTACGTCGAGGCGGCGCGCGTGCTGGGGCACGGACCCGTCCGCATCCTCGTCCGGCACGTCCTCCCCAACACCTTCGGGCCGCTCGCCGTGCTGGCGACCCTCGGCGTCGGCCAGGCGATCGTCTGGGCCTCGGCTCTCAGCTACCTGGGCCTGGGCGCCGAGCCGCCCGCGCCGGAGTGGGGCGCGATGCTCTCCGCGGGCCGCACCTACCTCGCGAGCGCGTGGTGGCTGACCGTGTTCCCGGGACTGGCGATCGTGCTGACCACGATCGCGACGACGGTCCTCGGCGGGCGTCTGAGGGGTGCGCGGTGAGCGCGGTCGTCGTCGAGGGGCTCCGGGTCGCCTTCGACGGAGTCGAGGTGGTGCACGGGGTCTCGTTCCGCGTGGAGCCGGGGGAGTGCGTCGCGATCGTCGGCGAGTCCGGGTCGGGCAAGAGCGTCACCGCGCGAGCGCTGCTGGGGCTGAGCGGAGGCGCCGTGACCGGGAGCGTCCGCGTCGGCGGGACCGAGGTGGTCGGAGCGGGCGAGCGGGAGTTGCGGCGGCTGCGCGGCGGATCCGTCGGCTTCGTCCCGCAGGACGCGCTGCTCTCGCTCGACCCGCTGCGCCCGATCGGCCGCGAGATCGGCGACGTGCTCCGCCTCCACGGCCGCCTCCCCGCGGCCGAGCGCGTGCAGCGGACGGTCGAGGCCCTGGCGAGCGTCGGCATGCCGGAGCCGGCCGAGCGGATGCGGGAGCGCTCGGGCGACCTCTCCGGCGGGCTCCGCCAGCGCGCCCTCCTCGCGGCGGCCGTGGCGCTCGATCCGCCGCTGCTCGTCGCCGACGAGCCGACCACCGCGCTCGACGTGACCGTCCAGGCCCGCGTGCTCGAGCTCTTCGCCGAGCAGAAGGCGCGCGGCCGGGCGCTCGTCCTGGTCTCGCACGACCTCGCGGTGGTGGCGGGCCTCGCCGACCGCATCCTCGTGCTGGCCGACGGCCGCGTGGTGGAGGAGGGGACCGCGGCCGAGGTGCTGCGTGCGCCCCGCAGCCCCGAGGCCCGCGCGCTCGTGGCCGCCGTCCCCGCCGGGCGCCCGCGCGGCTCCCGGCTCACCGACCCGACCGCACCGGCGACCCCGCCCGAGACCCCCGGCGAGGTCGTGGTCGCGGCCCGCGGTCTCGCCGCCCGCTTCCCGCTGCCCGGCGGAGGAGTGCGGGTCGCGGTCGACGACGTCGACCTCCGGCTGCGGCGCGGCGAGACCGTGGGGCTCGTCGGCGAGTCCGGGTCGGGCAAGAGCACGGTGGCCCGGCTCGTGCTGGCGCTGCGGCGTCCGGACGCGGGCGCCGTCGAGCTGTTCGGCGAGCCGTGGTCGGCAGCGACCGAGCGCTCCCGCCGTCCCCGCCGCCCGCGGATCGGCGCCGTCTACCAGGACAGCCTCTCCTCGTTCGACCCGCGCTGGAGCGTCGGCCGCCTCCTCCGCGACGCCGGCGCAGCCTCCGTGCCCGCGCTGCTCGAGAGCGTGGGGCTCGACCCCGCCCTGGAGCGGCGCTCGCCGCGGACCCTCTCCGGCGGTCAGCGCCAGCGCGTCTCGATCGCCCGGGCGCTGGCGACGCGCCCCGACGTGCTGATCTGCGACGAGCCCGTCTCGGCCCTCGACGTGTCGGTGCAGGCGCAGATCCTCGACCTGCTCGACGACCTGCAGCGCCGTCACGGCCTCGCCCTCCTCCTCATCTCGCACGACCTCGGCGTGATCGCCCACATGAGCGATCGCATCGCCGTGATGCGCGAGGGTCGGATCGTCGAGGCGGGGCCGGCCGCGTCGCTCCTCGCCGCACCGCAGGAGGAGTACACGCGCCGCCTGCTCGCCGCCGCCCCTCGCCTCGAGCGCTGAGCCGTCCGCGGCGCCGCGCCCGCCCGCACCGCCGAGGCGCCGCGCTGCCCGCCGGGACACCGCCTCAGCAGTGGTGTCCCTCGAGCGCAGCGGTGTCTCGAAGCGCCCCCCGCGCAAGCCCGCGCCGCGAATCCGCCGCACCTCCACCACGTGTCGGACCTGCGGCGTAGCGTTGCCGAGGTGATGCGCCCGACGACCCAGACCCTCGGCCAGCTCCGTGCCTCCGGGCACGTGCAGAAGAGCCTCCGCACCGAGATCCGCGACAACCTGCTCGACGCCCTGCGCGAGGGCCGCGATCCCTGGCCGGGCCTGCACGGCTTCGCCGAGACGGTCATCCCGCAGGTCGAGCGCGCCGTCATCGCCGGCCACGACATCGTCCTGCTGGGCGAGCGCGGCCAGGGCAAGACCCGCCTCCTGCGCACCTTCGTCGGCCTGCTCGACGAGTGGACGCCCGTCATCGAGGGGTCCGAGCTCGGTGAGCACCCCTACGAGCCGATCACCACGGAGAGCCGCCGCCGCGCGGAGGAGCTGGGCGAGGACCTGCCCGTCGGGTGGAAGCCCCGCGAGGAGCGCTACGTCGAGAAGCTGGCCACCCCCGACACCAGCGTCGCCGACCTCATCGGCGACGTCGACCCGATGAAGGTGGCCGAGGGCCGCAGCCTGGGCGACCCGGAGACCATCCACTTCGGCCTCATCCCGCGCAGCCACCGCGGCATCGTCGCGATCAACGAGCTGCCGGACCTGGCCGAGCGGATCCAGGTCGCCATGCTCAACGTGATGGAGGAGCGCGACATCCAGATCCGCGGCTACGTCCTCCGCCTCCCCCTCGACGTCCTCGTCGTCGCGAGCGCGAACCCGGAGGACTACACGAACCGCGGCCGGATCATCACGCCGCTGAAGGACCGCTTCGGCGCCGAGATCCGCACCCACTACCCGACGGCTCTCGTCGACGAGGTCGCCGTCATCCGGCAGGAGGCGGACCTCGTCGCGACCGTGCCCGATGCGCTCATCGAGATCCTCGCCCGCTTCACGCGGGCCCTGCGCGAGTCGAGCTCCGTCGACCAGCGCAGCGGCGTCAGCGCCCGCTTCGCCATCGCCGGCGCCGAGACGATCGCCGCCGCCGCCCTGCACCGCGCCACCCGCCGCGGCGAGGAGGAGGCGGTCGCCCGCCCCATCGACCTCGAGACCGCCGTCGACGTGCTCGGCGGCAAGATCGAGTTCGAGGCGGGGGAGGAGGGCCGCGAGGACGAGATCCTCGACCACCTGCTCCGTCAGGCCACCGCCGAGACCGTCCGCGCCCACCTGCGCGGCGTCGACCTCGGGCCGCTCGTCGAGGCCGTCGAGAACGGCGCGATGATCACGACGGGCGAGCAGGTGACCGCCCGCGAGTTCCTGGCCGGCCTGCCGCTGCTGGGCGAGGCCCGCGTGTACGACGAGGTCGCCGAGCGCCTCGACGCCGTGGGGGAGGGGCGCCGCGCCGGAGCGGTCGAGCTCGCCCTCGAGGGCCTCTACCTCTCGCGCAAGCTGAGCAAGGAGACGGGCGGGGGCGAGGCCGTCTATGGCTGATGCTCCGCGCGGCAACCGGCGGCTGAAGCGCGACGCGCGCTACGCGAAGTACGACGGGGGACCCGATCCGCTCGCTCCTCCGGTCGACCTGAAGGAGGCCCTCGACGCGATCGGCGAGGACGTGATGGGCGGCACCTCGCCCGAGCGCGCCCTGCGCGAGTTCCTCCGCCGGGGCACCCGCGACCGCGAGGGCCTGGACGACCTGGCAGCCCGCGTCGCCGAGCGGCGTCGCGAGCTCACGCAGAGGAACAACCTCGACGGTACGCTCCGCGAGATCCGCGAGCTCCTCGACAAGGCCGTCCTCGCCGAGCGCAAGCAGCTCGCCCGCGACACGCAGATGGACGACGGCGACCGCGCGCTCGCCGAGATCCAGCTCGACAGCCTCCCGCCCTCGCCGGCCGCGGCCGTCTCGGAGCTCCGCGACTACCGCTGGCAGAGCCCCGAGGCGCGCGCCGACTTCGAGCGGATCCGCGAGCTCCTGGGCCGCGAGATGCTCGATCAGCGCTTCGAGGGGATGAAGCAGGCCCTCGAGAACGCGAGCGACGAGGACCGCGCCGCGATCGACGCGATGCTCCGCGACCTGAACGAGCTGCTCGAGGCGCACGCGCGCGGGGAGGACACCCCCGAGCAGTTCGACGCCTTCATGGAGCAGCACGGCGAGTACTTCCCCGAGGGCCCGGAATCGGTGGACGAGCTGATCGACGCGCTCGCCGCCCGCGCGGCGGCGGCCCAGCGGATGCGCAACTCGATGACCGCCGAGCAGCGCGCCGAGCTCGACGCCCTCGCCCAGGAGGCCTTCGGCACGCCGGAGCTCATGCAGTCCCTCGGCCGCCTCGACGAGACCCTGCGGGGGCTCCGTCCCGGCGAGGACTGGGGCGGCTCCGAGCGGATGGACGGCGAGCAGGGGCTCGGCCTCGGCGACGGGACGGGCGTGTTCCAGGAGCTGGCCGACCTCGACGCCCTCGCCGACCAGCTCGCGCAGACGGACCGCTCCTCCCTCGACGACCTCGACCTCGACCTGCTGGCGAAGCGCCTCGGCGAGGACGCCTCCGTCGACGCGCAGACGCTGAAGCGCCTGGAGCGGGCCCTGCGCGACTCCGGGACTTTGCGCCGCGGCTCCGACGGCCGCCTCGCCCTCAGCCCGAAGGCCATGCGCCAGCTCGGCAAAGCGCTCCTGCGCGACATCGCCGAGACCGTCTCCGGCCGTCAGGGCGCCCGCGACGTCCGGCGCGCGGGCGCGGCGGGCGAGCGCTCCGGAGCGACGCGCTCGTGGGAGTTCGGCGACACCGAGGCCTGGGACATCCCCCGCACGGTGACCAACGCCCTCACCCGCACCGCCGGCGAGGGCCGGCCGGTCGGCTCGGGGGTGCGCATCCTGATCGACGACGTCGAGGTGCAGGAGACGGAGGCGCGCACGCAGGCCTGTGTCGCGCTCCTCGTCGACACCTCGTTCTCGATGGCGATGGACGGCCGCTGGGTGCCGATGAAGCGCACCGCGCTCGCCCTGCACACCCTGATCAGCAGCCGGTTCCGCGGAGACGCGCTGCAGCTCGTCGCCTTCGGCCGACGCGCCGAGGTGATGGACGTCGAGCAGCTGGTGGGCCTGGACGCCGAGTGGGACAAGGGCACGAACCTGCACCACGCGCTGCTGCTGGCCAACCGGCACTTCCGCAAGCACCCGAACGCGCAGCCGGTGCTGCTCATCGTCACCGACGGCGAGCCGACCGCGCACCTCGAGCCCGACGGCGGCGTCTTCTTCGACTACCCGCCGGACCCGCTGACGGTCGCCGTCGCGGTCCGCGAGCTCGACGCGTCGCTCCGCCTCGGCGCGCACACCACGTTCTTCCGCCTGGGCGACGACCCGGGCCTCGCGCGCTTCATCGACTCGCTCGCCCGCCGGGTCGGCGGCTCGGTGGTGAACCCGGAGGCGGAGGACCTGGGAGCGGCCGTCGTCTCCTCCTACCTCGGCGCTCGCGGCGCGGGTCCGGGAGGCGGCGGGACGCCGGGCGAGGAGCTGTTCGGCCGCGGCTGGAGCTTCTGAGCCGCTCAGGATGCAGGAGGGACCCGCTCCCGCGCCTGAGGATCAGCGCGTCTCCGCCGCTCCGGAGGCGTTCGTCCTGAGTTCCGACCGCGCCCGGCTCAGAACAGCGGCCAGGGCACCGCGGGCATCCCGCCCCGCGGGCCTGGGAAGCGGCCGAAGGAGCCGAGCCGCTCGCAGCGCTTCGCGAACGCGGCGACCTCGTCCTCGGTGAGCAGCTCCGAGAGCGCCTCGCCGAGCGGTCCGTCGATCTGCGCGCGCAGGAGCGCCAGCGCCGTCAGCTCCTCCTCGAGCAGCGGTTCGCCGATCCAGCCCCAGAGGACCGTGCGCAGCTTGTGCTCGGAGTGGAAGGTGAGGCCGTGGTCGACCCCGTAGCGGTGGCCGTCGGGCAGCGCGAGCACGTGCCCGCCCTTCCGGTCCGCGTTGTTGGCGACCACGTCGAACACGGCCATCCGGCGCAGCGCCGTCGAGTCCTCGTGCACGAGGGAGATGTCGCGGTCCTCCTCGTCGCTGCCGTCGAGGACGTGCCGCCATCCGTCGGGCACGGCGTCGGCGGGCACCAGGTCGACCGCGTCCTGGTCCGGATCGATGTCCTGCCAGAGCTGGACCATGCCCGGCCCGAGAGGACCGTCGCGGAGCCACGTGCGCGGCACCACGTTCCAGCCGAGCGCCTCCGAGACGAGGTACGCGGCGACCTCGCGGCCCGCGAGCACGCCGTCCGGGAAGTCCCACAGCGGCTTCTCGCCCGAGATCGGCTTGTAGACGACGGACGTCTCGCCGAGCTGCGCGAGGAACGTCGCGTTCGAGGCGATCGTGATCCGGCCGGCCAGCTCCAGCTCGCCGTCGAGCCCGCCCGGGTCGCTCATGCGAGCGGGCAGTCGTGCCCGTCGGGATCCATCGGCTCGCCGCAGCGGGGGCAGAGCGGACGTCCGGCGCCGACGACCTCGAGGGTGCGCTTCGCGAAGGCGCGCGCCGTTCCGACCGGGATCTTCACCTGCAGCATCTCGGTGGGCTCGGGCTCCTCCTCGGAGTCGTCCTCCGCCTCGGTCAGCGGGTAGGCCTCGATCACGATCTGCGCGGTGGACGGGTCCCAGCCGAGGCTGAGACCGCCGACGCGGAACTCGGGCTCCACGGGCTGGTCGAGCGGGTCGTTGTCGACGAGCTCCGGGGGAGTGCCGGCGGGGACGCTGACCGGGTTGCCCTGGGCGGTCATCAGCTGGTCGAGGATCTCGTCGATCTTCTCGGCGAGGAGGGCCGACTGCTGCTTCTCGAGGCCGACGCTGACCACGCGGGGCCCGGTCTTGGCCTGGAGGTAGAAGGAGCGCGAGCCGGGTGAGCCGACGGTCCCCACGACGACGCGATCGGGCCAGTCGAATCCGTGCACGATCGGAGGCATGCCCCCAGTCTACGAGCGCCCGCCTCCGCGGTGGCTGCGCGCGTCGGGCTCGGGCGGCCTGCTGATCGAGCAGCCGTCTCTTCTGCTGACCGAGCCCCCCGCGGAGCGGGCGCATCGAGATCCACCGCCGCCGAGCACCCGCGTCCCTGCCGCTCGGTCGAGCCCTGAAGCGGCCCTCCCGAACCGCGCCTACTCGTGCCCCGCCCCGCCCCCCACAGCGGCGTCCGCCACGGGGGCCGCCTTCCGCAGCCAGCCCAGGTCCCCGGCGTCCGTGTTCATCGCGACGACCTCGGGCCGCCCCGCGCCGTAGCGGATGATCGACACCGACGCCGGTCCGACGCTGAGCCTCTGGAACAGGTCGAGGTGCATGCCGAGCGCGTCCGCGAGGATCGCCTTGATCGTGTCTCCGTGGCTGACCGCCGCCCACACCGCGCCGGCCCCGTGCTCCTCCGCCACCGCCGCGTCGTGCCGCCGGATCGCCGATACGGCCCGGGCCTGCATCGCGAGCATCCCCTCGCCGCCGGGGAACACCACCGCGGAGGGCTGGTTCTGCACCGTCGCCCAGAGCGGCTCCGTCGCGAGATCCCGCAGCGAGCGCCCCGACCAGTCGCCGTAGTCGCACTCGGTGATGCCCTTGTCGATCACGGTCGCCGGCGATCCCGTCTGCCGCTCGAGGACGAAGCGCGTGGTCTGCCGGCACCGCTCGAGCGGGCTCGACACCACGGTCGCGAGCTCGACCGCCGCCAGCCGCTCCCCGGTGCGCGCCGCCTGCGTGCGTCCGACGTCGTCGAGCCGCACTCCGGCGGTGCGTCCGGCGAGGATCCCCGCGGTGTTCGCGGTGGTGCGTCCGTGCCGGACGAGGAGGAGCGTGGGCATGGGGCCAGCGTAGGCGGCCGTGCTCCCGCCCCGCCCCGTCGGACCACCGGGGCCGCGCCGGCGCGTTCAGCGCGACTCCATCGCGGGACGGATGCCCCGGCCGCAGCGCCTGCCTAGGGTGGAGGAGCGGCCGCCCACCGCGGCCCGGAAGGGACACACATGGACGGGACGACGCCCCCCGGCATTCCCCAGGACGGCACGGACACCGAGAGCCCCGCCGCGCGCACCGCCGCCGACGGCACCGCTGCCGAGCACACCGACTCCGCGCACACCGACTCCGCGACCCCCGCGTGGGCCGCCCCCGAGGCCTCCGGCCGCCACGGCGAGGTCGCTCTGCGGATCCGCGGCCTCCGCAAGCGCTTCGGCGACAAGGAGGCCGTGAAGGACATCGACCTCGACGTCCCCGCCGGCTCCTTCTTCGGGCTCGTCGGCCCCAACGGCGCGGGCAAGACGACGACCCTCTCGATGGCCACGGCCCTGCTCCGCCCCGACAGCGGCGTCGTCACGATCCACGAGGTCGACGTCTGGAAGGACACCCTCGAGGCGAAGCGGCTGATCGGCGTCCTCGCCGACGGCGTCAAGCTGTTCGACCGCCTCACCGGTCTCCAGCTCGTCACCTACTACGGCCTGCTCTGCGGGCTCGAGCGCTCCGTCGTCGTCGAGCGGACCGACGACCTCCTCGCCCTGCTCGGCCTCGATCCGGCCGACCGCACGCTCGTCGTGGACTACTCCGCGGGCATGACCAAGAAGATCGCGCTCGCCTGCGCGCTCGTGCGCGCCCCGCGCCTCCTGGTGCTCGACGAGCCGTTCGAGTCGGTCGACCCGGTCTCGGCGGCGAACATCCGCGACATCCTCACCGGCTTCGTCGCGTCGGGCGGCACGGTCATCGTCTCGTCCCACTCCATGGACCTCGTCGAGCGGATGTGCGACCGCGTCGCCGTCATCGCCGACGGCCGCGTGCTCGCCTCCGGCACCCTCGAGGAGGTCCGCGCCGGCTCCAGCCTCGAGGAGCGCTTCGTCGAGCTGGTCGGCGGCCGCACCCACCAGGAGGGACCGGCATGGTTGCGCATCTCCTGAGGCTGCGGCTGCTCCTGCTCCGCAACTCGCTGACGCGGAACGTGTGGCAGCTGATCGGCGTGATCCTCGGCGGTCTCTACGCGATCGCGGTGCTCGGCCTGGTCGCGGCCGGCCTGGTCGCGCTCGGAGGCACGGACCCGGCGTTCGCGAACGTCGCGATCGTCCTCGGCGGCTCCGCTCTGATCCTCGGCTGGGTGCTCGGGCCGATCTTCCTGTCCGGCTCCGACCAGAGCCTCGACCTGCCCACCCTCGCGACCTTCCCGATCCCGCTGCGGACCCTCCTCCTCGGGCTCGCCGCCGCGGGCCTCGCGGGCATCCCCGGCGTGGTGACCACGCTCGGGGCGCTCGCCTCCGCCGCCGCCTGGTGGAGCCGTCCGATCGGCATCCTGCCCGGCCTCGTCGCCGCGGTGATCGGCGTCGCGACCTGCGTGGTCGCGTCCCGCCTGATCGGCGCGCTCACCACGGGCCTGGGCTCGAGCCGCCGCTACCGCGAGGTGATCGGCGGCGTCGTGCTCGTCGTCGTCATCCTGCTCGGACCGCTCTTCTTCGGCCTGACCAACGTGATCCGCGACGGCCTGGACGTCCTGCCCGTGATCGCGGGCGCCCTCGGCTGGTCGCCGCTCGGCGCGATCTGGGCCGTCCCCGGATCCGTCGTCGCGGGCGACTGGGTCGCGGCGATCGCGCGCCTGCTGATCGGGCTCGCGACGCTGGCCGTCCTCGTCTGGGCGTGGGCCCGGGCGCTGCGGCACGCGCTCGCGGAGCCCGCCGCGTCCGGCGCGCACTCCGCCTCCGGATCCGCGGGCCTCGGCCTGTTCGGGCGCTTCCCCGGCACCCCGACCGGCGCCGTCGCCGCGCGTGCCCTCGGCTACTGGTGGCGCGACCCGCGCTACAGCCGTGGGCTCCTCGTCATCCCCGCCGTCGTCGTCCTCGCGGTGTTCTACTCCGCGATCGGCAGCGGCGGCGACACCTTCGTGCTGCTCTCGGCCGTGCTCGTCGGCCTGATCTTCGGCGTGACCCTCTGCGCCGACGTGTCGTACGACGGCACCGCCTGGGCGGCGCACGTCAGCTCCGGAGTGACGGGGTCGGCCGACCGCGCCGGTCGCGTCGTCGCCGCCGCGATCATCGGCGTCCCTGCGGTGGTCGCCGTGGCGGTGGGCACCGCGCTGTACGCGGGACGCGCCGACGCGATCCCGGCCGTGCTGGGCATGGCGCTGGCCCTCGTTCTCAGCGGGTTCGGAGTGTCGAGCGTCGCCTCGTCGCTCGTCGTCTACCCCGTGCCCGGGCCGGGGGACAGCCCGCTGAAGACGCCGCCGGGCTCCGGGATGATCTCGAGCGTCGTGATGCTGGGGAGCATGGCCGCGACCGGTCTGCTGGCGCTCCCGTCGATCGTCCTCGGCGCGATCTCGCTCATCGGCGGCGACCCGGCCTTCGGCCTGATCGGACTGGCGGCCGCCCTCGTGCTGGGCACCGTCTTCGCGCTGGTGGGCATCCGCGTCGGCGGTCGGATCGTCGACCGCCGAGCGCCGGAGCTGTTCGCCGCCCTCGTGACGATCGGCTGACGCGGGTGGCGGGGCGCGGGTGGGCGGTGCCCGCCCGCTCCCCGTCTCCGCCCCGCTCCCCGCCCCCGCGAGTGCGCGGAAGTCGTCGCACTCGAGCTCGAGTGCGACGACTCCTGCGCACTCGCGGGAGCGCCGAACGCCGAGTGCCGAGCACTCAAGAGTCGTCGTAGTCGAGCGCGAGCACGATGACTTCTGCGCACTCGAGGGTCGCTCGAGTGGACGAGTGTCGAGTCTCCAAGAGTCGTCGCAGTCGAGGGCGAGTGCGACAACTCCTGCGTGCTTGCGAGTGCGACGACTCTTGCACACTCGCGGGAGCCGGCGAGGACCGCGCGCACCCGCGAGTGGCCGCGCGCCCGCGAAGGCCCGCACGCAGGAGCCGCGGCAGAATGTGGACATGCGCAGCCTCGAAGTCCTCCTCGATCCGGAGTCGGAGGCTCGCGTCCGCAGCCAGTGGGAGGCGCTCGAGGCGGCCGGCATCCCCAGCCTCGCCCTGCACACGTCCGCCAGCAACCGCCCGCACCTCACCCTGGTCGCCGGGCCCGAGCTGACCGCCCCGGAGCCGGGCGCGCTCGGTCCGCTTCCGGCGACGGCCGACCTGGGCGCCGTCCTCCTCTTCCCGCACGCCGGGCGCTTCGTCCTCGCCTGGGGAGTGGTCCGCTCGCCCGCCCTCGACGCTCTGCACGACCGGGCCACGCGCCTCGTGCCGGGCGGCGTCGACACCTCGCTGCCGGACGCCTGGACGCCGCACATCAGCGTCTCGCGCCGCCTCCGCGCCGAGCAGCTCGGCGACGCCGTCCCCATCCTCGGCGAGCCGTTCACCGTCGGCCTCGCGGGCGTCCGCTTCTGGGACGGCGACACCCGCACCCTCACCGACCTCTGATCCGGGCGCCGCAGAAGCCCCCCGACGCTCCTTGCAGCCGCCTCCCCAGGTCCCTCCCTGCGGCCCTTCTCCACAGTTCCCCGGACCCCCGGGGCGGCGTCGGAGGCGGCGGGTAGAGTTCCACGGGTGACAGAGCCCACCGCGACAGCCCTCCCCGCCCCGCCGCTCGCCGACCCCTCGGCGGAGTCCCGCGGCGGCGTCCGGAGCGACGCGGCGAGCGGCGCTGCTGGCTCCGGATCCTCCGAGGCGCAGGCGATCCTCGAGAAGGTCTTCGGCTACGGCTCCTTCCGCGGCGAGCAGCAGGCCATCGTCGAGCAGGTCATCGGAGGCGGTGACGCCGTCGTCCTCATGCCCACCGGCGGCGGCAAGTCGCTCTGCTACCAGATCCCCGCCATCGTGCGCCCCGGCACCGGCGTGGTCGTGTCCCCGCTCATCGCGCTGATGCAGGACCAGGTCGACGCCCTCCGCGCGAACGGCGTCCGCGCCGAGTTCCTCAACTCCACCCAGGACGCGGGCGAGCGCAGCCGCGTCGAGCGCGCCTACCTCGACGGCGAGCTCGACCTGCTCTACGTCGCCCCGGAGCGCCTGGGCAACGAGGGCATGAAGCAGTTCCTCGCCCGCGGCCGGATCGCCCTCTTCGCGATCGACGAGGCCCACTGCGTCAGCCAGTGGGGCCACGACTTCCGCCCCGACTACCTCGCACTGGGCGAGCTCGCCGAGCGCTGGCCCGACGTCCCGCGCATCGCCCTCACCGCGACCGCCACCGAGGCGACGCACCGCGAGATCACCTCGCGCCTGCACCTCGGCGCCGCCCGCCACTTCGTCTCGAGCTTCGACCGCCCGAACATCCAGTACCGGATCGTCAACAAGGTCGAGCCGCGCAAGCAGCTGATCGACTTCCTGCGGCGCGAGCACGCGCACGACGCGGGCATCGTCTACGCCCTCTCCCGCAAGAGCGTCGAGGCGACGGCCGAGGCGCTGCGCTCGGCGGGCTTCGACGCCGTCGCGTACCACGCGGGCCTCGACTCGCGGGTGCGCGCCGCCGCCCAGTCGCGGTTCCTCCGCGAGGAGGGCGTCATCGTCTGCGCGACCATCGCCTTCGGCATGGGGATCGACAAGCCGGACGTGCGGTTCGTCGCGCACATCGACCTGCCCAAGTCGGTCGAGGGCTACTACCAGGAGACGGGTCGCGCCGGCCGCGACGGACTGCCGTCCACCGCCTGGCTCGCCTACGGCCTGCAGGACGTGGTGCAGCAGCGCCGGATGATCGACGAGTCGCCGGGAGACCTGGCGCACCGTCGGCGGATGTCCGCGCACCTGGACGCGATGCTCGCGCTCTCCGAGACGGTCCAGTGCCGCCGGGTGAACCTGCTCGCCTACTTCGGCCAGGAGAGCACCGCCTGCGGCAACTGCGACACCTGCCTCGAGCCGCCCGCCTCCTGGGACGGCACCGTCGCGGCGCAGAAGTTCCTGTCGACGGTCGTCCGCCTCAAGCGGGAGCGCAACCAGCAGTTCGGCGCCGGACACATCATCGACGTCCTCCGCGGCAAGACCACGCCGCGCACCACTCAGCACCAGCACGACGGCCTGGCCACCTGGGGCATCGGCGCCGAGCTCAGCGACACCCAGTGGCGCGGAGTCGCCCGCCAGCTCCTCGCGCAGGGCCTGCTCGGCGTGAACGACGACGGCTTCGGCACTCTCGTGCTCACGCCCGCGTCCGGCTCCGTCCTCAGCGGCGAGCGGAAGGTCGAGCTGCGGCAGGAGCCGGAGAAGCCGGCCCGCTCCAGCGGATCCTCCCGCTCCGGGCGGTCCACCGTCGCCGAGCTGTCGGGCGAGGCTCAGCCGCTGTTCGAGCGGCTCCGGGAGTGGCGCGCCGCGCAGGCCCGCGCGCAGGCGGTCCCGGCCTACATCGTCTTCAACGACGCGACCCTCCGCGAGATCGCGACCGCCGAGCCGGCGACGATGGACGCGCTCAGCATCATCGGCGGCGTCGGCCAGAAGAAGCTGCTCACCTACGGGGAGGCAGTGCTGGCCGTCGTCGCGGGGGAGAGCCCCGAGATCGCCGTCCCGGAACCGGGTGAGGAGGCTCCCGCTCCCCGCCGCGCGCCGGCCGCCCGTGGCGGGTCGTCCCGCTCGCAAGGGGCGAAGCCCTCGTTCGGCCGCGAGTCGTCCGGTCCGCCGGTGTCCGCCGCGCAGCCGCCGGAGGACGACTGGGTGCCGCCGGACGAGCCCGACTGGGAGCCCGGCTGGGACAGCTACTGATCCGTCGCTGAGGCGCGCGATTCACCGCCCGCGACGGAGGCGGGCGTCGGCGCGGGCGATCGTGTCCCGGCGTCCGCGTCGACGATCTTCCCCACCTCGTCACCGACGCGAGCGTCCTCGGCCCGAGGCGTCGGCGAGCGCCCTCAGCCGTTCGCGCCCGTCGACGCCATCCAGCCGCCGAGCAGCGTGCAGCAGAACGACACCGCGAGACCCGCCACCGGCACCCAGAACGCGATGCGCCGCCGCACCAGCAGCACGATCGAGATGACCAGCGCCGCGACGAACGGGACCCACACTCCTCCTGCGGCGAGGACCATCCCGCCCTCGATCAGGCCGATGTCGCAGGCGTTCGATCCGCCGCACGAGTCGCTGGCCATCGCGAAGAACAGCCCGAAGAACGACAGCAGCAGCGTCACCGCGGAGGCCACGAGGATCAGCACGATCGTCAGCACCAAGTCCCAGATGCGGACCGGGCGCCGATGGGGCACCCCGGATCCCGGCGCGGCCGGAGGCGCGGGAGGCGCGGCCGCGACGTCCACGGGCGGCGCACCCGGAGTCCGGGGAGGCGCTGCCGCGACGTCCGCGGGCGGCCCGGCCGCCGGGTGTCGGGCGGGCGGAGGGGGAGGCAGCGGCGGCTCGCTCATGCCGAGAGACTAGCGAGGCGGCCTCCGGTGCGGCGTCCCTCCTCCGCAGAAGCAGCCCGTAGGGACAGCCCGTGAGCCGCCCCCTCCTCCGCTCCTGTCGGCAGGGACAGCCCGTCCAGCGCACAGACGAGGCGCCCCGCCCCCGCCTGGTCGGTTCCGACAACGCGCTTCCTCCTCCGCCCGGCGCCGTTTGTGCCCGGGCGACGGAACGTTTCCGCCGCGCCGCCGCGCGACCTACCGTGCGAGGACCGCCTCCGCTGCCGCGCCCGTCGGCGCACGACGCACCGGGAGCGGCCCGAACCGCAGACGGTCGAAGGGACACGAACACCATGGTCAGCACCGCTCCCCACCCCCGCTCCGCCGCCGACGCCGCCGACCGGGCGGCCACCGGGCGCACGCGGGCCCGGCGCTCCCGCTCGGGCTCCATCGCGCCCACGCCGCCGGTGGACTCCCTCGGCTCCGAGGTCGACGCGCGCCTGGACGAGGACGGCGCCCCCTCCGTCGACGTCGCCGCCCTCGGGGAGACCCTGCTCGGCGCCTGGCGCGAGCAGCGCCTCGCCAGCCGCGCCCTGACCGCCCGCCCCGAGCTGCACCGCACCGACGGCCTCCCGATGAAGGAGCACCGCCTCCGCGTCTCGGAGCAGATGCGCGTGCTCGCGGCCGAGGGCGGCGTGCACCGCGCCTTCCCGGTCGACCTCGGCGGCGAGGCCGACCACGGTGGCAACATCGCCGGCTTCGAGGAGCTGGTCACCGCCGACCCCTCCCTGCAGATCAAGTCCGGCGTGCAGTGGGGGCTCTTCGGCGCCGCGGTCCTGCACCTGGGCACCCGCCCGCACCACGAGAAGTGGCTGCCGGGGATCATGAGCCTCGAGATCCCGGGCGCCTTCGCGATGACCGAGACCGGGCACGGCTCCGACGTCGCGTCGATCGCCACGACCGCCACCTACGAGGACGGCGAGTTCGTGCTGCGGACGCCGTTCCGCGCGGCCTGGAAGGACTACCTCGGCAACGCTGCGGTGGACGGGCGCGCGGCGGTCGTCTTCGCGCAGCTGGTCACCCTCGGCGTGAACCACGGCGTCCACGCCTTCTTCGTCCCGATCCGCGACGAGCAGGGCGCGTTCCTGCCCGGCATCGGCGGGGAGGACGACGGCCTCAAGGGCGGTCTGAACGGGATCGACAACGGCCGCCTCCACTTCGACGGCGTCCGCGTCCCGCGCGAGAACCTGCTGAACCGCTACGGCGACGTCGCCGCCGACGGCACCTACTCCTCGCCGATCGCGAGCCCGGGCCGCCGCTTCTTCACCATGCTCGGCACGCTGGTGCAGGGCCGTGTCTCGCTCGACGGAGCCTCGGTCGCCGCGGCGAAGATCGCGCTGACGGTCGCCGTCACCTACGGCGATCAGCGCCGCCAGTTCACCGGCGGCGGCGAGCGGGAGGAGGTGCTGCTCGACTACCAGCGGCACCAGCGCCGCCTCCTGCCGCGCCTGGCCACCACCTACGCCGCCGCCTTCGCGCACGAGAAGCTGCTGACGGCGTTCGACGAGGTCTTCTCCGGCGCGAACGACACCGAGCAGTCGCGGCAGGACCTCGAGACCCTCGCCGCGGGGCTGAAGGCGCTCTCGACCTGGCACGCTCTCGACACGCTGCAGGAGGCGCGCGAGGCCTGCGGAGGCGCGGGCTTCCTCGCGGAGAACCGGCTCACGCAGCTGCGCGCCGACCTCGACGTGTACGCGACCTTCGAGGGCGACAACACCGTGCTCCTCCAGCTGGTCGCCAAGCGCCTGCTGACCGACGTCGGACGCCGCTTCAAGGGCGCCCAGCCCGCGGAGCTCGCGCGGTACGCCGCCTCGCAGGTCGCGGGGGCGACCGTCGACAACTCGGGTCTGCGCCGTCTGGCCCAGGTCGTCGCCGATCGCGGATCGACGGCCCGCTCGGTCGGCCAGCTGCGGGAGGACCAGCGCGAGCTGCTCACCGGCCGCGTCGAGAGCATGGTCGCGGGGATCGCCTCACGGCTGCGCCCGGCGTCGAAGCTGCCCTCCGACGAGGCGGCCCGCCTGTTCAACGCGCACCAGAGCGAGCTCATCGAGGCGGCGCGCGCGCACGCCGAGCTGCTGCAGTGGGAGGCGTTCACGGAGGCGCTCGCCGGCGTCGAGGACGCGGGCACGCGCACCGTCCTCACCTGGCTCCGCGACCTGTTCGGCCTGGGCCTGATCGAGAAGCACCTCGACTGGTACCTCATCCACGGGCGCCTGTCGTCGCAGCGAGCGGTCGCGGTGACGTCCTACATCGACCGGCTGCTCGCCCGCATCCGCCCGCACGCCGCCGACCTGGTCGCGTCGTTCGGCTACGGGCCCGAGCACGTGCGCGCGGCGATCGCGACCGGCGCCGAGGCGGAGCGCCAGGAGGAGGCGCACGCCTGGTACGAGGCCGCCCGCGCCTCCGGCACCCTCCCCACTCCGGAGAAGCGCCGCTGAGCCCCTCCTCGAGATGCCGCTCCGGTACGCGACACGTCGCGCGAGGCGCACCGGAGTGGCATCCCGTGGCGACAGGACGGGGAGGGGCGCGTCAGGACGCGAGGAACGCCAGCGCCTGGTCGCGCTCGGCGCGCAGCTCGAGCACGGACTCGTCGATCCGCGCGCGGGAGTGCGCGTCGATCTCGAGCCCCTCGATGATCCGCCACTCGCCGTCGACGGAGCGGACCGGGAACGAGGAGATCAGCCCCTCCTCCACCCCGTAGGAGCCGTCCGACTCGACGGCGGCCGAGGTCCACGACGTGCCGTCGACCCAGTCGCGCACGTGATCGATCGCGGCGGAGGCGGCGGACGCGGCCGAGGAGGCTCCGCGGACCTCGATGATCTCGGCGCCGCGCTTGGCGACCCGCGGCTCGAACTCCGTGTGCAGCCACTCCGCGTCGACCAGCTCGGGCACCGGCCGTCCGCCGACGGTGGCGTGCGTCGCGTCGGGGTACTGCGAGGCGGAGTGGTTGCCCCAGATCGCGACGCCCTCGATCGCGTCGACGGGGGCGTCGAGCTTCGCGGCGAGCTGCGCGACCGCCCGGTTGTGGTCGAGGCGCGTCATCGCGGTGAAGCGGCCGGCGGGGATGTCCGGGGCGCTGCGCCGCGCGATCCAGGCGTTGGTGTTGGCCGGGTTGCCGACGACCAGCACGCGGATGTCGGAGGCGGCGTGCGCGTTCAGCGCGGCGCCCTGAGGCCCGAAGATGCCCGCGTTCGCGGCGAGCAGGTCGGCGCGCTCCATGCCCGCGCTGCGCGGCCGGGCGCCCACGAGGAGGGCGACGCTCGCGCCGTCGAACGCGGCGGCCGGGTCGTCCGTCGCCTCGATCCCGCGGAGGAGGGGGAAGGCGCCGTCCTGCAGCTCGAGCGCCGTGCCCGCGGCCGCGCGGAGGCCGGAGGGGATCTCGAGCAGGTTCAGGCGGACGGGGACGTCCGGCCCGAGGAGCTGACCCGAGGCGATGCGGAAAAGGAGCGCGTAGCCGATGGCGCCTCCCGCTCCCGTGACCGTGACCGTGAGCGGAGTGTGCTGCTGGTTCATGCGCCGAGCGTATTCCCGCCGGCTGGGGGAGGGGGAGGAGTCAGCCGGACGGCGGGCCCTCGGCGGGAGGCGCCGTCGACCCGCGGAGCACGAGCTTGTTGCGCAGCCGCACGTGCTGCTCGGCCACGCTCCCGCCGTCGATCAGCGTCAGGAGCGCCCGGGCGGCCGCGCGCCCCACGCGGTGCAGCGGCTGCCTCACCGTCGTGAGCGCGGGGACCACCCGGGAGGCGTCGGGCACGTCGTCGTAGCCCACGACCGACAGCTGCCCCGGCACCGAGAGGCCCAGCGCCCGGGCCGCCTCGATCACGGCGATGGCGGAGGCGTCGTTCGCGGCGAGGACCGCCGTCGGGCGGTCGGGCAGCAGCAGCAGCTCGTGGGCGGCGGCGAGGGAGGGGTCGTGCCGGTAGTAGCCGACCCGTACGAGCGCGGGGTCGTAGGGGAGGCCGGCGTCCGCGAGCGCCCGCTGGTAGCCGGCGCCGCGGCGGTGCGACGACTCCAGGTCGGGGCGGCCCGCGACGAAGCCGATGCGGCGATGGCCGAGCCCGATCAGGTGGCTCGTCGCCAGCTGCGCTCCGCCGAAGTCGTCGGTCGCCACCGAATGCAGCTCGGTCTGCGCGGTCAGCGGATCCACGACGACGAGCGGCAGGTCCGACGAGGGGATCACGCCGGAGGGAGTCACCAGGATCGCTCCCGCTACGTGCGCCTCGGTGAGGCGCCGCAGGGACTCCTGCTCCCAGCCCGCCCGGCCCCGGCGGCTCGCCCCGCTGCCGGCGAGGAGGTCGAACCGGGTCCCCCGGAGCGCCGTCGCCACTCCCTGCAGCACCTCCGTGCCGAACGGCTCGAAGTCGCCCAGGAGCACGCCGATGACGCCCGAGCGCTCCGCGCACTCCGTCGTCACGACCTCCTGCTCGGCCTCCGCCGTCGCCGCCCCTGCGGACATCCTCGTCCCCTCCCGCCGTCCCCGCCCGGCCGCGGCGGAACGCGGTGATCGCCTCGCTGCGCTGCTCCGGACGGTTGAGAACACGTCCTTGCAATCGGGAATGTTCCCGGTAACATTGCCCGCAAGACTAGCTGAGGGAAAGCTCAGCAGTCGAGAGAGACGAGTGTCGGGCAGCCTTTCTCCCCTCAGTGCTGAGGGGGTCGAGAGCTGGAGCTCGCGTGGCCACGCTGTGGAAGCCGCCGCGCACGAGCCGTCCGCCGCTCTCCGCGCGTCCTGCGCTCCAGGCGCGGCCGAACGCCCCTCGGGCTGCGCCGCGCTCCGTCCTCTCGCGGCCTCGGGCCGCGCCACCACTCCGCGCCGTCCGGCGCTCGACCTGATCGGCGACGATGCCGATCGAGTGAGGAACACCATGTCCACGCGACGCACCCCCCGACCCCTCTGGCTCGTCCGCTCGGGCGCAGCTCTCGCCGGCTGCCTGCTCCTGTCCGGCGTCGCCGCCGCGGCCGCGGCCGCCGACACCGAGTACGGCTCCGACGACGTCGACGTGAACGTCAGCATCGAGGAGCTGGAGCAGCCCGGCGCCCTCTCGATGTCGATCGACGGCACCTCCGCCACGCTCGCCGAGGAGGGCTCCACCCCGACCGTGCGCGCCTTCACGGGGCAGCTGCCCGACGTGACCGTGACGGACACCCGGACCGTCGACGAGATCCCGGCCGGAGCCGGCTGGTACGTCCTCGGCTCGGCGAGCGCCTTCACCGGCGACGCGGACCAGGAGGACATCTCCTCCGACCACCTCGGCTGGACGCCGGTCCTCGTGGACGGCGGCGAGTCGGGCCTCGTGTCCGAGGGCGACCCGGTCGACACGATCCTCGACGAGGGTGCCGACGCCGTGGGCCTGTTCGACCAGGAGCTGCTCGCGCTGTCGCTCGACTCGCAGGAGACCGCGACGGACGGGTCCTGGACCGTGTCCGCGGGCCTCACCCTGAAGACCGAGGCCGACGTCGCCCCCGGCGACTACTCCTCCGTCCTGACGCTGTCGCTGTTCGAATGACCCCGATGCGCGCAGTCGCCTCCACGGCGATCGGCGCCCTCCTCGCGGCGGGCCTGCTCGCCTCCGGCGCGGCTCCGGCGACCGCGGCCGGCGCGTGGTCGCCGAAGGCCTCGTACACGTCGACGGACCGCGGCGACGGCACCTACTCCGTGCCGCTGCTGAACGCCGACGTGCCCGACGTCAGCGTCGAGCGCGTGCCCGCGGCCGAGAACGACGAGGGCCGCGACATCTACTACATGATCAGCACCACGATGCACCTCAGCCCGGGCGCCCCGATCATGAAGTCCTACGACCTCGTCAACTGGGAGATCGTCAACTACGTCTTCGACCGGCTCGAGATCGGCGACCGCTTCTCGCTCCGGAACGGGCAGAACTCCTACGGCAACGGCCAGTGGGCCTCGTCGCTCCGGTACCACGACGGCCGCTACTACGCGGTCTTCAACACCAACAACCTCGGCGGCTCCTACCTCTACTCGACCGACGACATCGAGGACGGAGCCTGGACCCGCACGGCCCTCGGCCGCGCCTTCCACGACCCGTCGCTCTTCTTCGACGACGCGGACGGCGGCACGCCGTACATCTTCTACGGCTCCGGATCCACCAGCGCCGTGAAGCTGAGCGAGGACCTGACGACCGTCGTCGCCGAGTACCCGAACATCCTCCGCACCTCGGACTACCCGGGAGCCGGCTACCTCGGCGGCCTGTTCGAGGGCGCGCAGGTGCAGTACATCGACGGGCAGTACTACATCGTCATCATCACGTGGCCCTCGGGCCAGGGCCGCCAGGTGGCGCTGTTCCGCTCGTCCGAGCTGCTGGGCCGCTACGCGACCGCCGACGGCAGCAACCCCTACGAGGGCAAGGGCGTGCTGAACTCCAGCGGGTTCGCCCAGGGGAGCCTCGTGCCGATCGCGAAGGAGGACGGCTCGACCGCCTGGCACGGCATGTTCTTCCGCGACAGCTTCCCGACCGGCCGCATCCCCGGGCTCATCCCGGCGACGTGGAAGGACGGCTGGCCGACGTTCGGGACGAACGGCTCGGTGCCGGTGGGCGGGAGCTTCCCGAAGCCGATCCGCCTCAGCCCCGAGGAGGAGCTGTTCGAGCGGCAGAAGAGCATCGTCGTCTCGGACGACTTCGACAACGACGCCCCGGCGAAGGCCTACCAGGACGAGTCATGGACGATCCCGCCCGCGCCCGCCTACGACGCGTCGCTGCTCGGCGTGCAGCTGCTCCAGAACCCGGGAGCGGAGTCGGGGACGGCTCCGTGGGCAGGCCAGTTCGGCGCGACGCTGTCGGCCGACACGACCGACCCGGCGTCCGGCACCGCCGCGCTCCGCGTGGGCACCCGCACGCTCAACGGCTCAGGCCCGAGCCAGGTGCTCGCGAACAAGCTGCAGCGCGGCGTGACCTACACCGTGTCCGCGAAGGTGAAGTACACGACCGGCCCCGCGTCGGTCCGCTTCAACCTCTGCGCCGACTTCGGCGCGGGACCCGTGACGATGGCCTCCGCCGCCGTCACGCAGGGGCAGTGGACGACGATCACGGGGACCTACACGGTGCCCGAGACCGCGAACGTCGGCAGCGTGAAGTTCGCCGTCGAGACGCCGTGGGGCAATCCGCAGCCGGCGTCCTCGAGCACCGAGTACCTGCTCGACGACGTCTCGCTCGTCGGCGCCGCTCCCACCCTCGAGCGCCCGACGGCCGCCGAGATCGAGCCGAACGGCTCGACCCTCGCCCTCCCCTGGCAGTGGAACCACGCCCCCGACAACCGCTACTGGTCGCTGACCGAGCGCGAGGGCTGGCTCCGCCTCACCAACGGGAAGGTGCTCAGCGGAACGGCCGCGCACACGCGTCTCTCGGGCTCGCCCGAGATGACGTACCTGGAGGAGGCGCGCAACACGCTCTCCCAGCGCATCGTGGCTCCGAAGCAGTCGGCGGAGGCGGCGTTCGACGTCTCCGGGATGAAGGACGGCGACGTCGCCGGCCTCGCGGCCTACAACCGCGGCTTCTCCTACGTCGCGGTCAAGCGCGTGGACGGCGTCACCACCGTCGGCGTCGTGAACCGCAGCCAGCCGTTCGCGACCACGTTCGACCAGGCGGCCGTGGAGTCCTTCCTCCCCGGCACCACCGCCGCCCTCGGCGACGCCTCGCAGGTGCGCCTGAAGGCCGACCTCGAGCTCTCGGCCCCGGCCGGACAGCTCTGGACGACCTTCTCGTACAGCCTCGACGGGACGAGCTGGACGAAGCTCGGCAGCCGCGTCGGCCCGCAGACCCTCGACGGTCAGCTCACGCACTTCATGGGCCACCGCCTCGGGCTGTTCAGCTACGCGACGAAGACCGCCGGCGGCCACGTCGACGTCGACGAGTTCCTCCTGAGCGACACCCTCTCCTCGGAGGGGAAGGCGCTCGACCGCTCGCAGCTCGACGCGGCCGTCGCTCACGCGGCGACGCTCCGCTCCGACGACTACCCGGCCGACGCCTGGTCCGACCTCCAGTCGGTCCTCGCGAAGGCGCAGGCGGTCGGCACCGCGGGAACGCAGAACCAGATCGACGCCCCGGAGCGCGCGCTCAGCTACCAGCTGGCCCGCCTCGGGACGCTGAAGGAGGCGTCGCTCGACGTGACCGCCGCCGCCGCGACCCGCTGCATCGCGGGGAAGGTCGTCGTGACCGTGCGGGCGACCAACGCCGACGACGTGCCCGTCGCCCTCCGGATGGAGAGCGCCTCCGGCACGAAGACGGTCGCCGCGCTCGCACCCGGCGCCACGACGAGCCACGCCTTCACCACGCGGGCGGCCTCGGTCCCCGCCGCCGAGGTGGTCGTGACCGCGACCGCCACCCTCGACGGCGAGCCGGTGACGACCACGGTGAGAGCGCCCCACCCGGCCGCGTCCTGCGGCTGAGCACTCCGGGGGCGGCCCGCGCGGCCGTCCCCGCCCCCGAACGCGTCAGCGGCACCCGTCGCCGACGATCTCCTGCACGACACGATCAAGGAGGATCCGTGAGATCACCACAACGAGAAGCCGCTCCGAAGGGGCGGTTGCGGCTGAGGCTGCTGGCCACGGCCGCGCTGACCGCGCTCCTGGTGGCCCCCTTCGCCGCCCAGACCTCGTCCGCCGCTGAGGCGGAGCTCATCGTCAACGGCGGCTTCGAGAGCGGCATCAGCAGCTGGTTCGTCAACAACGGCAACGCCGCCGACGCCGGCACCATCGCGACGACCACGGATGCGCGCACCGGCACCGCCGCAGCGCTCGTCACCGGCCGCACGACCACCGGCGCGGGCGCCATGCAGGACCTCAGCGGCAAGGTCGTCGCCGGCCAGACCTACCAGGTCAAGGCGCAGATCAAGTACGAGAACGCCGCGAGCCCCGCGACCAAGCAGTTCTTCGCCACCATGCACTACGGCGGAGGCACCTACACGAACCTCGCGAGCGTCACCGCCACGAAGGGGCAGTGGGCGACGATCAACGGATCGTTCACCATCCCCGCCGGGCAGAGCGTCGCGACCGCGCGCCTCTTCTTCGAGACGCCGTGGACCGCGACTCCCTCGGCCGCGCCCGAGACGCACCTCATGGATTACAAGCTCGACGACGTCTCGCTGGTCGGAGCGGCGCCGCCCGCGCCCGCCTCGCGCACCATCGAGGTCGTGGGCAAGATCCCGGGCGACCACAACCCGCTCATGGGCTGGAAGTTCGGCGCCGACGGCTTCGGCTTCGTCGAGAACGGCCGCGTGTACATGTACATGACGAACGACACCCAGGGCTACGCTCCGAACCCCGCCACGGGCGTCTCGGCGGGCATCGACTACGGCAAGATCAACCAGATCACCGTGATCTCCTCGGACGACCTCGTCAACTGGACCGACCACGGCGAGATCCAGGTCGCCGGCTCCACCGGAGTCGCGCCCTACACCGGCAACTCGTGGGCTCCCGGCATGGCGAAGAAGACCGTGAACGGCGTCGACAAGTACTTCCTCTACTACGCCAACGGCGGCGGCTCCAGCAACGTGATCACCGGCGACTCGCCGGTGGGCCCGTGGACCAGCCAGCGGACCTCCACGCTCATCAACGCGTCCACCCCGGGCGCCGAGGCGGTCGCGTGGAAGTTCGACCCGGCACCGCTCGTCGACGACGACGGCCAGGGCTACCTGTTCTTCGGAGGCGGACCCGCCTCGACCGCGCTCCCCGCGGCCGAGCGCTTCAACAACCCGAAGAACATCCGCGTGATCGAGCTCGGCGACGACATGATCTCGACCCAGGGCACTTCCGCCGTCGTGGACGCGCCCGTCGCGTTCGAGGCGGCCCAGGTGTTCAAGCGCCAGGACAAGTACTACCTCTCGTACTCGTCCCACTTCGGCGGCAACGACTTCGGCGGCAACCAGACCCGCGAGCCCGGCTACCCGGGCGGCGGCGAGATCGGCTACATGATCTCGGACGACCCGATGTCCTGGCCCAAGGAGAACTACGCCGGCGTGATGTTCCCGAACCAGAGCCGCTTCTTCGGAGCCGGCACCGGCGGCAACAACCACCAGTCGGTCTTCGAGCTGGGCGGCAAGTACTACTTCACCTACCACGCGCCGACGCTCAACAAGCGGATCAACGGCGACACCACCCAGGGGTACCGCAGCCCGCACATCCAGGAGCTGCAGTTCAACGCCGACGGCACGGTGCAGCAGGTGGTCGGCGACTACAAGGGCGTCGACCAGGTGAAGGACTTCGATCCGTACCGCACCTTCCCGGCCGAGACCATCGGCTGGAGCAAGGGCATCGCGACGGCGCCGCTCGGCACCCCCGCCGCGGGCGCGACCCAGAACCTCGTGCTGAAGGACCTCGACAACGGCGACTGGACCGCGCTGTCGGCCGTCGACTTCGGGGACACCGGAGCCGCGACGTTCACCGCGAAGGCCAAGGCGCTGCAGGCCGGCGGCACCGTCACCGTCCGCCTCGACTCCGAGACCGGGCCCGTCGCGGGCACCGTCGCGGTGAACGGGACGACCGGCGAGTGGACCGACGTCAGCGCAGCGCTGACCGGAGCGACGGGAGTGCACGACGTGTACTTCAGCTACTCCGGACCCTCCGGCGACCTGTTCGAGCTCGACACCTTCGCCTTCACCGAGGGCGAGGCTGCTCCGGCGCTCGACATCACGGCGAGCGCTGCGACCCGCTGCATCGCGGGCAAGGCGATCGTCACCGTCCAGGCGAGCAACGGCTCCGACGTCCCCGTCGGCGTGACCTTCACGTCGACGTCCGGCACGAAGTCGTTCACCTCGGTGGCGCCCGGCAAGACCGTGTCGCACGCCTTCACCACCCGTCAGGCGAACCTGCCCGCCGGTGCGGTGACCGTCGAGGCCACGGCCACGATGAACGGCGCCCCCGTCGAGACGGAGGTGAGCGCTCCGTACGCGGCGCGCCCGTGCTCGTAGCGCACGGCTGAACCACCGGGGAGCGCCCCCGGCCCTGCGGGGCCGGGGGCGCTCCTGCGCGTGCGGGGGGATCTCGATACGCCCCTCCGGGGCTGCTCGATCAGCATGTGCCGGCCGCGCAGCGGGGTGATGAGACCCCGCTGGGTCAGCGGCTGTCGGCCAGGCGCATCGTGCCGCCGGCCTGGGCGGCGAAGGCGCGGGCGGTCGCCGCGATGGTGCGCTGCATGACCCGCGCCGCGGCGGTCGGCGCGAGGTCCGCCGGGCGCGCGAGGCTGATCGTCCGGGTCAGCGTGGGCTTCTCGAGCGTCGGCTCCTCGATGCGGATCGAGCGCAGGCCCGGGCGCCCCTGCAGCACCATCGCCGGGACGACCGCGACGCCGAGGCCCCGCTCGGCGAAGCGCAGAACCGCGTCCATCTCGGCGCCCTCCAGCACCACGTCCGGCTCCAGGCCCGCGGCGGCGAACGCGGCGTCGGTCGTGCGGCGCAGGTCGTAGCTGGAGTTGAAGACGATCTGCGGGAGGCGGGCTACCGCCGCCAGGTCGAGCGCGCCGGTCGCGGCGAGGGGAGGCTCCGCGGCGGAGGAGACCACGACGAGCTCCTCGACGAGCAGCGGGGTCACCGTGAAGGCGCCGGGAGCGGCCGCGGTCGAGGTCGTCACCAGCGCCAGGTCGAGCTCGCCCCGGGCCAGCCGGTCGAAGAGGCTCCGCGACCCGTCCTCGGCGAGGTGCAGCTCCACGGCGGGATGCACGGAGTGGAAGGCGTGCAGCACCTCCGCGACGAGGCTGATGCAGAGCGTCGGCGTCGCGCCGAACCGCACCCGGCCGCGCTCGAGCCCGGCCAGCTCGGCCAGCTCGCGGCGCACCGATCCGGCGTCGGCGAGCATGCGCCGGGCGAGCGGCAGCAGCAGCTCGCCGGCCGGTGTGAGGGTGCTGCCGGAGCGCGCCCGGTGGAAGAGCTCGGAGCCGAGGTCCTGCTCCAGCGCGGCGATCCGGCGGCTCAGCGAGGGCTGCGCGAGATGCAGCTCCTCGGCGGCGCGGGTGAAGCTGCCGAGGCGGGCGACCTCGACGAATCCGGTGAGCTGCTCGAGATCCACATGCATACCCTATGCGCATGGCTGTGCCCAGCATTATGCATTGGAGTAATCGAAGCGCCGTGCCTAGCGTGGAGGCATGACCACTTCAGAGACCACCGCACCGGAGCGCCGGATCTCCACCTCCGTCCTCGTCATCGGCACCGGCGGATCGGGCCTGCGCGCCGCGATCGAGCTCGCCGAGGCGGGCGTGGACGTCCTCGCGCTCGGCAAGCGCTCGAAGTCGGACGCGCACACCTCCCTCGCCGCCGGCGGCATCAACGCCGCCCTCGCCACGATGGACCCCGACGACAGCTGGCAGCAGCACGCGGCCGACACCATCACCGAGTCCTACCAGCTCGCCAACCCGCACACGGTCGAGATCGTCACCTCCAACGCCGCCCGCGGCATCCAGGACCTCGAGCGCTACGGCATGCCGTTCGCCCGCGAGGACGACGGCCGCATCTCGCAGCGCTTCTTCGGCGCGCACACCTACCGCCGGACCGCCTTCGCGGGCGACTACACCGGCCTCGAGATCCAGCGCACGCTCGTCAACCGGGCCGCCCAGCTCGAGATCCCGATCCTGGACACCGTGTACGTCACGCGCATCCTCGTCAACGAGGACGGAACAGTGTTCGGCGCCTACGGCTTCGACCTCGTCGACGGCACCCGCTACCTGATCCACGCGGATGCGGTGATCCTCGCCGCGGGCGGCCACAACCGCATCTGGCGCCGCACCTCCTCCCGCCGCGACGAGAACACGGGCGACTCGTTCCGCCTGGCCGTCGAGGCCGGCGGCCGCCTGCGCGACCCCGAGCTCGTCCAGTTCCACCCGTCGGGCATCATCGAGCCCGAGAACGCGGCGGGCACGCTGATCTCCGAGGCCGCGCGCGGCGAGGGCGGCATCCTCCGCAACGGCCTCGGCGAGCGCTTCATGGGCAAGTACGACGCCGAGCGCCTCGAGCTCTCGACCCGCGACCGCGTCGCCCTCGCCTGCTACACCGAGATCAAGGAGGGTCGCGGCACGCCGAACGGCGGGGTCTGGCTCGACGTCTCGCACCTGCCGCGCGAGACGATCATGACCCGGCTGCCGCGGGTGTACCAGACGATGCTCGAGCTGCAGATGCTCGACATCACGAAGGACCCGATCGAGATCGCGCCCACGGCGCACTACTCGATGGGCGGGGTCTGGGTGCGCTCGGACGACCACAGCACCGACGTCCCCGGGCTCTACGCGATCGGAGAGGCCTCCAGTGGACTGCACGGCGCCAACCGCCTCGGCGGCAACTCGCTGATCGAGCTGCTGGTGTTCGGCCGCATCGTCGGGCAGGCGGCGGCGGAGTACTCCGCCTCACTGACCGCCCAGACGCGCTCGGCCGCGTCCGTCCAGGTCGCCCGCGACGAGATCGCCGGCCTGCTCGCGGCCGACGGCACCGAGAACGTCCGCGCCCTGCAGCGCGCGATCCGCAACACGATGACCGAGCACGCCGGAGTCGTCCGCGACGAGGAGGGCCTGCTCGCCGGGCTCGCCGAGCTGGACGCGATCGAGGCGCGCATCGCCGACATCGGCGTGCACCCGGACATCGCCGGCTTCCAGGACCTCGCCCACGCCTTCGACCTCAAGTCGGCCGCGATGGCCGCGCGGGCCACCCTCGAGGCCGCCCTCGAGCGCCGGGAGAGCCGCGGCTGCCACAACCGCAGCGACTACCCGGACATCGACCCGGCCCTCCAGGTGAACCTCGTCTGGTCGCCCTCCACGGGGATCACCCGCGAGGAGATCCCCGCGGTGCCGGAGGAGATCCAGGCGCTGATCAGCGGCGAGGTCGCCACCGCGGGCAAGCTGCTCGAGTAGCAGGAACCGCGAGGGCACGACGCCGGCTCCCTTCCGAGGGGCCGGCGTCGTGCTGTGCGCGGCGCTCGCCGCCCCGCCCGGATCCGCACCGCCGGTTCGTCGGCGCTTCGGATGCCTCCGGTGAGGCCGCGGCGCCGACGGAGCACACGTCCAGGAGGAGCGGAAGATGCCGCGAGGGCGGCGGCGCCCGCGTCCGCGCGGGAGGCGGCAGCGCATCCCCGCCGGACGCCCGGCCCCTCTCGACTCGCCGACGGCGCGGTCCTACAGTGGCTGCGACGACCCTCGACTCCCGCCGCGGGACCGACGGCGCCGTCGCGAGCGGAGGGAAGCCGTGTCCTCGACCGCCCCCGTGCCCGGACCCGCCGTCGACGCCTCGACGAGGCTCCGCGACTTCCACCAGATCCTCCTCAACACCGCCGTCGCGAACGTGACGACGAGCTTCCTCTGGTTCGCGCTCACGTTCTGGGTATACCTCGAGACGCGCTCCGTCCTGGCGACCGGGATCATCGGCGGCGCCTACATGCTGCTCGTCGCGGTCTTCGCGATGGCCTTCGGCACGATCGTGGACCGGCACCGCAAGTTCCGCGTCATGGTGTTCGCCGGCGCGGTCACGCTGGTGTCCTTCGGCGTCGCGGGCGGTCTCTTCCTCGCGCTGCCCGAGGCGGCGCTCCTGGACTTCCGCGCCCCCTGGTTCTGGGTGTTCTCGGGCACGATCCTCTTCGGCGCCGTCATCGAGAACATGCGCAACATCGCCCTGTCCACGACGGTGACCCTGCTGGTCCCGGTGGAGGGGCACGCCCGCGCGAACGGCCTCGTCGGCACGGTCCAGGGCCTCGCCTTCGTGGTGACGAGCGTCTTCAGCGGGCTCGCCATCGGCCTGCTCGGCATGGGGTGGACGCTGGTGATCGCGATCGGCCTCTCCGCCGCCGCGCTCCTGCACCTCCTCTTCCTGCGCATCCCGGAGGACCGGCCCGCGCCGACGGGGGAGAGGGCGCCGCTGATCGATCTCCGCGGCAGCATCACCGCGGTGCGGGCGGCGACCGGGCTGTTCGCGCTCATCGTCTTCTCGACGTTCAACAACCTGATCGGCGGCGTCTACATGGCGCTGATGGACCCGTACGGCCTCGAGCTGTTCCCGGTCGAGCTGTGGGGCGTGGTGCTCGGAGTGACGGCGACCGGTTTCGTCATCGGCGGTCTGCTCGTCGCGAGGTTCGGTCTCGGGAGGAACCCGATCCGGACGATGCTGCTGCTCGTGATGGCGATGGGCCTGATCGGCGCGGTCTTCACCCTCCGCGACTGGTGGTGGCTCTACGCCGGCGGCATCTGGATCTACATGACCCTGATCCCGGCGATCGAGGCCGCCGAGCAGACGGTGATCCAGAAGGTCGTCCCCTTCGAGACCCAGGGGCGCGTCTTCGGCTTCGCGGCGGCGTTCGAGTCGGCCGCCGCTCCGATCACGTCGTTCCTCATCGCCCCGATCGCCGAGTTCGCGCTCATCCCGTACATGGAGTCGCCGGCCGGGCGCTCGGCGTTCGGCGGGCTGCTCGGCGACGGCATCGGCCGGGGGATCGCGCTGGTGTTCCTGGTCGGCGGAGTCGTCATGATCATCGCGGCCGGCGCGGCGATGCTCACCCGCTCCTACCGCGTCATGTCGGCGCACTACCTGCGGGAGGCCGCGGCGAGCGGGGAGGCGGAGCCCGTCGGCACGGAGGCGCCGGAGACGCACCGGACCGCGCCGAGCACCGTCGAGCAGAACCGCTAGCGCCCGCAGACGCCGCCCGTCATGCGCCTCCGGGGGGTCCGGCGGACCGGACGGCGCCGACACGAGGAAGACGTGCCGGACGCCCCCTCCCCAGGGTGCGGCGTCCGGCACGTCGGCTGCGACCACCCGGTCGAGGGGCCCTCCTCGACTCCCGAGCGCTCCGCTGCCCCGCGCCTCCGGAGGGAGACATCGGGGCATGCGGCGCCGGCGGGGGGAGGGCTCTGGTTCCCCGCCCCGCCGGCGCCGGCCGCCCGCGAGGGGCGGCGAGGATGCTCGTTCGGGCGTGCCTCGAGTGACGGCTACATGCCGTCACTGAGCATGGACTGCACCAGCTTCACGTGGCGCTCGAGGTTCAGCTGGCTGAACTCGCTGTTGTAGTTGAGGCCGTAGTTCAAGATGTGACCCGGGGTGCACTGGATTGTCGCGTCCGGTCCGTCCCAGGTGCGCAGCAGTGCCAGGGCCGAGTCCCAGCTGCTGTTCTCGCAGTTCGTGTTGAAGGTGGTCGACGTGCCCAAGCCCACGGTGTGCGAGATCTCGTGCATGGCGGTGCCCTCCACCATGTAGACGCGCTCCTTGCCGAAGCGGATCTGGCCGTAGATGTTCGCATCGGCCGTCGGGGTTCCGGGGCTGTACGAGACGGTCAGGGAGCGGGAGATGTTGCTGAGGCGGTTGTAGCGCGCCACGGCGCGGTCCATCGCGTCGGTGATGCGGGCGTAGGCGTCGGCCTCGTCCGCGGTCGGGCTCGCGACGCGGTTCAGCGTCCAGGTGATCTTCTGCACGGTCGGATCGGTCAGTGCCCAGCGCTGGGCCTTGGAGCCGGTGCAGGTCCACTGCTGAATGGGGGAGCCGTCGATCTGGCGGAAGTCCTTGTTGTCGAGGCAGAGGTCGCTGTGCCCATTGGCGATCTCGGCGTAGCCTCCGCCGACGGAGGTGATCCGCCACTGCTGGGCGGTGCTTCCGTTGCAGCTCCACTGCCGCACCTCCGAGCCCGGAGTGGTGCCGAAGTCGAAGTTGTCGAGGCAGAGGTTGCTGAAGGTGTTCTTGATCTCGGCGTAGCCGGTGCCGAGGTCGGTGACCTGCCAGCGCTGGTTGCTCCCCTCGGTGCAGCTCCACTGCCGCACCTCGGCTCCGGGCTGAGTGCCGAAGTCGAAGTCGTCGAGACACATGCTGCTGTGCTGGTTGCGGATCTCCTGCGCCGATCCGAGGCCGACCGGGGCGGTGGCTGCAGAGGCGGGCGAGCTGATGCCGAAGGTCGTGATGCCGACGACGGCCGCGATCAGGGCGCCGATCAGGCGCTTGGAGGGGTGGGACTTCGTTGTCCGGGACATGGGTGCCTTTCACAGACATCCGGCGTCCCCGAAGGGACGCGGATGAGGGTCGCAGGAAGGAGCCGTGTCCGAAGGGATCGGAGCACGGCAGAGGATGCGCCGGAGCGACCGGGATGGTGATCCGGTCGTCCCGCCGCGGGACGCGTCAGCGCCGACGCTCCGAGTGGGATGGGAAGCTGATCACGACCTGCATGTTGACGTGGACAACCATCGACCGGTCGCGGAGCCGGTGTCAAGTGCCGGTCTCGAGCGGATCCGGTCCGAGCCCCGCCGGGCGAGGGTGATCCGTCCACGCGGATCCCCGTGCTCGCAGGGAGAGAGCGCTCACACCCGCCGTCGCTGCGGCATCGCCCGGGAATCCGCCATTGTTACCGTTAACAAAAGTCGGTACGGTGTCACGTGAAGTGGGCAAGCGCGTCCTCGCGCCTCGCGTCCCACTCCGACCGGTTCGAAGGCGAACCTGAGAGGAACGTCGATGATGACGACAGCACCACCCTCCCGCCGCACCCTCCCGCCGCAGGCCCACGCCCGGCCCCGATGACTGTCGGCCCGGCCGACACCTTCCACGCGGTGACCGCGGTCGGCGCCCGCAGCGCGCGACGTCTCGTCCTCGCACCCACGTCGACCTCCGCCTCCCGATCACGGGTCGCCAGGCCCGCGTCCCGGGCCGCCTTCCGGCGATTCCCTCCCCGCCAGACAGAAGCCGGACTCACCACTCCGCCGGCCGATCGCGCGGGCTCCGTCCTCCCCCTCCGACCCCTCACCTGAAGGACCCCCATGTCACGAACCCCCCGGCAGGAGCGCACCCGGCGCTCACGCCTCCCCCGAGCGGGCGCCGCGCTGACGCTCGCCATCGCCTGCCTCGGCGGCGTCCTCGGACCGATCGGCGCCGCCGGCGCCGCAGAGACCGTCCCCGCTCCCGCGCTGCAGTACTCGTTCGACGGCATCGGCGCGACGCTCGCCAATGGAGCCGTCGTCGCCGACTCCGCTCCGGGCAACCACCCCGGCACCCTGATCAACTCCGGCGCGACCAGCGTCGCGGGTCCCTCCGGCGCCTCCACCGACCGCGCTCTCTCGCTCCCGGGCGGATCGAGCACGTCGGCCGCGCCGCACGTCCGGATCGCCCCGGGCCTGATCCCCGCCGGCACGCAGGACGTCACGATGTCCGCCTGGCTGCGCTGGAGCGGTGCTCCGGACTGCACCTGGCCCTTCACGCTCGGCTCCAGCGTCGACTCCCACGTCCTCTCCACCACGAAGTGCGGACCGGCCGGCTTCGGCGCGATCAAGAGCGGCTCCGAGGTGCGGGCCGCAGGCAACACTCCGGTCGCCGCGAACCGCTGGGTGCACATGGCGGTCGTCGTCAAGGGCGGCCAGTCGGTCTCGACCTACTTCGACGGAGCTCTCGTCGGCCAGGGCAGCACGACCTTCACCGCCGCGTCCGCGATCGGCACGTCCACGTTCTCCGGCTTCCTCGGCAAATCGTTCTACGGCGCGGACGCCTACTGGGCCGGTGCCATCGACGACATGCAGGTCTGGACCTCCGCGCTCACCGCCGGCCAGGTGCAGCAGAGCGCCGCATCCGTGCACTCGGTTCTCGCGAACCAGGACGCCGCCGTCTCGCTCGGCGACACCTCGAACGTGACCTCGAACCTCGCCCTCCCCACGACCGGCGCCAACGGCTCCACGATCACCTGGACGTCGAGCGCCCCCGGCGTCGTCAGCACCAGCGGCGTCGTCACCCGGCCCGCCGCGGGCAGCCCGGACGCCACCGTCACGCTGACCCCGACCGCCGTCCACGGCGGCATCACCGTCGTCGGCCGTGCCACCACCGTGTTCGTCCCGGCGTACGCCGCCGGTGACAGCGCCGAGGCCGAGCTCGCCCGGGCCGTCGCCGACGGCATCAGCAACGATCCCGCTCTCGCCGGACCGGTGCGCGGCAGCCTGAACCTGCCCTCGACCGGAGCCGACGTCGCCGCCACCGCCGCGCGCGCGAACAGCTCCAGCGCCGTGGTCAGCTGGACCTCGTCGAACGAGGCCGTCATCACCTCCGCCGACAAGGGCACCGCGCCGAACGTCGTCGCGAAGGGCTCGCTCACGCGCCCGTCCGCCGACACCACCGTCACCCTCACCGCGACGGTCACGGTGCCCGGCACCACGCCCCTCGTGCGGACGCTCGCGCGCACCGTTCCGGCCGCGGCTCCCGTGGCCGCGAGCGACCTCGACGCGTACCTGTTCGCGTACTTCACCGGCGACAGCATCGAAGGCGAGAAGATCCGCTTCGCGACCTCCGACGGCAACGACTCGCTCACGTGGAAGACCCTGAACGACGCCCAGCCGATCCTCACCTCCACCATGGGCACGAAGGGGCTGCGCGACCCGTTCGTCTTCCGCTCGAAGGAGGGCGACCGCTTCTTCCTGATGGCCACCGACCTCTCCGTCGGCACCACCGGCTTCGGCGGATCGACCAACCGCGGCAGCCGCTACCTCGAGATCTGGGAGTCCACGGACCTCGTCAACTGGGGCCAGCAGCGCCACGTCGAGGTCAACCTGCCCAACGCGGGCATGACCTGGGCACCGGAGGCCACCTACGACCCCACCATCGACGCCTACGTCGTCTACTGGACCTCGGCCCTCTTCACCGACAGCACGCGCAACGTCGAGGACGGCAACGGACCGCAGATCCTCACGTCCACCACCCGCGACTTCCGCGACTTCACCACCCCCGAGGTCTGGTTCAAGGCCGCTGACGTCCCCTCGCTCAACAAGAGCAACGGACTGATCGACGCCACGATGCTCAAGGACGGCGACACCTACTACCGCTTCACGAAGGCGACCCAGACCAGCGGCTGCCCCTCGCCCGACATCATCGGACAGAAGTCGACGAACCTCCGCGCCACCACCGCCTCCGGTGCGTGGAGCCTCATCGACACCTGCATCGGCCGCACCGCCGGAACGCCGGAGGTCGAGGGTCCCGAGATCTTCAAGACCAACGAGGGCGACCGGGCGGGGTACAAGTACTTCCTCTGGACCGACAACTATGGCGGACGCGGCTACATCCCGCTCGGCACGAACTCGCTCGAGGGCGACATCCAGTGGACGATCCCCAGCAGCTTCTCGCTGCCGACGTCGCCCCGCCACGGATCCGTCGTCTCCATCACTGCGAAGGAGCGCGACGGGCTCGCCGCGAAGTGGAACCCGTCGCTCCTGGTGACCTCGATCGACGCCGTGGCGCGGACCGTTCAGGCCGGATCGACCACCGTCGACCTGCCCGCCACGGTGGGCGCGACGTTCAAGGACGGCCACCGTGAGACGGTCGCCGTGACGTGGGCGACCGCCGATCTCAGCTCGCTGAAGAAGGCGGGCGACACCGTGCAGGTGCGCGGACAGCTCGCCAACTCGGCAGCGACGCCGGCCATCGCCACCATCACCGCCACGGCTCCTCCCGGACCGTCGCTGACGGCCTCGGCCGCGAGCCGCTGCGTCGCCGGCAAGGTGACGGTTACCGCGACCGGCACCAACACGAGCGGCTCCACGGTCGAGATGACCGTCGGCTCGCAGTGGGGGAGCAGGACCTTCGCCGGGGTCGCTCCCGGCAAGTCCGTGTCCGCCGCCTTCACCACCCGGGCGACCTCGGTCACCGCGGGCGAGGTGAGCGTCGCCTCGAAGGACGCGAACGGCACCAGGACGGCCACCGCGCCGTACTCGGCGCTCACCTGCCGCTAGGCCGGTGACAGGGGAGGGGCGGCGTCCAGCCGCCCCTCCCCTGACCTCCTCCGTTCCGGGGCCTCCGGCCACCGGAGCAGGGGAGCATGGACCCTGGGTCCGTGCTCCCCGCATCCACCTCTCCCACGGAAGTAGACGAACAATGCGGTTCCGACGCACGACGGCCCTCCTGGTCGCCGCGAGCCTGACAGCGGGAGGGGCTGCGCTCGGCGCGGCACCCGCACAGGCCGCGGTGCCCAGCCCGGTCCTCTCCTACGACTTCTCCTCGTCCGCCGCCGTCGGCTCCGCCGTGGGCGCGGGCACGACCCTGACCGACTCCGCTGCCGGCCGCTCCGCCACCGTGCGCGGGACCGGAGCGACGACCGTCGCCGGTCCGCGCGGCGGCACCGACCGCGCACTCCGCCTCCCCGGCGGCGCCGCAGGCAGCTCCGCCGCCTACGCCGAGATCGCGCCGGGACTGACCACGGCGGCCACCACCGACGTGACCATGTCTGCCTGGCTGCGCTGGGAGGGGAACCAGAACTGCAGCTGGGCGTACGCGCTCGGGCAGTCGACCGAGCGGTACCTCTTCACCACGCCCCAGTGCGGAAGCAGCCTGATCGGTGCCGTGAAGAACGGCTCGGAGCAGCGCGCGGCCGACTCCGGTCCCGCCGCCACCGGCCGCTGGAGCCACGTCGCCGTGGTCCTGCGCAGCGGCGTCAGCGTCTCGACCTACGTCGACGGCCGGCTCGCCCAGACCACCCCGACCTCCGCGACCGGAGCGGCGACTGTCGGCACCTCCGCCTTCTCCGGCCTCCTCGGCAAGTCGTTCTACGGCCCCGACCCTCTCTTCGCCGGGGCGATGGACGACGTGCACGTCTACTCCTCCGCACTGACCCAGGACCAGGTGCGCGAGGACGCGGCTCCGGCCGCTGCCGCGATCGCTGCATCGGACGCCGCCGCGGCGACCATCGCCGTGACCGGACCCGTCACCAGCGACCTCTCCCTCCCGACCCGCGGCGCGGGCGGCTCCGTCCTCACCTGGGCGAGCAGCGACCCCGCGGTGATCGGCACCGACGGCTCCGTGCGCCGCCCGGCACCCGGCTCGGCGAACGCCACCGTGACCCTGACCCCGACCGCGACGTTCGCCGGATCCGCCGCCACCGGCACCGCGCGAACCGTCACCGTCGCCGCCGACACCGAGGCCGACGCCACGGCGCGCCTGCGCACCGCCCTCGTCGTCCCGCCGACCGTCGCCTCCGGAACCGCTCTTCCCACGGTCGCCGGCTACACCGTGTCGTGGAGCGCGGACGGTGCCGGCCTGTCCGGCAGCCGCCTCGTGAACGACTCGGCGACCGACCGGGCACTCGCGCTCACCGCCTCCGTGAAGGTCGGCGCCACCACGCTGACGAAGACCTTCCGCACCACCGTCCTCAGCGCCTCCACGGCGAAGACCGTGGTGTCGTACACCCGGACGCCGACCGGCGAGGACAAGGCGAACCAGGACACGATCGCCCGCGGCCTCCACCTGGCACTCGGCTCGTCCGTCGCCGACGCAGCACCGCTCTCGGGTAACTCGGGAGTCCTCTTCGCCGACGGGGTCTTCCTCGGAACCGACAAGGCCGACAACCGCGGCCTCGCGAACCCCTCGCTGTTCACCTTCGCCGACGGCACCGTCGGCGTGATCGCCACGCGCGTCCTGCAGTCGGGCGCGTCCGACGGCACCGGGGCCTCGAGCGCTCTGATCTTCAAGGCCACGGACGCCACCGCGTCCGACTTCACCGAGCTCGGCCTCATCGACCTCGGCACCACCGGCGGCGTCGTCGCGCCGAAGGCCGTCTTCGACACGGACCAGAACCGCTACCTCGTCTCCTGGACGGACTCCTCCGGGGCGGCGAAGTACACGACCGTCACTGACCTCGCCCGCACCGAGCTCCGCGCGCAGGCGTTCTGGCCGAAGGACGGCGGCCGTCGCAGCGTCGTCGTGACCGACGGGAACCGCGGTGCGGTCCTCGGTGGAAGCCCCGCCACCGTCGCCGCTCCCGACCTCTCCGGAGTCTCGGGCCGCGTCGCCGACGCTCTGCCGGGCGGCGCGCTGACCGTCTCCGGCTCCGTCGCCGACTCGCTCGTGAAGAAGTTCGGCCGCACGGTCAACACCGGATCCTCGGTCGCACCGCAGACGATCGATCAGGGCGACACCTCCGCCTTGTCCGGAGTGAAGGCGCAGCTCTCCTACAACGACGGCTCGACCGGCAGCCTCGGCATCGACTGGAACCAGCAGCAGCTCGCCGACCTCGCCGCGAAGGGCCCGGGAACGTACGACCTCTCCGGGACCGTCCGCCAGCGGCAGTACAACGAGCCGTTCGCCTACAACCGCGCGGATCCGACGATCTACCGCTACGAGCGCAACGGGAAGACGCAGTACCTCTTCACCGCCACGGACGACACGAACAACAACAACGTCGCCTCGCAGCACCTGCCGATCCGGGTCGCCGACAGCATCGACCAGCTCAGCGACGACAACGGCGGACGGGCCCGTGAGGTGGACCTCCTCAACCGCACCACGCGGATGGACCGCACCGCCGAGGGCAAGGTGATCGCGGGCTGCTACTGGGCCCCCGAGATCCACGAGATCGGCGGCAAGCTCTCCATCCTGTTCGCCCCGTGCTTCAACCCGGACAACGACCAGTCGAACCAGAACGGTCAGTGGTTCACGGTGCAGGCGCACATCATGCAGCTGCGCGACGGCGGAGACCCCGCGAACCCCTCCGACTGGAGCGCGCCGCGCGCCGTCGTGAAGAGCGATGGGAGCGCCCTCGGACGCCCCGGCACGGGACGCAACATCAGCCTCGACATGACCTACTTCGAGTCCGGTGGAACTGCGTACTACGCCTGGTCCCAGCGCTACGTCGACAACGGAGTGAGCGACCCGGCGACCTGGATCGCCAAGGTCGATCCCGCGAACCCCACCCGCGTCATCGGCGAGCCGACCCCGATCATCGTGCCCTCGCTGACGTTCGAGGACCACCTGTCCGAGGGAGCGTTCGCGATCCAGCGCGACGGGAGGATCACGCTCGTCTACTCCAGCAGCGGCGTCAGCCCGAAGTACATCGTGGGCGGCGCCTGGGCGAAGGAGGGCAGTGACCTGACCGACATCGCGAGCTGGACCAAGTACGACGCCCCGCTCCTGCAGAGCGTTCCCATGCCCGACGGCGTCCTCGACTACCGCACCTACGAGCAGGGTCCCGGCCACGGAGCCGTCACCCAGGACGAGGACGGCAACGACGTGTACGTCTACCACACCTGGGGCAACGGAGTCGGGGGTGACGGCCGCGACACCCGTCTCGCCCGCATCCACTACGCCGCCGACGGCCGGCCGGTCTTCGATCTGACGCCGACGGAGGAGGTCGCACCCGCGAACCGGACTGTGACCGCGAAGGTCACCGTCACGTCGCCGCTGACCGTGACAGCCACGGCGTCGACCCGCTGCGTCAGCGGGAAGGTCGTCCTGACCACTGTGGTCAAGAACGACAGCCGCTCGATCATGGACATCACGACGGTCACCGCCTTCGGCTCGAAGACCGTGACCGGAGTCGCGCCGGGAGCGTCCGCCTCGAGCGCCGTCACCACCCGCGCGGTCTCGATCCCCGCGGGGTCGGTGGCCGCGACAGGAAAGGCCGTCGTCGACGGGAAGACGGTCAGCACGCAGACGAGCGTCGACTACCCGGCGCGCAGCTGCCGCTGAGACGGTGAGGGAGCGGGCGCCACGATCGCCCGCTCCCTCGTCGTCCCGCCCCCGACCGGCACTGCGCCGCCCTGCAGTGCTGCCACCTCAGAAGGACGACCGACGAGATGCACCACAGAGTGAGAACCAGGACCGTCCCGACCACCGGGCTCGTGCTGACGAAGGTCGTGCAGTCGCACCCCCTCACCGAGGAGAAGGGCGACGGAGCGGCCGGGAGCGCAGCTGCCGTCGGAGGACACGACCTCCTGCTGATCAACGGCAACGCCCTCCCTCTCTCCTAAGTCCCCCTGAGCGGTACGGGTGGGTCCACGGCCCTGATCGCCCGACGATCCCGCCGAGCCGACCTCACCACCGGCTGCAGACCGGGGTGGTGATCGGGCCGGATTCTGCTGTCCGGGCCGATCGCTGATGCGTGGAGCTCTCCTGAGGCGACTCCCGGACGCGCGCCGGCGGTGACCGGCCCAGCCCCTTCCTCCCGATGCAGCAGGAGACCGCCGTTCCCCCGGAGATACCCGTGATGCGCCTCGATCGATTCCTCGCGTCCCTGGCACGCTCTGCGCGGTGCACGAACCGCTGCGGAGCCTGCGGGCTCGACTGCAGCATCGATGTCTTCATCCTGATCGCGCTCGCGACCGGAGAGAACCGCGACGAGACCCGCCTGCGAGCAGTCCTCGACCTCCGCTCCGGCGACCGTGTCGAGGTCCTCGAGGTGCGCAAGCGGCTCCTCCGGCTCTCCCGCCGGGGCCTGGTGCTCCTGGAGAGAGGCAGGAGGACCGCACTGCAGCGCATCGAGCGCTTCTCGATCACGCGCGACGGCCGGGCCTTCCTGGCGTCCCACGCGAGAGCGCTGGACCTCCTCGCCGAGGAGATCCACGTCGCGCTGCTGTCCCGCTGACGAGCGGAGTGCCTGTGCGGGCGCACGCGGGACGTCTCCTGGTCGGCCGTCGTCGGACCGGTCGTGTCGGTGACGCTCCACGTGGCGCGACTTCGACATGGACGTCGCCTCCGGCTGCGTCCTGAGCGCTCCGGGGCAGCACGAGGCGTCGCCGACCATCCTGGGCGCCGCGTTCGCGACCGTGCTGCCGTGGCGCGAGGCGGTGGCGGCGCTCCTCGAGGACGCCGTCGCTGCTGCATCCTCAGCAGTGTGAGGCGGGCGGGGGACCCGCCTCACGCCGGAACGCGCCCTTCGTGCATCACCCCGTGCTGGAGAGCTGGATGATCTCGGAGATCACCGCGGCTCGAGTGTCGTCCGGTATCCGATCGCCTCCGAGGGAGTGGTGTGACCACAGGCCGTCAGCCGCAAGGCAGGCGATGAACTGGCGGAGAGTGATCGGATCGGTCGCGGTCTCCTCTGCGGAGGGCGTCCACCTTCGGCGCACCTCCGCTACCGGCGCTCGGAGAGCGGTGTCGCTGCCCGTGGCCTGGAGGAGTCCGATCTGCATGTGCGTCGACGGCGTCAGGGCGACGGTGACGTAGGCACTCACGCGCTCCGTCAAGGTGGCCTCGTCCGCCGTCTTCCCCGCGACGTCGATCAGCTGGGCTTCCCAGCCGGCCGCGACGTGCTCCTGGAGAGCATGGGCGAGATCGGCTCGATCGCGGAAGTGGTACATCATTCCACCGCGTGTCAGCCCAGCCTCTTCGGCAGTCGCTTCGAGCGTGACGCGAACAGAACCTTCCCTCGCCGCGACACGGACCGCTGCGTCGAGGATCCGAGTCCGGTTGTTGGGTCGCGTCGCGCGAGGAGACGTCCGAGGAGAGGGCAGGACCCCCTCACCGCTGGGCGGGTTCGGTTCCATGTCGTGATCGATTCCGCCGCTCCCTCGGTCCGAGTGAGCGGCTAGGGACGGCGGGTGCTGCGGCGCCCGGAGGGTGTCGACGCGTCACCGCACGAGCGGGTGCGACAGCGTCGGCCGCCAGTCTGCCATCCTCTCCTGCCGACGTCGGAAGGTGAGGCCCGACCCCCTCGGTGTCGAATCGTCCTGACGACGGACTGCACCCGGAGGGATGGCTGTCGCGATCGATGAATCAGGGAGATACAGTACATTCATGATTGTAAAGTTATGGTACCGTGATCGCCTGCCCAGCTTCGGAGCTGCGGGCGGTCAGATGCACTGCCGGTGCGGGATCCGAGGCTGAAAACCTCCAGCAACTTCATTCCTCAGAAGCCTGGAGGTTTCTTCATGTCCAGAATCGCGGACAAGCCGAACGCCCGCTGGTGGGCGCTCGCCGTTCTCGCCATGACCCAGCTCGTCGTCGTCCTCGACACGATGATCGTCACCATCGCCCTGCCTCAGGCCCAAGTGGATCTCGGGATGAGTGACAGCCTGCGCCAGTGGGTCGTCACCGCCTACGCCCTCGCCTTCGGAGCACTTCTCCTTCTGGGCGGTCGGATCGCCGATTACTGGGGCCGCAAGCGCACCTTCATGGTCGGAATGATCGGCTTCGGAGCGGCCTCGCTCTGGGCCGGACTGTCGCAGAGCGGCATGGAACTCGTCATCGCTCGCGGCGTCCAGGGCGCCTTCGCGGCGCTGCTCGCCCCCGCCGCGCTCGCCATGCTCACCGTCACGTTCACCCACGGCAAGGAGCGCAATCTCGCCTTCGCCGTCTTCGGCACGGTCGCCGGATCCGGAGCCGCCATCGGCCTGATCCTGGGCGGCGTGCTCACCGAATTCACCGACTGGCGCTGGTGCCTCTTCGTCAACCTCATCTTCGTCGCCTTCGGCCTCGTCGGCGGGGCTCTCGTGCTTCGCGAGAGCAAAGCAGAAGGAGACAACCGCTACGACGTCTGGGGAACCGTCACCGTGACCCTGGGACTGGGCGCGATCGTCTACGGGTTCACCCGAGCCGAGCACGGATGGGGCGCGATCGACACCGTCGCCTTCCTCGCACTCGGCATCGTCCTGCTGACCGTCTTCGTGCTCATCGAACGCAAGGTCGACCAGCCGTTGCTGCCCCTGCGCGTCATCCTGCGTCGTGTGCGAGGCGGCGCGATCCTGATCCAGGCCGCCAATGGCGCCGTGATGATCGGGGCCATCCTCTATCTCGCGTTCTACTTCCAGATCGTGCTCGGAATGGGACCGCTGATGGCAGGGCTCGCGAACCTCGCCATGACCGTCGCGATCATGGCGTTCTCGCCCGTCACCACGAAGATCCTCAACACGTTCGGCCCCCGACCCCTGATGATCGTCGGGCCGCTCGTCTCGGCAGCAGGGCTCTTCCTGCTCCTCGGCATCACCCCGGACGGAAACTACTTCCTCCAGGTCCTGCCCGCCCTGGTCGTGCTCGGAATCGGACTCTCCATGCTCTTCGTGCCCGTCCAGAACCTCGCCCTTCTCGGGGTCGAGAACGAGGACGCCGGAGTGGCCTCCGCCGTCGTCAACTCCGTCTTCCACATCGGCGGGTCCATCGGTCTCGCGGTGTTCACCGTGTTCTACGCGAGCACCGCGGACTCCGCCATCGCGTCCGGAACGGCCGAGCTCACCGCATTCACCGACGGCTACAAGGCCGGGTTCCTGGCCGCAGCAGTGACCATGGTCGCCGCCTCTCTCACCGGATTCCTCCTCATCCGAGGGAAGAAGGAAGATCTGAACCCCGCCTGGGACGAGGCGGAGGCCGCCCTCGTCCACTGAGACGATGCCGAAGGGGCGGGCCGGTTCGTGCAGCAGCGGCAGACCGGCTCGCCTCTTCCCGTCCGACTCACGACACCCCGTACGTCGCCGACCGACGACCTCCCCTCGATGGGGAGTCGTTCGTGGATCGCAACGGTCCGGTCGTCCGACGCGGCCGCGTCATCCGGTGGGTCCTCTCCCGCGATGCCGGCTGCACCGCCGAGATCATCGAGGGTCGCGACCCGGTCGCCCGGCACATCATCGCAGACCGGAACGACGACGCCCGGCCGCCCTCAGGTGAGGGGCGGCCGGGCGTCGTCGGTCGGAGGACCCGGTCAGGTCAGCCGCAGCGGAGCGCCGGGTAGGCGGCGCTCACGGGAGCGGAGGCGCTGCCGACGGTGGCGACCCCCTGGACGGTGCCGGCGGTGACCGAGGCGGCCCGCGTGGTCACGGCCAGCGAGGCGGTCCGGCCCGCGTCGATCTGCTGGGTCTTCGCGCCCCACAGGGTGTTCCAGCGGAGGTCTGCGGTCGACGCGGCCTTGTTGACGGTGGTCAGCGTGACCACCACCTTGCCCGCGACGCAGCGAGCCGCTGCAGTGGCGGTGACGGGCACAGCCGGCGCCTTCACGGTGATCGTCGCCGTGACGGTGCGGTTGGCCGAGGCCACCTCCTGCTCCTTCGAGAGCGAGAGGTCGAGCCGGCCGCTCGCGCGGATGTTCACGCCCTTGAACCAGGTGTTGCGGTCCGAGTCGAACAGGCCGCCCGCGTTCTGCGGGTCGGTCGCCGTGTGCGGGTCCGGGTAGGGGCGGGCGTGGTAGGCGAGGAGCAGGTTGCCCGACTCGTCCTCGACGAACGAGTTGTGCCCGGTGCCGGCCTGCTGGCGCGAGAAGTACTGCGTCTCGTCCGCGCCGAGGCGGCCCAGGTAGGTGTCCTCGGTGTCCAGCACGGGGAACGCGGTCTGCGTCCACGTCGCGGGATTGAGGAGGTCGGCACTCGCGTCGGCCGTGAGCAGGCCGAGCGAGTAGTACTTGTCGACCGTTCCGCCCGAGTAGGTGAGGTACATGCGTCCTCCCTTGGACACGATGAACGGCGCCTCGACGACGCCCTGGTCGTTGCCCTCGGTGGTGTCGGACGGGGTCGGCGAGCGCTTGCCCGACTCCCACGGCTGGCTCTCGCCGTAGATGCGGGTGACCGCACCGGTGACCAGCGGGACGGTGCCCTTGGGCCCCATCGTCGCCTTGGCGAGGGAGAGCGTGTTGCCGTTGGGCAGGACCCAGTAGCCCTGGGTGGCGCCGTTCTCCTGGCGGTCGATGTAGCTGACGTCGAAGGCCGCGCCCTCGAGGACGACCGGCTCGCCCCACTTCGTCTGGTCGAGGAATCCGCCCTCGGCGATCGAGGCGTCGGTCCCGGTGTAGGGGATCAGGACGGTGTTGTCGCACCAGCCGCCCACAGGCGCGTAGCCCTTGTTCATGCCGGCGACGATCCACCAGGTGCCGTTGATCTTGTGGAACTCCTGCGCCCAGATGTATCCGCCCCAGCCGTAGAAGGTGTTCGGGTACTGGCTCTGGCGACCGGGCGTGCCGGCGTCGGGGTCGATCACGATCTGCTCGGGAGCGGAGTCGAGACCGGCGATGGTCTTCGAGCGCTTGAGGCCGATCTTGCGGTAGCTGGAGCTCTCCTCGATCGGGCCGAGCGAGTCCTGACCGTAGTGCGAGCCCGTGAGGTAGTAGTAGCCGTCGTCCTCGTTGAAGAAGACGTGCGGATCCGCGCGGGCCTCGTTGACCATCGCCTCGGGGTCCTGCTGGACGGAGCCGGTGACCCGGTAGGTCCCGGGACGCGAGGTGTCGACGGCGGTGGTCAGATCGTCCTGCCAGTCGACGTTGAGCGACTTGGTCGAGCCGTCGTTGTACTCCATCACGGCCTGCCCCGGGAGCGCTGCGGCGATCGCAGCGGATCCGGCGCCGGAGTCGACGGAGCCGCTGAGCGACTTCACACCGGTGTTCTTCAGGTCGACGTACTCGCGGTAGAACGTGCTGAACTCGGTCGAGGTCAGCGCCGTCTCGCCGGCCTGGCCCTGGGTGAACCCGGCAGGGAGACCCGAGCCCTGGACACCGGGGACGCGGGCGTCGGCGCGGGTGGTCGCTCCGGGAGCGGTGCCGGAGGCGAGGTCCGTGAACAGCGTCACGCGGCCCTCGGTGGTGAGCAGATCGGTCCAGAACAGCTTGTAGACGCCGAGGGCGGAGTCGAAGACGATCCGCGGGTCGGTCACGACCGAGCCCGGCGCGACCCGGAGGACGCGCTGGTCGCGGAACGTGCGGCCGTCGGCGGAGCTCCAGAGGTAGACGGAGTCCGTGGCGTTGTTCTGCGACGAGACCGCGCCGAGCGAGCCGTCCTTCGAGCGGAACAGCAGCGGCGAGCCCATCTGGGCGTTCGGGCGCTGCGCCTGATCGCCGTCCTTGAGGACGGAGAGGATCGACTGCGAGCGGTTCAGCGGCTCCCAGGTGGTCGCGCCGGCGGGCAGTGCGGCCGTGAAGAGCGAGTCCGCGCGGCGGTCGTCGTTGTACGCCAGCGGGTCGTCCTTCACTCCGTTCGTCGTGGTGACGGTCTTGACGGAGGTGGCGATGCGCCCGCCGGGCACGGCGAGGGTGCTGTCCCACGCGTAGGTCTGCCCGGCGACGGCTGCCTGGAGGCGGACGGCGACGGGAGCGGTGAGGCCCGAGAGGTTCACGGCGCCGGTGGAGGAGACGCGCGCGGCGCCGGCGCCGGAGGCGGTCCACGTCACGGTGTTCCCGAGGACCTGCGCGGGCAGGTCGCCGAGCACGGTCGTGGGGACGTCGAGGGCGGCGCGCAGGTCGGTCGCCACGGTGCTGCTCGTCGCGCCCAGCTCGGCCCCGGTCAGGGCGCGGTCGTAGACGCGCAGATTGTCGAGGAGTCCGGTGAAGTACTCCCCGCCGCCCCAGTTGGCCTTGCCGATCTGCAGGACTCCGCCGGTCGATCCGAGGACCGTCGCGAGCGAGGGGCCGGCCGTCGTGACGGCGACGGGCTTCGCGTCGACGTAGAGGCGGGCGGTGCCGGCGCTCAGCACGAGATCGACGTGCTTCCACTCCGTGCTGCTCGGGCCGGTGAGGTTGCCCGAGGAGTCGCGGGCGCCGCTGTTGGCGTACCGCTCGACGGTGATGCCGTTCGTCCTGTCGAGGACGCCGACGTACTTCTCCTGGGCGTAGTCCTGGGTCGCGGCCGAGCGAGCGGCGAAGACCGACCAGCCGACGTTGTCCGCGGCGGCGGGCTTGGAGTCGTACGACAGAGTGACGGAGTCGCGACCCTTCAGCAGCGGCTGCCCGTCGGTCGCGGTGAGGTCGAGCCAGAACGAGGACGACAGCGAGACGGCGCTGCCCTGCCCGGTGCGGCCGGCGACGAGGGTCGGCGTGCCCTTCACGGCGGCGCGGGTCGATCTGTCGGTGAAGGCGCCTCCGCTCGGGGCGGTGTCGAAGGTGAAGTCCGCGAGCAGGCTCTGCGCGGGAGTGGTCGCCGCTGTCGCGGCGACGGCGACCGGCACGGCGGCGCCGGCGGCGAGGGCGATCGTCGCGGATGCGGCGAGGGTGGCGGCGAGCAGGCGCGAGGGCCTGCCTCCGCCCGGGGGTCGTGACGTCATCGTCGACGTGTCCTCTCGGGTTCTGCAGCGAACCGGTGGGCGGACGGGGGATCCCGCCTGCGGTGTGGTCTTCGCACGGTACCGGCGATTGTTCACGGTAACAAGGGAGCACGACCGACAGTTGCGAAATTCCCACACCCGTCGGTCGGCCCTTTCACGCAGAAAGCCGTAGCGGGCGGACCGACAGCTCCGCGCCCGCCCCCGCCCCCGCCCCGCCCGGTCAGTGCCCGCGCGCGATCCACTCCTCGCGGTGCGGCGCCTCCGCTCCGATCGTCGTCGAGTCGCCGTGGCCGGTCCGGACCACCGTCGCGGCGGGCAGCGTCAGCAGGCGCTCCGTGATCGAGTCGATGATCGTCGGGAAGTCGCTGTACGAGCGGCCGGTGGCCCCCGGCCCGCCCTGGAAGAGCGTGTCGCCGGTGAACACCGTGCCGAGCGCCTCGGCGACGAAGCAGACGGCGCCGGGGGTGTGGCCCGGGGTGTGCCGCACCTCGAGCTCGACGCCGGCGACGGGCACGATCCGCCCGTCGACCAGGGCGCCGCTCGGGGCCGTACCGGGGTGCACGGCGTCCCACAGCATCCGGTCGGCCTCGTGGAGCAGCACCGGGGCGCCGGTCGCAGCGCGGACTCCCTCGACCGCGTCGAGGTGGTCGTCGTGCCCGTGGGTCAGCAGCACGGCGAGGAGTCGGCGCTCGCCGACGGCCGCGAGGATCGCGTCCGCGTCGTGGGCGGCGTCGATGACGACGCACTCGGAGTCGTCGCCGACGATCCAGACGTTGTTGTCGACGTCCCAGGTGCCGCCGTCGAGGCTGAAGGTGCCGCTCGTGACGAGCTGCTCGATCCGCGCGCCCATCAGAGCACCACCACCGAGCGGAGCACGTCGCCGCCGGCCATCGTGGCGAAGGCCTCCTCGATGTCCTCGATCCCGATCCGCTCGCTCACGAACTCGTCCAGGGGCAGGCGGCCCTGGAGGTAGAGGCCGGTCAGCATCGGGAAGTCCCTCTCCGGCAGGCAGTCGCCGTACCAGCTCGACTTCAGCGAGCCGCCGCGGCCGAAGACGTCGAGCAGGGGGATCTCGAGCGTCATCTCGGGAGTCGGCACCCCGACCAGCACCACGGTCCCCGCGAGGTCGCGGGCGTAGAACGCCTGGCGCCAGGTCTCGGGGCGGCCCACGGCGTCGATGACGACGTCCGCTCCGAAGCCGTTCGTCAGGGCCTGCACCGCCGCGACGACGCCCGCCTCGTCGAGGCCGCTGGAGTCGATGACGTGCGTGGCGCCGAGCTTCTCGGCCGCGACCAGCTTCTTGGGGTCCCGGTCGATCGCGATGACCGTGCCGGCGCCCGCGAGAGCGGCGCCGACCACGGCGGCCGTGCCGACTCCTCCGCAGCCGATGACCGCGACGGAGTCGCCGCGCGTCACGTTCCCGGTGTTCATCGCCGCGCCGAGGCCGGCCATGATCCCGCAGCCGAGCAGGCCCACCGCGGCGGGGTCCGCCTCCGGATCGACCTTCGTGCACTGCTTCGCGTGCACGAGGGTCTTCTCGGCGAAGGCGCCGATCCCGAGGGCGGGGCTGAGCTCGGTGCCGTCCTCCAGGGTCATCCGCTGAGTCGCGTTGAAGGTGTCGAAGCAGTACCAGGGCTCGGCCCGGGTGCAGGCCCGGCACTCGCCGCAGACCGCGCGCCAGTTGAGGACCACGAAGTCGCCGACCGCGACATGGGTGACTCCCTCTCCGATCGCGCTGACCCGTCCGGCCGCCTCGTGACCGAGGAGGAAGGGGAAGTCGTCGCTGATCCCGCCCTCGCGGTAGTGGAAGTCGGTGTGGCAGACACCGCAGGTCTCGATGTCGACCACGGCCTCGCCCGGGCCCGGGTCGGGGACGACGATGTCGACGAGCTCCACGGGAGCGCCCTTCGACCGGGCGATGACGCCGCGCACAGTGGTGGGCATGGGGGCTCCTTCGACGGGGGCGTGCAGGTCCGCTCCACAGTAACGACCGCGGGAGGCGGGTGCGCCGGGTGGACGCGGGCGCTCCCGCCCTCTCCGGTGCGGGGCCGCCCGCCTCGCGGACCGCGACCCTGACAGTCGGTAGGGTGCGGGCCATGCGCACTCTGTACCCCGAGATCGAGCCCCACGACTCCGGCATGCTCGACGTCGGCGACGGCCACTCGCTCTACTGGGAGGTCTCGGGCAACCCCGAGGGCAAGCCCGTCGTGTTCCTGCACGGCGGCCCCGGAGCCGGCACCTCGCCCGCCCACCGGCGGCTGTTCGACCCCGAGAAGTACCGCATCGTGCTGTTCGACCAGCGGATGTGCGGCCGCTCCACCCCGCACGCCGGCGAGCCGGAGGCCGACCTCTCGACCAACACCACCTGGTACCTGGTCGCCGACATCGAGCGCCTCCGCGAGCACCTCGGCGTCGAGCGCTGGCTCGTGCTCGGCGGCTCCTGGGGCTCGACCCTCGCCCTCGCCTACGCCGAGACCCACCCCGAGCGGGTCAGCGAGATCGTCCTCCGCGGGATCTTCACCCTCCGCCGCGCCGAGCTCGAGTGGTTCTACGAGGGCGGCGCCGCCGCGGTCTACCCGGACCTCTGGGAGGGCTACACCTCCGTCGTCCCGGCCGGCGAGCGGGGCAGCCTCATCGAGGCGTACTACCGCCTGCTCCACGACGCGGACCCCGCCGTGCACGGCCCCGCCGGTGTCGCCTGGACCACCTGGGAGGCGTCGACCATCACCCTCCTGCAGAAGCCGGAGCTGATCGCGGACTGGTCCGATCCCGTCTTCGCGCTCGCCTTCGCCCGCATCGAGAACCACTTCTTCGTGCACAGGGGCTGGTTGGAGGAGGGGCAGCTGATCCGCGACGCCGGCGTCCTCCGCGACATCCCGGCCGTCATCGTGCAGGGCCGCTACGACATGTGCACCCCGGCCTTCACGGCCTGGGACCTGCACCGGGCCTGGCCCGAGGCCGACTTCCGGATGATCGCCGACGCGGGCCACGCCTTCGACGAGCCGGGGATCCTCGACGCGCTGATCGAGGCGACGGACCGCTTCGCGTCCTGACGGGCGGGGCGGTCCGCGCCTCGCGGCCGGGATGCCCGGGCGCCCGTGCCTGAGCGTCCCGCGCCCGGTGCCGTCGTGTCCCGGGAGCGGGTCTACCCTGATCAGATGCGCGCGGACGACGCCTCCGGGATGGAGGACTGGCCCACCGGCCGGCTGCTCTCCACCGCCTCCCGGATGGTCGAGCACGCCTGGCACGGCGCCCTCGCCGAGATCGGCCTCACCCACGCCGGCCTGATCGTGCTGCACCTCCTGCAGGCGGGTCCCGTCGCGCAGAAGGAGCTGGCCGCCGCGGCCCACGTCGAGGTGCAGACCATGTCGCGCACCATCGAGCGCCTCGAGCGCGAGGGCCACGTCTCGCGCACCACGGATCCGTCGGACCGCCGCCGGCAGCTCGTCGCGCTCACCGACGTGGGCAGCGAGGCCTGGCGCCGGGCGCACCGCCTCGAGGTCGACATGTTCCCGGGCTCGCTCGAGCACGGCCCCCTGCGCGAGGCGCTGCTCGAGATCATCCGCTCGGCCAGCGAGTCGCGCTGGGGCTGACCGCAAGCCCGAGCGGAGCCCGTCCGCGGAGCGCTAGCTTCGTCGGCATGACCTTCAACGACGACTCCCAGCTCAGCGGCGGCAAGGTCCGCCGTCGCGGCCGCACCACCGGCATCGCCGTCGGCGGGGGCGCGGTGGGCGTGGTCGTGCTCGCGCTGCTCTCGCAGCTGCTCGGCGTGAACCTCTCGGGCCTCGGCGAGGTGTTCGGCGGAGGCGGGTCCTCGCCGGAGGGCGTCACCTCCACCGCGGTGGCCTGCGACAGCGGCGCCGACGCGAACACGCAGGTCGACTGCCGCCTCGAGGGTGCGGCTGAGTCGCTCGACCGCTACTGGGGCGAGCAGACTCCGACCCTCGGAGTCGCCTACACGACCCCGACCGGCGTCGACCTGTTCGAGGACAGCACCACCACCGGCTGCGGGAGCGCGACCGCCGCGGTCGGCCCGTTCTACTGCCCGCCGGATCGGACGATCTACCTCGACACCGACTTCTTCGACGAGCTGCGCACCCGGTTCGACACCTCGGGCGGATCGCTCGCGCAGATGTACATCCTCGCCCACGAGTGGGGCCACCACATCCAGAACCTGACCGGCGCGATGGAGTCGGCGGACCGCTCCGGCACCGGCCCCGAGTCGGACTCGGTGCGCCTCGAGCTGCAGGCCGACTGCTTCGCCGGAGCCTGGGTGGGCGACGCCTCGACGGTGCCCGACGAGACCGGCACGCCCTACCTCAAGCCGGTGACGGCGCAGGAGTACCAGGACGCGCTCGGCGCCGCGGCCGCCGTCGGCGACGACCGCATCCAGGAGCAGGCCACCGGCACCGTCGATCCGGAGGGGTGGACGCACGGCTCGGCCGAGCAGCGCCAGCGCTGGTTCCAGGCCGGCTTCGAGGGCGACGCCATCGACTGCGACACCTTCGCCGCCGCGCAGCTCTGACCCGGCGCCGCTGAGCGCTCCTCGCCGCTCGATGAGGACCCGCGCGGGTCAGGACACGGAGTCGGCCGGCTCCTCCATGTACCACTCGGTGAACGAGCGCGCCCGCCCGTCAGGGGCGAAGCGGATGACCCAGAGGTTCAGGTAGGTGCGGTCGCCCGGATAGACGGTGCGCGCCTCCACCACGGCGGTCTCCTCCGTCAGCGCGACCAGGCCCCACGCGAACGTCGGGTCGGCGGGCTCCTCCTCCGCCAGCCACCACTCCACGATCGCGTCGCGCGGAGTGATCGCGTCGCGGTGCGGCGCCGTGAAGTACTCGGCGTCCTCGGTGAACAGTGCGGCCACATCGGCCGCGTCGTCCGTGGCCCAAGCCTTCTCGTAGCGGGCGATCCAGCTCTCGATGTCGATCATCCGCCCATCCTCGTCCTGCCCGACGCGCGCGGGAAGGAGAAGGAGGGAACAAAGCGGCGCCCCGCGCCGTTGAGCCCCGAGCCGGTCGAAAGCAGAGCCGAGCGATACGATCCCGCCGACGACGGCCCGCCCGCCGCCGCGGTCCGGGTGCGCGTCCGCCGCCGACACGAAGGACAGCCGTGCCCGACTCCGACAGACGCTCCCTGACCCGCTCGCCGGACCCGCGCCTCATCACCGCCGTCCTCGCCTTCGCGGGGATGAGCGCCTCCTTCATGCAGACGCTGGTCGTCCCGATCCAGTCCGAGCTGCCGACGCTGCTCGGCGCCGACCGCACCGAGACCGCGTGGGTGATCACCGCGACGCTGCTCAGCGCCTGCATCCTCACCCCGGTCTCCGGCCGCCTCGGCGACCTCTACGGCAAGCGGCGGATGGCCGTGGCCGCGCTGGTCGTGCTCGTGATCGGCTCGATCGTGTGCGCCTTCGCGGGGGACGTGTGGACGCTGGTCGTGGGCCGGGCCCTCCAGGGCGCGGTGATGGGCGTCATCCCGCTCGGCATCTCGATCCTCCGCGACACCCTCCACCGCGACCGGCTCCCCGGTGCGATCGCCCTGGTCAGCGCGACCCTCGGCATCGGCGGCGCGCTCGGCCTGCCGCTCAGCGCCCTCATCGCGCAGAACACCGACTGGCACGTCCTGTTCTGGATGTCCGCGGGCCTCGGCGTCCTCGACATCGTCCTCGTCCTCCTGGTCGTACCGGTGTCGACGCTGCGCTCGCCCGGCACCTTCGACGTGGTCGGCACGATCGGCCTCGCCCTCGGACTGAGCGGCGTGCTGATCGCCGTCTCGCGCGGCAACGACTCCGGCTGGACGAGCCCCGCGATCCTGGGCTCCGGCCTCGGCGGCATCGCCGTCCTGCTCCTCTGGGGCTGGTACGAGCTGCGGCAGGAGAGCCCGCTCGTCGACCTCCGGGTGGCCGCCCGCCCCGCCGTGCTCTTCACCAACCTCGCCTCGGTGGCGGTCGGCTTCGCGTTCTTCGGCGCCCAGATCACCCTGCCGCAGCGCCTCGAGCTGCCCGCCGCGTCGGGCGTCGGCTTCGGCCTGAGCCTGATCGTGGCGAGCCTCGTGCTCGCCCCCTCGGGCCTGGCGATGATGGCGACGTCCCCGCTCGCCGCCCGCCTCTCGGCGCAGTCCGGGCCGCGGCTCGTGCTGATCGCCGGCTCCGGGCTGATCGCGGTCTCGTACCTGCTGATCCTCCCGTTCGGCGGCGAGGTGTGGCAGATCCTGGTGATCAACGCCCTCATCGGCGTCGGCCTGGGCCTCGCCTACGCCGCGATGCCGACGCTCATCATGCACGCCGTCCCCGCCTCGGAGACCGCCGCCGCGAACGGGCTGAACTCGCTGATGCGCACCCTCGGCACGACGCTCTCCTCCGCCGTGACCGCGGGCGTGCTCGCGCAGCTGACCGTGTCCGTCGGCGACGTGCAGCTGCCGAGCTCGCAGGGCTTCGAGACCACGTTCGTGATCGGCGCGATCGGAGCGCTGGTCGCCGTCGCCCTCGGCCTGCTCATCCCGCGGGCGCCCCGCCCTGAGGCGCGACCCGCTCTGCCCTGACCGGCCCGCGCGTCGTCGGCCGCGAGTGCTCCTCGCTGAGGAGACCTGGTCGCGGCCGGCGACGCGCGGCCCGCTACTCGTCCTCGAGCAGCATCCGCTCGATCTGCAGCTCGCGCAGCCGCGTCGAGGCCTGCAGGTTCTCGCGCGCGGCGAGCACCAGGCGGCACAGCAGCACCAGCAGCACGATCGCGAGCACCGCGACCGCCGTCACGACGACTCCGTACAGCGCGGTCAGGACTCCCCAGGTCTGGATCATCCCTCGACGCTACGGAGCCGCGCCCGACCTCGCGTCCCCCGCTCGGCGGAGAGCGCGGGGCGGGGCGGGCAGCCGGTGCAGGGGCAGTGGACGCGCAGAGCCCGGCCCGCGAGGGCTCAGCCCGCGAACGCCCCGCGGTACGCCCGCGCCGGGTGCGTCGCCGGCAGCTCGTCCGTCCCGAACAGCTTGCGGCGCAGCGTCCCCTCGGCGTACTCGGTCTGCGCGAGGCCCCGCTCCTGGAGCACCGGCATCACCCGGTCGACGAACTCCTCGTAGCTGCCGGGCAGGATCCAGTTGACGACGTTGATCCCGTCGATCCCCGCGTCGCGCCAGCCCGCCAGGTGGTCGGCGATCTGCTCGGGAGTGCCGACGACCCGTCCGCGCAGCTTCGCCGAGAGCCGGGCCAGGTCGCGGACGGTCGGCTCGCGGTCGGGGGAGGCGTCCCGGATCCACTGCAGGTGGCTCTGGCCGGCGTAGGTCTCGATCGCCGAGAGCGGCAGGTCGGGGTCGAGCTTCTCGCCCGTCGCCGGGTCGAAGCCGAGGTTCGAGTGCACGAGAAAGGCGTCGGAGGAGAGGTACTCGTCGATCTCGCGCTCAGCGCGTCGCGCCTCCTCCTCCGTGTCGCCGGTGATGAAGGAGAGCCCCAGGTAGAAGGAGGGCGCACCCGCTCCGCGACCGGCCGCCGCGGCGAGGGCCCGCGTGTCCTCGATCAGCTCGCGGGTCTTCTCCGGCGACCCCGAGAACACGAACTGCGCCTCCGCGTTCCGCGCGGCGAAGCGCCGGCCCGCGGGGGAGGAGCCGGCCTGGAAGAGCACGGGCGTGCGCTGGGGCGACGGAGCCGAGAGGTGCGGCCCCTGCACGCGGTAGCGCTTCCCGACGTGGTCGATGCGGTGGATGCGCGCCGGGTCGGCGAAGGAGCCGCTCTTGTCGCGCAGGAGCGCGCCGTCGTCCCACGAGCCCTCCCACAGCTTGTAGACCACGTCGAGGTACTCCTGCGCCCAGGCGTAGCGCTCGTCGTGCTCCTCGAGCCGGTCGTAGCCGAAGTTGCGGGCCGCGCCGTCGAGGGCGCTGGTGACGATGTTCCAGGCGATCCGCCCCTTCGAGAGGTGGTCGAGGGTCGAGACCTTCCGGGCGAAGTCGAACGGATGCGACTGCAGCACCGAGCTCGTGAACGCGAAGCCGAGGTGCTCGGTGCTCACCGCCAGGGCCGAGAGCAGCACCGACGGGTCGTTGCTGGGCAGCTGCAGCCCCTCGCGGGCGTTGACGTCCCAGTCGCCGTCCGCCGGACCGTAGAGCCCCGCCACGTCGGCGAAGAACATCGCGTCGAAGCGGCCGCGCTCCAGCGTCCGGGCGAGGTCGATCCAGAGCTGCACGTCGTCGAACTCGTGCTGCCGGGCGTCGGGGTGGCGCCAGAGGCCGTGCTGGATGTGGGAGGCGGTGTTCATGACGAACGCGCAGAAGCGCAGCGGGCGGGGCTCGGTGATCACGCTCCCAGGCTAGGCCGGGCGCCTCCCACCGGTCTCGAACGACTCCGCGCGTAGGGTGTCCGACTGTGGAATCCCGCATCCCCGAACCCGCGCACGCCGTCCCTCCGCTGACGGATGCCGTCGCCGAAGCGCTCGACGCCACCACCGTCGCCGAGATCCGCGCCCTGCGCGACGACTTCGCGCGCTTCATGCTCCAGTACAAGTTCGGGATGGACGAGATCGTCACGAAGGTGTCGATCCTGCAGGAGGAGTTCCGCGAGCTGCAGGAGTACAACCCGATCGAGCACGTCACGAGCCGGCTCAAGTCGGCCGACAGCCTGATCGAGAAGATCGAGCGCAAGGGCTGCGAGACGACCTTCGAGGGCATCGCCGACGCGATCACCGACATCGCCGGCGTGCGGATCACCTGCAGCTTCGTCTCGGACGTCTACCGCGTCTTCGACCTGCTCACCTCGCAGTCCGACGTGACGGTGCTCGAGGTGAAGGACTACATCGCCGAGCCGAAGGAGAACGGCTACAAGAGCCTGCACGCGATCGTCGAGGTGCCCGTGTTCCTCTCCGGCGGATCGGTCGACGTCTGCGTCGAGGTGCAGTTCCGGACCATCGCGATGGACTTCTGGGCGAGCCTGGAGCACAAGATCTACTACAAGTACGACCGCCAGGTCCCGCAGGAGCTCCTCGACGGCCTCGCCGACGCGGCCCGCACCGCCGCCACCCTCGACGCCGACATGGAGCGCCTCCACCGCCAGGTCCGCGGCCCGCTGCCCGGGGCGCGCACCTACGACGTCTGACGCGCCGCCCCACGCCCCCGATCGGGCCGCCCCGACTCCTGCCGATCGAGCACCCCGCGCAGCGGGCCTCTCGAGATCCCCCTACGGAGTCAGCAGCGGCAGCAGCGCCAGCAGCAGCACCGCGGAGCCGTTCAGCGTCGCGTGCGAGACGATCGCCGCTCCGAGCCGCCCGGTGGTCGTCGCGATCCAGCCGTGCGCGAGTCCCGCGGTGACCGTCGTCACGCCGAGCGTCACGATCGTCGCCGGGTTCACCATCTGGTGCCCGTGCAGCAGGGCGAAGACCGCCGTGGACGCCAGGATGCTGAACACCATCGCCCAGACGCGGCGGCCGCGGGTGGGCGGCGCCGACTCCGCGGAGCCCCGGAGCATCCGGTTCCGCACCGCGCGCATCACGACGCCGCGGCAGAGGACCTCCTCGACCAGCGGCGCGACGACGACGGGGATGAGGACCGAGCTCAGCACGAACCACAGCGGATCGGGGTCGATGTCGAGGTTCCCCTGCGCGTCCTGGAGGAGCGGAGCGAACGCGGCGAGCACGAACAGGATCACGACGCGCACCGCGATGCCGAGCCCGATCCCGATGGGCACGTCGATCCAGCGGAACCGCAGCCCGAAGTCGGCCGCCATCGTGCCCAGCCCGCGCAGCCGAGACGCCGCGAACGGCACGATCAGCGCGACGAGGTAGCTCGCGAGCGCCCCCGCGAAGGCGAGTCCGGCGGAGTAGGGGAGCACGCCGAACCCGAACAGCAGGATGAGCACGGCCAGCGGCAGGACGATCCCGACGATCGTGAGCACGGCGGTCGGCAGGCCCCAGCGGACCCGAGGATCGGGCAGGTAGAGGAGGGAGGAGTAGGGCGCGTGGACCGAGGGGAGGGGCTCGGCCGGCCACGACGTCGTCGCAGCGGAGTCGGGCGCGAGCGTCGCGGGATCGGGCGGCGGGAAGGCGTCGGGTTGCATGGCCGGGCCAGCCTACGCAGACCGCCTGGACGGGATCCGGGCCGCAGTCACTGCTCGGCGCGGGCCGGAACGGGAGGGATGTGCGGCAAATCGCGGCGGCGGGGACCTCCGGGTACGAAGAAACCCCCGCCATGTAGAAGCTAGGCGAGGGTTCCAGTGGCTCCGACGGGCGTCGATCCCGTGACCTCACGATTTTCAGTCGTGCGCTCTACCAACTGAGCTACAGAGCCGTTGCGACGTGATGTCGCTGGAGAGGTGATCTCCTGAAAAAGGCCCTTCCTCTCGGAAGGGCCTCTTTGCGACCCTGACGGGACTTGAACCCGCGACCTCCGCCGTGACAGGGCGGCACGCTAACCAACTGCGCTACAGGGCCTCGTTGCGAAGACAAGCATACTGCCTTCGAGGCTGTTCTATTTTCACGCCCCGACCCTCTCGAGCCGGCGCACTTTCCGGTGGTGCTGGTACTTCTGGTGGTGCTGGTAGTACCGACCCATCCGTGACCCCAACGGGATTCGAACCCGTGCTGCCGCCGTGAAAGGGCGGTGTCCTAGGCCACTAAACGATGGGGCCGGAGACTCGCGGGGCGACCCTGCGGCCGACCCCCCATGACTACCGACACGCAAGCATAGGGGGCCGCGGCGCAGGATGCAAAATCGACGGTTCCGCAGGCGGCGTGCACCCCGTCCGGGGTTGACCCGGGTCTAGGAGATCGGGCAGGGCCGCGGTTAGGGTGGGGCGGAATCGCTCTTCCCCCCACCCGCGCGCCGGAGCCGCACCGCCGCGGAGGGAGGGCCCCCTATCCCCGAGGTCCCATGCCCCACTCCCTGCGCCGTCCGCGTTCCGCTCGCCTCCCCGGCGCGCCGCGACTCGGGCGACTCCGAGGTGCTGCCCTGGCCTCCGCCGTCGTCGCGCTCGTCGCCGGCCTGCTCGTCGCCACTCCCGCCCAGGCGGTCGAGTACCCGTCGTGGGCCGACGTCGAGGCGGCGAAGGGCGACACCGCCGCCGCGGCCGCTCAGGTCGACCGGATCACGTCCCTGATCGGCGACCTCCAGAGCGAGGTCGCCTCCGCTCAGCAGCTCGCGCAGCAGCGCGGCGACGAGCACTTCGCCGCTCAGCAGGCGTTCGACGAGGCCTCGGACCAGTCGAAGAAGCTCGAGGACCGGGCCGCCGCCAGCGCCGAGGAGGCCGACAAGGCCTCGCAGCAGGCGGGCCTCCTCGCCGCGCAGCTCTACCGCAGCACCGGCACCGACCTGTCCGTCAACATCTTCCTCGACCAGAAGGCCGGCCAGGCCGACCAGCTGCTGTCGAAGATCGGGAGCATGACCAAGCTGGTCGAGCGCTCCTCCGCGATCTACGAGCAGGCCAGCACCGCCCGCAACACCGCGTCGTCCCTCGCCGACCAGGCCGAGGTCGCGCAGACGGAGCGCGAGCGCCTCCGCGTCGCCGCCGAGCAGAAGCTGGCCGAGGCGACCGCCGCTCAGGAGGCGTCCGAGGCCGCGCTCGCCGAGCAGCAGGAGCAGAGCGTCGTGCTCGAGCAGCAGCTCGCCGCGCTCCGCGACACCGAGTCGAAGACCGTGGCCGAGTACGAGGCCGGCGTCGCCGCCCGCGAGGCCGAGCGCCTCCGGAAGCTCGCCGAGGAGGAGGCCGCCCGTCAGGCCGCCGCCCAGGCCGAGGCCGCGCGCCGCGAGGCCGCCCGGGCCGCAGCCGCGTCCAGCGGCGGAAGCGGTGGCGGTGGCGGCGGGTACGTCGCCCCCTCGGGCGGCGGCGGCTCCAGCGCCGTCAGCGACTCCGGCTGGGTCCGCCCCGCCGGGGGCCGCGTCACCGGCACCTTCGGCCCGCGCGACAGCATCTCGACCGGCGGAGGATCCTCCGGCTCGTACCATCGCGGCACCGACCTCGCGGGCGGCTGCGGCATCCCGATCTTCGCGGCGCACAGCGGCACCGTCTCCTACGCGGGCCCCAACGGCACCTACGGCAACTGGGTGCTGATCGACCACGGCAGCGGCATCAGCACCGGCTACGCCCACATCATGTCCGGCGGGATCTACGTCCGCGTCGGCCAGCAGGTCCAGGCGGGCGAGCAGATCGCCGCCGTCGGCTCGACCGGCGCGTCCACCGGCTGCCACCTGCACTTCGAGACCCGCGTCAACGGCTCCGCCGTCGACGCCCAACCTTTCATGGCCCAACGAGGAGTCACCCTTGGCTGACGCACAGACGACCGCACGCACCTTCACCCCGGCACCCCGGGAGCGCGCCTGGAAGGGCCGCCTCCCGCTCGTCATCTCCGCCGCCTTCGCGGTCACGGCGGTCACCGCGTCCCTCGGCATCACCCCGGCCCTCGCCGACGACGCGAAGTACCCCTCGTGGGACGACGTGCAGAACGCCAAGAAGGACGAGGCGAGCAAGCAGGCCGAGATCGACTCGATCACCGGCCTCATCGCGAGCCTGCAGACCGCGGTCGACGAGAAGTCGATCACCGCGATGAAGAAGGCCGAGGCCTGGCGCCAGGCCAAGGAGGCGCTCGACGCCGCAGCGAAGGCCGTCGTCGACCTCGAGGAGAAGGCGACCACCGCCTCCGCCAAGGCCCAGACCTCGAAGATGCGCGCCGGCCTGCTGGCCGCGCACCTCTCTCGCGCCGCCGGCGGCGACCTCTCCGCCAGCCTCGTGGCCAAGGGCAAGGACGCGGGCGACCTGCTCTACCAGCTCGGCGCGATGTCGCAGCTCTCGGAGCAGTCGCAGAAGGTCTACGCCGACGCCCTCGCCGACAAGCAGAACGCGGAGTCGCTCGGCGACCAGGCCGACCGCGCCGTCACCGAGCACCAGGCGCTCTCGGACGAGGCCGACGCCGCCCGCAAGGACGCCGACGCCGCCGCCGAGTCGGCCCGCGCGTCGCTCTCGGCGCAGGAGGAGAAGTCGCAGGAGCTGGTCGCCCAGCTCGCGCTGCTGAAGGACTCCTCGGTCGAGGCCGAAACCCAGTACCTCGCGGGCGAGCAGAAGCGCCAGGCCGACGAGGCCGCCGCTCAGGCGCAGGCCGAGGCGGAGGCCGCCGCTCAGGCGCAGTCCACCGCCCGCTCCGCCCAGCAGCAGTCCTCGGCGCAGGCCGACACCGCCGCCCCGTCGCGTCAGACCGCGTCCCTCCCGCAGCCCGCCGCGCCGCAGCCCGCGCAGCAGCAGCCCGCTCCTGCTCCGGCCCAGCCCGCTGCTCAGCCGGTCGCCCAGCCGGCGGCTCAGCCGCTCCCGCAGCCGGTGACCGCTCCGGTCCTGGTGCCGACCAGCGGCGCCGTCGAGAACGCGATCTCGTACGCGATGGCGCAGCTCGGCGAGGAGTACGTCCTCGGCGGCATGGGTCCGGACCAGTGGGACTGCTCGGGCCTCACCAAGGCCTCGTACGCGTCCTCGGGCATCTACATCGGCACCCACTCGGCGACGAACCAGTACAACACCATGGCCGGCGCCGGCAAGCTCGTCCCCTACAGCCAGCGCCAGCGCGGCGACCTGATCTTCTGGGGCGGCGGCGGGGACTACTACCACGTGGCCATCTACCTCGGGAACAACCAGATCATCGAGGCCGCCGACTACGGCAAGCCCGTGCGCATCTGGAACACCTGGGGCACGCCCGCCGGCATGGTCGGCCGCCCGGCCGCCTGAGCCGCGGCCGCACCGCGCAACGAGAGAACCCCCTCCTGTCGAGACGACGGGAGGGGGTTCCTTCGTTGGTGCGAGGGGTCAGTGACCCTCTTCGGCCAGCTTCTTGATGCCGTCCTGGACGATCTGCTCCGCCTCGGCGGCGTCGCCCCACGCGTCGACCTTGACCCACTTGCCGGGCTCGAGGTCCTTGTAGCGCTCGAAGAAGTGCTTGATCTCGTTCTTCGTCTGCTCCGGGACGTCGCCGATGTCCTGGATGTGCTGCCAGCGCGGGTCCTTCGCGGGGACCACGATCACCTTCGCGTCGGAGCCGGCCTCGTCGCTCATGTTGAGCACGCCGACCGGGCGGACGGAGACGCCCACGCCCGGGAAGACGGGGTACTCGAGCAGCACCAGCGCGTCGACGGGGTCGCCGTCGAGGCCGAGGGTGTTCTCGAAGTACCCGTAGTCCGTCGGGTAGACGAAGGAGGTGAAGAGCACGCGGTCGAGGTAGACGCGACCGGTCTCGTGGTCGACCTCGTACTTGTTGCGGCTCCCCTTGGGGATCTCGACGACGACGTCGTATGCGGCCATGCTCTCTCCTTGAGTCGGTGGCGCCGTGAGCGGCGCATCGGCGGACGGATCGGCCTCCGGAACGCTCGCGCGGGTGCGCGCGCGGGAGGGGCGGATCGCTGGCATTACGTTACTTGATGTGCCCGATCGCCCCCGCCTGACCCCCGCTGTCGCCGATCTGCGGCGGGCGGTGCGCGAGAGCCTCGACGGGCTCGACCCCGGAGCGCTCGTGCTGGTCGCGCTGAGCGGGGGAGCGGACTCGCTCGCGCTCGCGGCGGCGGTCGCCTTCGAGGCCCCGCGGGGCGGGAGGCGGGCCGGCGCGGTGATCGTCGACCACGGGCTGCAGGAGGCGTCGGCGGAGGTCGCGCGGCGGGCCGCGGAGCAGGCGCACGGGCTGGGGCTCGCGCCGGTGCTGCGCGAGGTGGTGACGGTGTCCGCCGAGGGCGGTCCGGAGGCGGCCGCCCGCAGCGCGCGCTACCGCGCCTTCGACGACGCGCTGACCGCGACGGGCGCCGCCGCGATCCTCCTGGGCCACACCCTCGACGACCAGGCCGAGACGGTGCTGCTGGGCCTGGCACGAGGAGCCGGTGCGGCCTCGCTGCACGGGATGGCGCCGGTGAGCGGGCCGCTGCGTCGGCCGATTCTGGGCCTGCGCCGCGAGACGACCCGTCTCGCCTGCTCCGACCAGGGGCTCGTGCCGTGGGACGACCCGCACAACGACGACCCCCGCTACTCGCGGGTCCGGGTGCGGAACCGCGTGCTGCCCGTGCTGGAGGACGAGCTCGGGCCGGGAGTGGCGCAGGCCCTGGCGCGCACGGCCGAGCAGCTGCGGGAGGACGGGGACGCGCTCGACGCGCTCGCCCTCGACTGGGCGCTCGAGCTGGTGGGCCAGGACGAGGCGGGGCACGTCACGGTCGACGCGCGCGGGCTCGCCGCGGACCCGCCGGCGCTGCGGCAGCGGATCATCCGCCTGGTCGTGGCGAACGAGTTCGGAGTCGCGCTCTCGCGCTCGCAGACGCTGGCGGTCGCCGCGCTGGTCACCGACTGGCACGGCCAGAAGGGCGTCGACCTCCCCGGCGTCCTCGCCACCCGCCGCGGCACCACCCTCGTCTTCGCACCCGCGGCCCCCTGACCCCGCACCCGCCTCCCCCTGACCCTGTCCCCGCGACGCTGGTCTCCGCGAGATGCCCGACCCCTCCCCGCGAGATGCCGCTCCGGCACGCGACTCGCCGACGGAGGTGTACCGGAGCGGAGTCTCGCGGAGGGGAGAGGGGGGCCGGTCACCCGTAGAGTGGCCGGGTGGAAGCAGCCGACATCGCCGACGACATCACCGAGGTCCTCTACACCGAGGCCGAGATCCACGAGCGGATCCGCGACCTGGCCCGCGCCATCGAGCGCGACTACGCGGGTGAGAACCTGCTCATCGTCGGGGTGCTGCGCGGCGCCGTGATGGTGATGGCCGATCTGGCCCGCGAGCTCAAGCTCGACATCGTCATGGACTGGATGGCCGTCTCGTCCTACGGGAGCGGCACCAAGTCCTCCGGCGTCGTGCGGATCCTGAAGGACCTCGACTCCGACATCACGAACCGCAAGGTGCTGATCGTCGAGGACATCATCGACTCCGGCCTCACGCTCTCGTGGCTGCAGGGCAACCTCCGCAGCCGCGGCGCCGAGTCCGTCGAGATCTGCGCGCTGTTCCGCAAGCCCGCGGCCGCCAAGGTCGAGGTCGACGTGGCCTACGTCGGCTTCGACATCCCGAACGAGTTCGTGATCGGGTACGGGCTCGACTACGCCGAGCGCTACCGCAACCTCCGCGATGTCGCCGTCCTCGCCCCGCACGTCTACGAGTAGCCCCGCGGACACCGCGCAGGAGAGCCTCGAGCGGCTCTTCGCGGTGCCCCTGCTGGGCTATCACATGAGCTACCCGACCTCCCTGCGGGCCGACCTCGAGTTCAACTACTGGTGGCTTGCGCACGCGATCGACGCGGCCGTCGACGCCTTCGAGCGCACGGGCGACGAGGCGCACCTGGAGCGTGCCCGGCGGATCCACCGGGCGATCCGCCTCCGCAACGGCGGGCGCCTGGTCAACGGCTACTTCGACGACATGATGTGGCTCGGCGGCGCGCTCGCCCGCCTCGGGGAGGCCTCCGGCGACCCGCGGTTCCTCGACCGGGCCGACCGCCTGTGGCGCTTCGCCGTCGCGAAGGGCTGGAACCTCCGCCACGGGGCGAGCCTCGCCTGGCGCCGCCGGCAGCTCGACTACAAGAACGCGCCCGCGAACGGCCCGTTCGCGATCCTCGGCGCCCGCCTGGAGCGGCTGCGGCCGGACGGCCGGGAGGAGCTCTCGCGCGCCGCCCTGGACTGGATGCACGTGCGCCTCCGCGACGACGACACCGGCTTCGTCGCAGACGGCATCGGCCGCGAGGGAGGTTCCGCGCGCGACGACTGGGCCTTCAGCTACAACCACGCCGTCTACATCGGCGCGGCGCTCGCCCTGCACCGCCTGCGGCCCGACCCCCGCCTGGTCGCCCACGCCTCCCGCACGGCCGAGGACCTGCTGGACCGGCTCGCCCCCGATGGCGTCTTCGTCGACCAGGGATCGGGGGACGGCGCCCTGTTCGGCGGCATCGCCTACCGGCACCTCGTCGACCTCGCCACGACGAGCGGAGTCGCGCCCGCGGTGGCGGCTCGCGTCCGCGGCTTCGTCGCCGGCAGCGTCGCCGCGCTGCAGAGCTCGAGTGTCCGCCGCGGCGTGCTGCTGGCCGGGCCCCGCTGGGACGTGCCTCCGTCGCTGCCCGCCACGCTCTCGGCCGAGATCGGCGCCGTGCTCGCCCTGGAGGCGTCAGCGCGACTGGACCGGTCGCCGGTGCCGTCAGACTGACGGGGTGAAGGCACCCGAGAAGCGCACCGTCGCCGTCGTGATCAACCCGAGCAAGTTCGACGACGTCGGCGCCGCGGAGGACCTGGTCGCGACGATCGCGCGCCGCCACGGCTGGAACGAGCCGCTCTGGTTCGAGACCAGCCCGGGCGACTCCGGTGCCGCCGCGGCCCGCGCCGCACTCGAGGCGGGCCCGGACCTGGTCTGCTCGATGGGCGGCGACGGCACCGTCCGCGCCGTCGCCACGGTGCTGCGCGGGACCGGCGTCCCCTACGGCCTGCTGCCCAGCGGCACAGGCAACCTCCTCGCGCGGAACCTCGGGATCCCGCTCGGCTCGCTGCCCGAGGCGGTCGAGATCGCCCTGCTCGGGCAGGACCGCGCCATCGACGTGGGCACGGCCGCGTTCGACGACGGCGAGGAGCGGGTGTTCATGGTGATGGGCGGGGTGGGCCTGGACGCCGAGATCATGGACAAGACGGACGAGGAGCTGAAGAAGCGGGTGGGCTGGGGCGCCTACTTCGCGGCGGGCGCGCCGGCGATGTTCAAGGCCGGATTCGAGGTGACCCTCACGATCGACGGCGCGGAGGAGCCTCCGCAGCGCTGCTTCATGGTGCTGGCCTGCAACTGCAGCTCCGTGGTCGCGAACATCGAGCTGGCCGCGGGCGCGGTGCTCGACGACGGCGACCTGGAGCTGGTGCTGCTGCGTCGGCGCTTCGGCCTCGCGCTGGACGTGGCGACCGGCAACCGCAACGGGCTCGCCTCGCTCCGGCAGTGGCCCGGCCGCGAGTTCTCGTTCGAGCTGGACCAGCCGGTGCTCGCCGAGCTGGACGGCGATCCGGTCGGCCGCACCCGCTCCGGGCGCTTCGGCGTGGATCCGGGCGCCCTGCTCGTGCGCCTGCCGGTGCCGACGCCCCGGAGCCCGGGACTGACTCCGCACGACTCGGTGATCGTCGACACGTCCGCCATCTCGACGCTGCTCCCGGAGCCGCCCTCCTCCTGACGCTTGCGCGCTCTTCTTTACGGTTGTAAGTTATCTGACGGACGTAAAGAAGGCGCTCCTCGCGCCGGGAAGAAGGACCCTGTGACCGATCCGCGGCTCACCCGCTCGCGCGAGCTCCTGCTCACCGCGATCACGACGGCCCTCGACCGCCCGGGCGACGACCAGCCCTCCATCACGGAGCTCTGCGGCGCCGCGGGCGTCAGCCGCCCCACGTTCTACCAGCACTTCGGGGATGTGCCGTCCCTGATCGAGGCCGCCGCGGTGGAGCGGATGCACGCGCTGTTCGGCGACGTCGCTCCCGGCACCGCCCCCGCCGACTGGGAGGGCGCGGTCCCGCGCATCGTCCGCGGCCTCCTCGAGGGCCTGCTCGTGCACGCCGACTTCTACCGCCGCGTGCTGAGCGGAGGGACGGCCCGCGCCGTGCAGGAGTCGGTCGTCGCGTTCCTCGCGCAGCGGCTCCTCGCCTTCTCGCCCCTCGCCGAGCGCGGATCGGGCGGCGGCGACCACGCCCGCGTCGAGCGCTTCGCCGTCCTCCTCGCCGCCGGCACCACCTGGCTGGTCGTCGGCTGGCTCCTCGACGGCGACGCCCGCCGTCCCGTGGCCTCGGCCTCCGCCGACATCGCCGAGCTCCTCGTCACCGGAGTCGCCTCGCCGCGGCTCGCCGCCCTGCACTCCACGAAGTAGAAGGACCATGACCACCTCCCCGCTCCGCCGCGCCCTGCGCGCCGTGAACCCGCGCCTCGTCGTCGTCTTCGCCGCGATCGCGCTCATCCCGCTGATCTACGCGGGACTGCTGACCTCGGCCAACCTCGATCCCACGCACCACCTCGACACGGTGCCCGCCGCGATCGTCAACGAGGACACCGGCGCGACCGCCTCGGACGGCTCCGCGCTCGCCCTCGGCGACGACCTGACCGAGCAGCTCACCACCGACACGTCCGGCTCGGACTTCGCCTGGACGGCGACCGGTGCCGACGAGGCGTCCCGCGAGCTCGCCTCCGGCGACGTCCTCGCCGTGCTGACGGTGCCGGCCGGCTTCTCGGCCGACGTCGCCTCTGTCGGCGGCGACGACCCCGCCGCGGCCGTGCAGGCGAAGCTGTCGATCGAGACGAACGACGCGGCCAACCTGATCGTCGGCAACATCGCCTCCACCATCGGCACCACCGTGACGAAGACGCTGGAGGAGAAGGTCGGCGCGACCTACCTCGAGAACGTCTACCTCGGCTTCACCGACGTGCACTCGAGCCTCGAGCAGGCGGCCGACGGCGCCGCTCAGCTGGCGGACGGCGCCGGGACCGCCGCGTCCGGCTCCTCCGAGCTGGTCGTCGGGCTCGCGCAGCTGCAGGACGGCACCGCGCAGCTGGCGACCGGCGCCGACTCCCTCCGCTCGGGCGCGGGGAGCGCGGCCTCCGGAGCGTCCGACCTCTCGTCGGGACTCCAGCGGATCGCGAGCGGGACCGGGCAGCTGCCCGACCAGGCGGCGGCGCTCGACACGGGAGCCCGCACGGTCGCCGACGGCGCCCAGCAGCTCGACGGCGGAGCGGCGTCGCTCGCCTCGGGCGCCACCGACCTCGCCGCGGGGACGTCGACCCTGAAGGACGGCGCGGCCTCGGCGGCGTCCGGCGCCGAGGCGCTGGCCACCGGGTCCGCCTCCCTCTCCGACGGAGCGGGGAAGGCCCTCGCAGGAGCCCAGCAGCTCGCGACCGGCGCGGGAGCGCTCGCGACCGCCACTCCGCAACTCGCCACCGGAGCGACCGGAGTCGACTCCGGCCTCGCCTCCCTGCTCTCGCGGTACGACTCGCTGTCCGATGCCCAGCGCGTGGCCGAGCTGACCGCCCTCGAGCAGGGTGCGGCCGCTCTCGCGGGCGGAGCCGCCTCGGCGGACGCGGGCGCGCAGACGCTCGCCTCCGGTGCGACCGCGCTCGTCGGCGACGACGGCAGCGGACTGACGGCGCTCGCCGCCGGTGCCGCCACGGTCTCGGGCGGAGCCGCCGACCTCGCGACCGGCACCGCCGCTCTGTCCACCGGGGCGACCTCCGCCGCCGACGGCGCCCAGAAGCTGCAGACCGGTGCGCAGGCCCTCGCCCAGGGAGCTGCGACCCTCGACGGCGGAGCCGCGCAGGTCGCCGGCGGAGTGGACACCCTCTCCGGCGCGGTCGGCCCGCTCACCAGCGGAATCGCCTCCGCGGCCGCCGGCGCGTCCGACCTCGCCTCCGGGACGGCCGCCCTCGCGACGGGCGCCTCGGACCTCGCGGACGGCGCCGAGACCGCCGCGACCGGCTCGGCCGACGCGGCCACCGGTTCGCAGGACCTCGCCGACGGGATCGACTCGCTCGCCTCCGGATCGCGCACCCTCGACACGAAGCTCTCGGACGGCGCGGACGACGTGCCCACCTACACCGGCGAGCAGGCTCAGGAGCTCAGCACCGTCGCGGCCGCCCCGGTCGGGATCGACGCCGAGCGGATGAACCGCGTGCCGTCCTACGGCTACGGCCTCGCCCCCTACTTCATGGCGCTCGCGCTCTGGGTCGGCGCGCTGGCCTTCTACCTGATGAGTGCCCCGCTCAGCTCCCGCCTCCTCGCCGCGCGCCGGCCCGCCTGGGTCATCGCGCTGCGCAGCTACCTGCCCGGCGCGCTGATGGCGGTCGCCCAGGGCGTCCTGGCCGCGCTCGTCATCCGCTTCGGAGTGGGCGTCGAGGCGTCGAACCTGCCCGGGCTGATCGGGATCGCCGTGCTCACGAGCCTCACCTTCGTGGCGATCAACCAGGCGCTGATCGCGCTGCTGGACGCCCCGGGTCGGTTCCTGGCGCTGCTGATGATCGTGCTGCAGCTGTCCTCGGCCGGAGGCACCTACCCGGTCGAGACCGCGCCCGCCTTCTTCCAGGCGATCCACGGCGTGCTGCCGCTGACCTGGACGGTGGAGGCGTTCCGCTCGCTGATCGCCGGCGGCAGCATCGGAGTCGCGCACGCGGTCCTGGTGCTCGTGCTCTGGCTGGTCGGGGCGCTCGCCGTGACCGTGCTGGCCGCCGCCCGCCGCCGCCGCGGCCTCGTGCCCGCCCTCCGCGACCCGGAGCCCCTCCTCGAGTCGGCCTGACGCGGGCCGGGCGGGCCCGGTCTGTCCGTCCGCGCCTCCTGCGTTCTCGCGGCGCGCCCCGCTCGGACACCTTCGCCTCCTTCCCGAGACCGCAGTAGTCGTCGCTGTCGAGCTCGAGTGCGACAACTCCTGCGCTCTCGCGGCCCGTCCCTACCGCCGAAGCGCCGATCCCCGCGACCTCCACCCGCAAGGCAGAGGACGCGGACCGGGAAACGCGTGCCAGCGTTTCCCGGCAGTCCGACGCACCCCGCTCTGCGGAACGCACCATCTCGCGAAGCCGACCGCGCGCGGGGATGCGGCCCGCCGCATCCCCGCCAGACCACACAGCCCGCGGCCGTTCGGCCCACGGCGAACGCGTGGGCGGCGCTCAGAGTGCGGGAGGTAGCCTGGCAGGCACAATCTCCTCGTCAGAAAGGCGCCGGGTGTCGCACCCGCAACAAGCATGAACGTGAAGCGCATCTTCCGGGGTCCCATCCTCTACGTCGTCCTGGCGATCGTCGCGGTGTGGATCGGCTCCTCGCTGATCACCATGTCCGGCTTCCGGCCGGTCACGACGCAGGAGGGTCTCGACCTCCTGAAGGACGGCAAGGTCGACTCGGCGAAGATCGTGGACGGCGAGCAGCGCGTCGATCTCACGCTCAAGCAGGCCGACGGCGACAACGGCACGCAGGTGCAGTTCTACTACGTGGCCCCTCGCGGCGCGGAGGTCGTCGACGCGGTGTCCGCGGCCGATCTCGGCAGCACCGGCTACAACGACGAGGTCCCGCAGACCAACTGGTTCCTCTCGGCTCTCGGCTTCCTGCTCCCCATCCTGCTGATCGGCGCGTTCTTCTGGCTGATGCTCTCGGGCATGCAGGGCGGCGGCAACCGCGTCATGCAGTTCGGCAAGTCGAAGGCGAAGCTCGTCTCGAAGGAGTCGCCCAAGGTCACGTTCGGCGATGTCGCCGGCGCCGACGAGGCGATCGAGGAGCTGCACGAGATCAAGGAGTTCCTCAAGGAGCCCGCGAAGTTCCAGGCCGTCGGCGCCCGCATCCCGAAGGGCGTCCTGCTCTACGGCCCTCCCGGCACCGGCAAGACCCTGCTGGCGCGCGCGGTCGCGGGCGAGGCGGGCGTCCCCTTCTACTCCATCTCCGGATCGGACTTCGTCGAGATGTTCGTCGGCGTCGGCGCGAGCCGTGTCCGCGACCTGTTCCAGCAGGCGAAGGAGAACTCGCCGGCCATCATCTTCGTCGACGAGATCGATGCCGTCGGCCGCCACCGCGGCGCCGGCATGGGCGGCGGTCACGACGAGCGCGAGCAGACCCTCAACCAGCTGCTGGTCGAGATGGACGGCTTCGACGTCAAGACGAACGTCATCCTGATCGCGGCGACGAACCGCCCCGACATCCTCGATCCCGCGCTGCTGCGTCCGGGCCGCTTCGACCGCCAGATCGGCGTCGACGCCCCCGACCTGCTCGGCCGCAAGCGGATCCTCGAGGTCCACGGCCGCGGCAAGCCGCTCGCCGGCGGAGTCGACCTCGAGGTCGTCGCCCGGAAGACCCCGGGCTTCACCGGCGCCGACCTGGCCAACGTCCTCAACGAGGCCGCGCTGCTCACCGCCCGCTCCAACGCGCAGCTGATCGACAACCGCGCGCTCGACGAGGCCATCGACCGCGTCATCGCGGGGCCGCAGCGCCGCACGCGGGTCATGCGCGACAAGGAGAAGCTGATCACCGCCTACCACGAGGGCGGACACGCTCTGGCGGCGGCGGCGATGCGCCACACCGACCCCGTGACCAAGGTCACGATCCTTCCGCGCGGTCGCGCCCTCGGCTACACGATGGTGCTCCCGCTGGAGGACAAGTACTCCACGACCCGCAACGAGCTCCTCGACCAGCTCACGTACGCGATGGGCGGCCGCGTCGCGGAGGAGATCGTCTTCCACGACCCCACGACCGGAGCGTCGAACGACATCGAGAAGGCGACCTCCATCGCCCGCAAGATGGTCACCGACTACGGCATGTCCGCGAACGTCGGAGCGGTCAAGCTCGGCCAGTCGTCGGGCGAGATGTTCCTCGGCCGCGACATGGGCCACCAGCGCGACTACTCCGAGCAGATCGCCGAGACGGTCGACGCCGAGACGCGCCAGCTCATCGAGCAGGCGCACGACGAGGCGTGGCAGGTCATCAACGACAACCGCGACATCCTCGACCGCCTCGCGATGGAGCTGCTCGAGAAGGAGACGCTCGACCACGACCAGTTGGCCGAGATCTTCAAGGACGTCCGCCGCATCGACGAGCGCCCGCAGTGGCTCTCGAGCGACAAGCGCCCCCTGTCCGACCTGCCGCCCATCGCGGTCCCGGTCGCCAAGGCGCCGATCGACTCGGGTGCGACCGACGGGGGAGTCTCCTCCGCTGGTGCCGACGAGGTCGCGCCGAAGCGCCCGCCGCTGATCAACCCGCGCCCCGCGACGGCGTAGCGCGCGCGTGCCCGTCGACAAGGCGCGCATCGAGGCGGCCGTCGCCGAGATCCTCGCGGCCATCGGGGACGACCCGGGCCGCGAGGGACTCCTCGACACGCCGCGGCGGTTCGCCGAGGCGTACGAGGAGTTCTTCGGCGGGTTCGACGACGACGCCGCGGCCCAGCTGACCGAGACGTTCGCGGTGGTCGAGGGCGGCCAGGAGTCGCCGCTCGACCAGACGGTGGTCGTGCGCGACCTCGCCTTCCGCTCCGTCTGCGAGCACCACCTCCTGCCGTTCCTCGGCGTCGCGCACATCGCCTACCGGCCGCGCGAGCGGGTCGTCGGCCTCGGCCGGCTGCCGCGCGTGGTCGAGACGGTCGCGTCGCGACCGCAGATCCAGGAGCGGATGACCGAGCAGATCGCCGACGCGCTCGAGCAGGGCCTCGCTCCCGAGGGAGTGCTCGTCGTGGTCGACGCCGAGCACGGCTGCGTGCGGATGCGCGGGCCGCGCCAGACCGCGAGCTCGACCGTGACGGTCGCCGCCCGCGGCTCCCTCGCCGACCCGGCCGCCCGCGCCGAGATCATCGCGCTGATCGGCGCCGCGCGGGGGGAGTGACGTGGCCACCACCGTCGCCGACCTCACGCCGACAGGCCGCGCCGCGCTCCTCGGGATCCTCAACGTCACTCCGGACTCGTTCAGCGACGGCGGCCGCTGGCTGTCCGTCGACGACGCCGTCCGCCACGGCCTCGACCTGACCCGGCCCGCCGGGGACGGACCCGCCGCGTTCGGCGCGGACCTGGTCGACGTCGGCGGCGAGAGCACCCGTCCCGGTGCGGCGCGCGTCGACTCCGCCGCCGAGCAGGGCCGCGTGCTGCCCGTCGTCCGCGCCCTCGCCGCGGAGGGGGTGCGCGTCAGCATCGACACGATGAGCGCCGCCACGGCCGAGGCCGCCCTGGATGCCGGCGCCGTCGTCGTCAACGACGTCTCCGGCGGCCTCGCCGATCCGCGGATGCTCGCGCTCGTCGCCGAGCGCGGCGCCGTCTACATCGCGATGCACTGGCGCGGGCACAGCGCGGGCATGACCGCTCTCGCCTCCTACGGCGACGTGGTGGCGGACGTCCGCGGCGAGCTCGAGCGCCGCGTCGACGCCGCCCGTGAGGCCGGGATCCGGGATGACCGCCTCCTGCTCGACCCCGGCCTCGGCTTCGCGAAGGTCGGCGCGCACGACTGGGCGCTGCTGGCCGGGCTCGACGCGATCGTCTCGCTGGGTTTCCCGGTCCTGGTCGGCCACTCGCGCAAGCGGTTCCTCGCTCCGTTCGCCCCCGCCGGCGCCCCGGCCGCCGAGCGCGACGAGGTCTCCGCCATGCTGAGCCTCATCGCCGCCGAGCACGGCGCCTGGGGCGTCCGGGTCCACGACGTCCGCTCGTCCGCCCGTGCCCTGGCCCTCGCCGCCCGACTCCAGGAGGAGACCCCGTGACCGCGATCGACCCCGCCGCCCTCGCCGTGCGCGACTCCATCACCCTCACCGGGCTGCGCGTGCGCGCGCACCACGGCGTCTTCGACTTCGAGCGCGAGAACGGACAGGACTTCGTGATCGACGCGACGGTCTGGCTCGACACCGCGCCGGCGGCCGAGGGCGACGCGCTGGCCGAGACGGTGCACTACGGCGAGCTCGCGATCGCCCTGGCCGACGCGGTGACCCGCGACCCGGTCGACCTCATCGAGACCCTGGCCGAGCGCCTCGCCCGGGTCGCCCTGGGCTTCGCCGCCGCCGACGTCGTCCGCATCACCGTCCACAAGCCGGACGCGCCGATCCCGCTGCCCTTCGAGGACGTCGCCGTGCAGATCACGAGGACCCGCTCGTGAGGCCGCGGCAGGAGCGCGTCCGCCCGGTGCGCCACGTCGTGCTCGCGCTCGGCAGCAACCTCGGCGACCGCCTCGCGCACCTCGAGGAGGCGCTGCGGGCCCTCGCCACGACGCCGGGCCTGCGCATCGAGGCGGTGTCCAAGGTCGTCGAGTCGCCCGCGTGGAAGCCCGAGGGCGTCGACGCGGACGCGCCCGGCTACCTCAACGCGGTCGTGACCGGCTCGACCGTCCTCGAGCCCGACGACCTGCTCGCGGCGACGGCGGCGATCGAATCGGCCGGCGGCCGGATCCGCGGCGAGGGCGAGGAGCGCTGGGGCGACCGGACCCTCGACATCGACGTGATCGCGGTCGGCGGCGTGCTCCGCGACGACCCGCACCTGACCCTCCCGCACCCGCGGGCCGCCGAGCGGGCGTTCGTGCTCGAGCCGTGGCTCGACGCCGAGCCGGCGGCGGTCCTTCCCGGAGCCGGACCCGTGGCCGAGCTGCGCGCACGGGCGACCGACCGCGTGACCGACCACCCGGCCGGGTTGACCTGGCCGGGGCGCGACTCCGCCCGCGGCACCACCGCCGACCCCGAGAGCAGGACCCCGTGAGGCGCACCCGCATCAGCACCCTGCTCGGACTCGGCCTCGCCGGGGCCGTCGCGGGGTTCCTCCTCGACCTCGCGATCGCCGCCGCCGGCCGCCCCGTGCTCATCCCGCCGCTGACGGTTCCGCTGACCCTGATCGTGGTCGCGGCCCTCGTGCTCGGCTTCGCCGTCCCGATCCACCGCGCCACGAAGGGCACGCTGCGCCGGCCCATCGATCCGTTCCGGGCGATGCGCGTCGTGGTGCTGGCGAAGGCGTCCAGCCACGTCGGTGCTCTGCTGCTCGGAGCCTCCGGCGGCATCCTGGTGTACCTGCTGAGCCGTGCGATCCCTTCGCTAGGCTCCGTGTGGCAGGACGTCGCGACCATCGTGGGTGCGCTCGTCCTGCTGGTGGCCGGCCTGGTCGCCGAGCACCTGTGCACCATCCCGCCGAGCGACGACGACGACAGCGCCGTCGGCGAGGTGAACCACGCCTGACGCCGACGCCCGGACCGCCGCGGGCAGTGAGGACGACGCCATGCCCGCCGAGCCCGAGGACGCGTCGCCGACGACCCGCCGCGACGCGAGGGGACGCCGGCGGGACCGCCTCGACATCACGGGGGAGTGGCGCCGCGTCTCGCCCCGGTACGTCGCGGTCGAGATCGTGTCGGCCGTCGTGTCGAGCGTGCTGCTGCTCGCCGTGCCCGTGGTGCTGATGCTGATCGGCCTGCCGTGGGGCTGGATCCCGCTGGCCGCCGCGGCCGCCCTCGCGGTGACCCTCCTGATCGTGGCCCCGCGCCGTGCGCGCGCCTACGGCTACCTCCTGCGCCAGGACGACCTGCTCTTCCGCCGCGGCATCATGTTCCAGCGCTTCGTGTCGGTGCCGTACGGGCGGATGCAGCTCATCGACGTCAACCGCGGGCCGCTCGCCCGGGCGCTCGGCCTCGCCGACCTCCGCTTCGTCACCGCCGCCGCGGCGACCGGCGTCAGCATCCCGGGCCTGGCCGAGCAGGATGCGGAGGAGCTCCGCGACCGCCTGGTCGAGCTCGCCGAGTCGCGCCGGGCCGGCCTGTGACCGAGCTCCGCGCCGTCGAGACGGACCTCGCCGACGGGGAGTGGCACCGCCTCCATCCCGCGACCCCGGTCCTCAAGGGCGGGATCGGCCTGCTGGTCGTCCTCGGCATCGTGATCACGAACCTCCGCGAGCGCCTGGTCGAGCTGTTCCTGCCCGGGCCTGAGGGGTACGAGAGCGGCGATCCGGTCGACGAGCTGCTGCGCCGCGGTCTCGTCGGCTGGGCGCTGCTGGCGGTCGCGGTGGGCCTGGCGGTCGCCGTCTTCGCGTTCTGGCTGTCCTGGCGGATGCACACCTTCCGCATCACGGACGAGCTCGTCGAGGTGCGCTCCGGCGTGCTCTTCCGGACCAACCGGCGGGCGCGGCTGGACCGCATCCAGGGCATCGCGGTGCAGCGTCCGCTGTTCGCGCGGCTGTTCGGGGCCGCGAAGCTCGAGGTGAGCGTGGCCGGGCAGGACGCGAACGTCCAGCTGTCGTACCTCGGCTCGCGGCTGGTGGACGCCCTGCGCCGCGACATCCTGCGGCTCGCCTCCGGGGTGCGCGAGCGGGAGGCGACGGTCGACGGTGCGGCTCCGGCGGGCGGGTTCCTGGCGCGCCGGCTGGAGGAGTTCGGCGAGCCTCAGGACGAGACGCCGCCCGAGTCGGTCGTCTCGATCCCGCCGGGCCGACTCCTCGGCTCGCTCGTCTTCAGCGGCTTCACGCTGTTCCTGGCCGCCTCGGTCGTCGCCGTGGTGTTCGTCGCCGTCTACGGCTCGCCCTACGTGCTCTTCGCGATCCTGCCGGGCCTGATCGGCTCGGGCAGCTACTACGTCCGCCAGTTCGTGCGCTCGCTCCGGTACTCGATCGCCGCGACGCCCGACGGAGTGCGGGTCGGCTACGGCGTGCTCTCGACCAGCAGCGACACGATCCCGCCCGGCCGGATCCACGCCGTCGAGATCACGCAGCCGCTGCTCTGGCGCCCCTTCGGCTGGTGGCAGGTGCGGATCGACCGCGCCGGCCACGCGGCCTCCCGCGGGGCGAACGGCGAGCCGAACACCACGATCCTGCCCGTGGGCGACCTCGCCGCGGTCGAGCGCGTCCTCGCCCTCCTGCTGCCCGGACCGGCCGAGGGAGCGGAGTCGACGCCCGTCGGCGACGCGCTCCGGCACCGCGACGCGGCCGGCTTCACCCGGGCGCCGCGCTCGGCGGTGTGGCTCCGCCCCTTCTCGTTCCGGAGGACCGGGTACCGGCTGACGGACGAGGTCGCGATCCTGCGCAGCGGAGCGGTCTGGCGGCGGGTCGCCGTGGTGCCCCTGGCGCGGATGCAGAGCGTCGGGGTCCAGCAGGGACCGCTCCAGCGCCTGCTCGGGCTGGCCTCGGCGCGCGTGCACACGGTGGCCGGCCCCGTCACTCCGCTCGTGCCGGTGATGAGCGCGGCCGACGGACTCGCCTTCTTCGAGAGCCTCGCGGCGGCCGGAGTGCGGGCCGCCGACCGTGACGCGAGCCACCAGTGGGGGCGGCGGGCGGCCGCACCCGCCCTGCCCGACTGGCCCGCTCCGGAGGGGGAACCGCATGCCTGAGAACCGCCGCGACGGACGCCTGGGCGTCGGCGTGATCGGTGCCGGACGCGTGGGCCCGGTGCTCGGTGCCGCGCTCGCCGGGGCCGGCCACGCCGTGATCGGTATCGCCACCACCAGCGAGAGCGGCCGCGAGCGCGCCGACGCGCTGCTCCCCGGAGTCCCCGTGCTCGCGATCCCCGAGCTCGTCGAGCGCAGCGAGCTGGTGATCGTCGCCGTTCCCGGGAGCGAGATCGCCGCCCTGGTCGCGGGGCTCGCCGCGACGGGAGCGTGGCAGCCCGGCCAGCTGGTGCTGCACACGGCGCCTGAGCACGGCTACGGGGTGCTCGCGCCGGCGCTCGCCTCCGGGGTCATCCCCCTGGCAGTCCACCCGGCGATGGCCTTCAGCGGCACCAGCCTCGACCTGGCGCGCCTCGCCGAGACCTACTTCGCCGTGTCGGCGCCGGGCCCGGTGCTGCCGATCGCGCAGGCGCTGGTGGTCGAGATGGGCGGGGAGCCGGTGACCGTGGCGGAGTCGGACCGCGCCGCCTACGCGGAGGCCGTCTCGACCGCCACGACCTTCTCGACGGCGATCGTCGACCAGGCGGCGGGTCTGCTGGCGGGCATCGGCGTCGAGAAGCCGGGCTTCTTCCTCTCCAGCCTCGTCCGCTCCTCCGTCGACGACGCCCTGCGCCGCGCGGCGGGCTGACGGGCGGCGCCGCTCGAGACGCCGCTCCCCGGGCCGGACGCCGCTCGGGAGGCGGCGCCTCGCGGAGGAGCGCGGCGTCCCGGTGTCGAGGGCCCCGGTGGTCGCGGGCCCGCCGGTAGCATCGTCGGGTGATCAGCACCGTCCACCGCATCGGCGACCTCCGCGAGCGGCTGCAGGAGGCGCGGCGGGCCGGTCGGCGCATCGCGCTCGTGCCGACGATGGGCGCCCTGCACGCCGGGCACCTCGCCCTCGTCGAGCGGGCGCGCGAGCTGGCCGACGTCGTCGTCGTGTCGGTGTTCGTGAATCCGCTGCAGTTCGGCCCGTCCGAGGACCTGGACCGCTACCCGCGCGACCTCGAGGGCGACACCGCCCTGCTCGACGCGGCCGGGGCCGACCTCCTCTTCGCTCCGGGAGTCGCCGAGATGTATCCCGATGGGCCGTCCTCGACGCGGGTCGTCGCGGGCGAGGTCGGCGGTCTTTATGAGGGGCGTGCGCGGCCGGGCCACTTCGATGGGATGCTCACCGTCGTCGCCAAGCTCCTGAGCATCGCCCAGCCGCACGTCGCGGTCTTCGGGCAGAAGGACGCGCAGCAGCTGTTCCTCGTGCGCCGCATGGTCCGCGACCTCGACCTGCCCGTGGAGATCGAGGGCGTCGGCATCGTGCGGGAGGAGGACGGGCTCGCCCGCTCCAGCCGCAACCGCTACCTCGACGAGGAGCAGCGCCGCGCGGGCCTCGTGCTGCCGCGCCTCCTCGCGGCCGCCGCGGAAGCCGCGGACCGCGGTGCCGCCGCGGCGATCGAGGCCGCCGAGGCCGTCGCGCACGCCGAGCCGCTCGTTAAGCTGGACTACCTCGTCGTCGTGGATCCCGCGACGCTCCTCCCGGTCGACGCCGACCACCGCGGCCCGGCACTCGTGCTCGTCGCCGCGATCGTCGGCACCACCCGCCTCCTCGACAACGCCCCGATCCTGCTCGCCTGATCGCGGCCGTCCGCCCCGAACCGAAAGCACCGCGACCCCTCATGGCCGACACCCCCGACGTCCCCGAGACCACGACCCCCGCCGCCGAGCAGGCCGACTCCGAGCAGGCCGCCGCCGAGCGGGCCGCGCAGCAGGAGGCCTCCGAGCAGAAGGCCGTCCGCCTCGCCAAGCGCGAGCGCCTGCTCGAGCTCGCGGGCGACGACCTCGGCGCCGGCGCCTACCCCGTCGCGGTCGGAGTCACCGACACCATCGCGGCCGTCCGGGCGCGCCACGAGGGCATCGAGCCGGACGTGAAGACCGGCGAGCGCGTCGGCCTCGCGGGCCGCGTGGTGTTCCAGCGCAACACGGGCAAGCTCTGCTTCGCGACGCTGCAGGCCGGCGACGGCGAGCGGATCCAGGCCATGGTCTCGCTCGGCGACGTGGGCGAGGAGTCGCTGGCGGCGTGGAAGGAGCTCGTCGACCTGGGCGACCACCTCTTCGTCGAGGGCGAGGTCGTCTCGAGCAAGCGCGGCGAGCTGAGCGTGTGGGTGTCGGAGTGGACGATCGCCGCGAAGGCGATCCTGCCGCTGCCGAACCTGCACAACGAGCTCGGCGACGAGACCCGGATGCGCCAGCGCTACCTCGACCTGATCGTGCGCCCCCAGGCCCGCGAGACGGTCGTCACCCGCGCCCGGGTGAACGCCTCCCTCCGCGACACCTTCGCCTCGCACGAGTTCCTCGAGGTCGAGACCCCGATGCTGCAGGTGATGCACGGCGGCGCCTCCGCCCGCCCCTTCGCCACGCACTCGAACGCGTTCGACACCGAGCTGTACCTGCGCATCGCGCCCGAGCTCTACCTCAAGCGGGCGGTCGTCGGCGGCATCGACCGGGTCTTCGAGATCAACCGCAACTTCCGCAACGAGGGCGCCGACTCCACGCACTCGCCCGAGTTCGCGATGCTCGAGGCCTACCAGGCGTACGGCGACTACAACTCGATCGCCGACCTCACCCAGGAGCTGATCCAGAACGCGGCGCAGGCCGTCGCGGGCTCGCACGTGGTCACCTGGGCCGACGGCACCGAGTTCGACCTCGGCGGCCGGTGGGACCGCGTCTCGATGTACGAGAGCCTGTCGCTCGCGGCCGGCATCGCGATCACGCCGGAGACGGAGCTCGCCGAGCTCGAGACCCTCGCCGCGCGCGAGGGCGTCGAGGTGCACGTCCCCACGCACGGCAAGTACGTCGAGGAGCTGTGGGAGCACTTCGTGAAGGGCGGCCTGACGCGTCCGACCTTCGTGATGGACTTCCCCGTCGACACCTCGCCGCTCGTGCGCGCGCACCGCAGCATCCCGGGCGTCGTCGAGAAGTGGGACCTCTACGTCCGCGGCTTCGAGCTGGCCACCGGCTACTCCGAGCTGATCGACCCGGTCGTGCAGCGCGAGCGCTTCGTCGAGCAGGCCCGCCAGGCCGCCGCGGGCGACGACGAGGCGATGCGCCTGGACGAGGACTTCCTCCGCGCCCTCGAGCACGGCATGCCCCCCACCGGCGGCATGGGCATGGGCATCGACCGCCTCCTGATGGCGATCACCGGCCTCGGGATCCGCGAGACGATCCTGTTCCCGCTCGTCAAGTAGGGTCGCAGGAGCCGAGGGGGAGACATGGTCAGGGCATCGAGCATCGTCGCGGCCGTCGCGGCGGGCGTCCTCACGATCGCGCAGTTCGGAGTGGGGACCGCGGTCGCCGCGAGCGTCCTCACCTCCTCCGGCGACGTCGGCACCGCGCTGGCCGACCGGCGAGCGGCCGAGGCGTTCACGCCCGACCCCACGATCGCCGGCTTCGCGGAGCGGACCGCCATGTCCGACCGCGGCCGCGCCCTCTACTACGCGTCGAGCCCGTCGGTCGAGCCGACCGCCGGCTTCAACGACCTCTGCGGCTACGGCGCCTCCGACGACATCGTCCTCGGCTGCTACACCGGCACCAGCATCTACATCTCGGACGTCGCCAATCCCGACCTCGACGGGATCCGCGACGTGACGGCGGCCCACGAGATGCTGCACGCCGCGTGGGTGCGGCTCGACGCGGAGGAGCAGGCCGAGCTGGGCGACGAGCTCGAGGCCGCGTACGAGACCCTCCCGCAGGACGGCACGATCGCCGAGCGCCTCGAGCTGTACCGCACCGGCGGCCTCGGCGAGCGCGTCAACGAGCTGCACTCGATCCTGGGGACCGAGGTGGCCGACCTGCCACCGGCGCTCGAGGCGCACTACGCCGAGTTCTTCGACGACCGCTCCGTCGTCGTGGGCCTGAACGCCCGCTACGAGGCGGTCTTCACCGATCTCGAGAACCGCATCGAGGACCTGGTCTCCCGGATCGAGACGATGTACGCCGACCTCACGGCGCGGATCGACGCGAACAACGCCGAGTACGACGCGCTCAACGTCGAGATCGACGACTTCAACTCGCGCGCCGACAGCGGCGACTTCGGATCGACGGCCGAGTTCGAGACGGAGCGCGCCGATCTGCTCGCCCGCAGCCAGGCCGTCGACGCCACCCGCGCCGCCATCGACGCGGACGTCGCCGTGTACGACGGCCTGCGCTCGGAGCTGGAGGGCCTCAACTCCGACGCCGCGGCGCTGAACAAGTCGGTCGAGAGCCAGTAGCGCCCAGCGCCCGCGAAGGCCGCTGGGCGCACGGGCCTCCGGGCTCACGGCTCCCGCGCCGGTGCCGCGGGTAGGATCGCCGCATGGACTGGGAGCTGTGGAACCAGGGGCTGTGGGCCCTCGTGCCGACGATCACGGTCGGAGCCATCTTCTGGTTCGTGATGCGCGCCCTCATCCGCTCGGACCGCAACGAGCGCCGAGCGTACGACCGCATCGAGGCCCGCGAGCGCGAGCGCCGCGGCTTGCCTCCCCGCGACGCCTCCTGACCACCGCCGCCGCCGCGCGGGTGCCTCCCGCGCCCGCTGAGCGGCTCCGCACGACGAACGAGGAGGCGCGGTGCCCGCACCCGACTGGGCGGTGATCCTCCCGATCGCGGCCGTCGTCGTCGAGCTCGTGGTCCGCGTGATCGCCGTCATCGTCGTGCCGCGGAACCGCCGTCCGACCACCGGCCTCGCCTGGCTGATGGCGATCTTCCTGATCCCGTACGTCGGCATCCTGCTGTTCCTCTTCATCGGGAGCTACCGGCTGCCGCGCAAGCGCCGCCGGAAGCAGCAGGAGATCAACCGGTTCATCCTGGAGTCGACCGACGGCATCGACCGCGTCGCCCGGGAGCACCCGTGGCCGCAGTGGCTGGAGTCGGTGGTCACCCTCAACCGCAACCTCGGGGCGATGCCGCTGGTCGGCGGGAACGACGCGCGCCTCCAGGGCGACTACGAGCAGACCATCCGCGCGATGGCCGCCGAGATCGACCGCGCCCGCCGGTACGTGCACTGCGAGTTCTACATCCTCGCCGCCGACTCGACCACCGCGCCCTTCTTCGACGCGCTCGACCGCGCGGTGGCGCGAGGGGTGCGGGTGCGGATCCTCCTCGACCACATCGCGTCGATCCGCGTGCCCGGCTACTACAGCGGCACCCATCGCCGGCTGCGCGCCCTCGAGCGGGCGGGCGCCTCGTGGTCGTACATGCTCCCCGTGCGGCCGTGGCGCGGGCAGTACCAGCGGCCGGACCTGCGCAACCACCGCAAGCTGCTGATCGTCGACGGCAACGCGGCCTTCATGGGCTCGCAGAACGTCGTCGACTCCAGCTACAACAAGCGCGGCAACATCCGTCGCGGCCTGCACTGGCACGACCTGATGGTGCGCCTCGAGGGGCCGGTGGTGCAGGGCATCAACGCCATCTTCATCACCGACTGGTACAGCGAGACCGACGAGCTGCTCCTGCGGGAGTCGGAGCCGATGGAGGCGCTGCAGCAGCGCGACACGATCGACTGCCAGGTGGTGCCGAGCGGCCCGGGGTTCGAGGGCGAGAACAACCTGCGCCTGTTCCTGACGCTGCTCTACTCGGCGCAGAAGTCGATCATCATCACCAGCCCGTACTTCGTGCCCGACGAGGCGATGCTCTACGCGATCACGACGGCGACCCGGCGGGGCGTGCACGTGGAGCTCTTCGTCTCCGAGATCGGCGACCAGGCCGTGGTCTACCACGCCCAGCGCTCGTACTACGAGACGCTGCTGACCGCGGGCGTGCGCATCTGGATGTACCGCAAGCCGACCATCCTGCACGCGAAGCACTTCACGATCGACGACGACGTCGCCGTGATCGGCTCGAGCAACATGGACATGCGCTCCTTCACGCTCAACCTCGAGGTCTCGCTCATGGTGCGCGGCTCGGAGTTCGTCGAGGACCTGCGCCAGGTGCAGCAGGACTACCGCGAGCACTCCCGCGAGCTGACCCTCCGCGAGTGGCGGCAGCAGCCGCTCCGCTCGACCCTGCTCGACAACCTGGCGCGGCTCACCTCGGCGCTGCAGTAGCGCGGCTCCCGTCCGCCCGCAGGCGGAGGATGCGCGGCCCCGACTCGTCGCGCAAGTCCCTGTGCGGGCCGCCGCGCCCCGCGTAGCGTCGGAGCGTCCTCAGCACCATCCGGTTCCGCCTGCCCGGCGCCGGGTTCGAGAAGGGAACGGACATGACGGCATCCCGTACGACGCGCATCCTCATCCTCGGCGGCGGCTACGTCGGCCTGTACACCGCCTGGGGCCTCGAGAAGAGACGGGGGGAGGCGCCGATCGACGTCACCGTCGTCGAGCCGAACCCCTACATGACCTACCAGCCGCTGCTGCCCGAGGTCGCCGGCGGGCACGTCCAGCCGCGCCACGTCACGGTGCCGCTGGTCTCCGCGCTCAAGCGCACCCGCGTGATCCGCGGCGCGATCACCGGCGTGAGCCTCGCCGAGCGCAGCGCCACCGTCGCCGCGATGGACGGCTCCACCCGCACGATCGAGTTCGACCAGGTCGTCTTCGCGCTCGGAGCCGTCACCCGCACGTTCCCCACGCCGGGCCTCGCCGAGCACGGCATCGGCTTCAAGACGGTGGAGGAGGCGGCGCACCTGCGCGACCGCGTCATCGAGAACATCGCGGAGGCGGCGCTCACCACCGATCCCGCCGAGCGCCGGCGCCTGCTCACCTTCGTCTTCGTCGGCGGCGGCTACACCGGCGTCGAGGCGCTGAGCGAGCTGCTCGACCTCAGCCGCAAGACGCTCGCCGCGCAGCCCTCCCTCTCGATGGGCGACGTCACCTGGCACCTCGTCGAGGCGCTGGACCGGGTCGCCCCCGAGGTCGGTCCCGAGCTCTCGAAGTGGACGCTCGACCACCTCCGCTCGCGCGGCGTGCACGTGCACCTGAAGACGACGATGCCCTCCTGCGAGGACGGCGTCGTGGAGCTCTCCTCCGGCGAGCGCATCCCGACGGCCACGATCGTGTGGACCGCCGGCGTGAAGCCGAACCCCATCCTCGACGCGACCGACGCGCCCCGCGGTCCGAAGGGCCACGTCATGGCGGATGCGCGCCTGCGCGTCATCCGCGAGGACGGCGAGCCGGTGGGCGGCGCCTGGGCGGCCGGCGACGGCGCGCAGGTGCCGGACCTCACCAGTGAGAAGCAGCCCGCGTACTACCCGCCGAACGCGCAGAACGCCGTTCGGCAGGCCAAGCTCCTGGCGCGCAACATCATCGCCGACCTCACCGGAGGCACCGTGGAGGAGTACCGCCACGCCTCCGTCGGGACCGTCGCCGAGTACGGCATCGGCAAGGGCGCCGGCCTGATCAAGGGCGTGAAGCTGCGCGGCCTCCCCGCCTGGCTCGCCCACCGCGCCTACCACGGAGCGGCGATGCCGACCCTGGACCGCAAGTGGCGGATCATCACGGGCTGGCTCGTCGACGCCGTCACTCCGCGCGACCTCTCGCCGATGAGCACGCTGCAGGATCCTCGCCGCGCCTTCCGCGAGACGGCCGAGGCCACCGACCGCGAGGCCGCGGCGAAGGCCGCCGCGAAGAAGGAGTCGGACGCGTCCTGACGCGCCGGTGGGAGCGCGGGAGTCGCGGTGGTCGAGCGGGATCATCGCGACTCCCGCGCTCCCGAGTCGTGGGCCCCGCCTCGGAGCGCCTCGGCCTGACGGTCTCGCCTCAGGCCCGGCGGCGCGGCTTGAGGCGCACGGTCGGCAGCACGGGCGCGGGGAGCGCGCGTCCGCCGTACCCGTCGACGGTGCCGAACGGTCCTGCGGGATCCGCCCCGGCGATCACGTCGGACTGCCAGCGCTCGCGGGCGGCCGCCACGTCGTCATGGCTGCGGCCGACGAAGTTCCACCACATCACCAGCTCCTCGGCGAACGGCTGGCCGCCGAGCAGCACCACGCGGGCGCCCGCGTCCCCGGCGGTCAGCACCAGGTGCGAGCGGCCGGGCGCCAGGTAGGCGAGGTCCGAGCGCGGGACGTCCGCTCCCTCGACCGCCACGGGGCCGGCGTCGACCAGCACGCCGTACTCCCAGGACTCCTCGACCGGCAGCTCGACCCGGGCACCCGGCTCGAGGTCGATCTGCGCGGCGACCAGCGGAGTGAAGGTGCTCGCGGGCACCGACGCGCCCAGCATCCCTCCGACGAAGACGCGGACCAGCGCGCCGGGCAGCTCCACGGGAATGCCGCGGTGGTGCTCGAAGAACGGATCGACGAGCCGTGCCTCCTCGGGCAGCGCGACCCAGAGCTGCACCCCGTGCAGGACGGGCGCGCCCCCGGTCGAGACCTCCGAGTGCGAGATGCCGCGTCCGGCCGTCATCAGGTTGAGCTCGCCCGGGCGCACCACGGCGAGGCTGCCGACGCTGTCGCGGTGCTCGATCTCGCCCTCGAAGAGCCAGCTCACGGTCTGCAGGCCGGTGTGCGGGTGCGGCGGGACGTCCATCCCGGCCTCCTCGCCGAGCCGCACCGGGCCGTAGTGGTCGGCGAAGCACCATGCGCCGATCGTCGAGCGCGAGCGCTGGGGGAGGGTGCGGCGCACCTCGATCGCGCGCGGACCGCCGAGCGGGACGAGCCGCGCCGCCAGGATCTCGACTGCGCCGGACTCGCGAGGGTCCGGCTCCGCGGCGACGGGGAGCTCGTCGGGATGCTCCTCCAAGTTGCTCATGCGGGAAGTGTATGCCTTCGCATGGACCGGTGGACGGGACCGCCGCCCGCACCCCTCCGGATCGCGTGCACGCCCAGGGCGAACAGGCCTGCTCACCGGGGGGAGCGCTGGTTACAGTCGACGTATCGGAGCCCACCCCTGCGGGTTCTGTAGGGAGTGACAGCATGTTCGAGAGATTCACCGATCGCGCGCGGCGCGTCGTCGTCCTGGCCCAGGAAGAGGCCAAGATGCTCAATCACAACTACATCGGCACGGAGCACATCCTGCTCGGCCTGATCCACGAGGGCGAGGGAGTGGCCGCCAAGGCGCTCGAGTCCCTCGGGATCTCGCTCGACGCTGTGCGCGAGCAGGTGCAGGACATCATCGGCCAGGGGCAGCAGCAGCCGACCGGCCACATCCCCTTCACGCCTCGGGCGAAGAAGGTCCTCGAGCTGTCCCTGCGCGAAGCGCTGCAGCTCGGCCACAACTACATCGGGACCGAGCACATCCTGCTCGGCCTCATCCGCGAGGGCGAGGGCGTCGCCGCTCAGGTGCTGGTCAAGCTCGGTGCCGACCTGAACCGCGTGCGCCAGCAGGTCATCCAGCTGCTCTCCGGCTACCAGGGCAAGGAGCAGGTCGCCGTGGGCGGTGAGCAGCAGCAGCCTCAGGGGGGATCGCAGATCCTCGACCAGTTCGGACGCAACCTCACCCAGGCGGCGCGCGACAACAAGCTCGACCCGGTCATCGGGCGCGAGAAGGAGATCGAGCGGGTCATGCAGATCCTCTCCCGCCGCTCCAAGAACAACCCCGTCCTGATCGGCGAGCCCGGCGTCGGCAAGACCGCCGTCGTCGAGGGCCTCGCCCAGGCGATCGTGCGCGGCGACGTGCCCGAGACGCTGAAGGACAAGCAGCTCTACACGCTCGACCTCGGCTCGCTCATCGCCGGATCCCGCTACCGCGGTGACTTCGAGGAGCGCCTCAAGAAGGTCACGAAGGAGATCCGCACCCGCGGCGACATCATCACCTTCATCGACGAGATCCACACCCTCGTCGGCGCGGGGGCCGCTGAGGGCGCGATCGACGCCGCCTCGATCCTCAAGCCGCTGCTCGCCCGCGGCGAGCTGCAGACCATCGGCGCGACCACGCTCGACGAGTACCGCAAGCACTTCGAGAAGGACGCCGCTCTCGAGCGCCGCTTCCAGCCGATCCAGGTCGCGGAGCCGTCGCTGCCCCACACGATCAACATCCTCAAGGGCCTGCGCGACCGCTACGAGGCGCACCACAAGGTGTCCATCACCGACGGCGCGATCGTCTCGGCGGCCAACCTGGCCGACCGCTACATCAGCGACCGCTTCCTCCCCGACAAGGCGATCGACCTTATCGACGAGGCAGGCGCACGCCTGCGCCTCTCGATCCTCTCGGCGCCGCCGGAGCTGCGCGACTTCGACGACCGCATCGCCGTGGTCCGCTCCGCCAAGGAGGCCGCGATCGAGGACCAGGACTTCGAGAAGGCCGCGTCGCTCCGCGACGAGGAGAAGCAGCTGCTCGGTGAGCGCCTGCGCCTCGAGAAGCAGTGGAAGTCGGGCGACGTCAAGGCCACCGGCGTGGTCGACGAGGGCCTGATCGCCGAGGTCCTCGCCCAGGCGACGGGCATCCCGGTCTTCAAGCTCACCGAGGAGGAGTCCTCGCGGCTCGTCTTCATGGAGAAGGCCCTGCACCAGCGCGTCATCGGCCAGGAGGAGGCCATCGCGGCCCTCTCGCGGACGATCCGCCGCACCCGCGCGGGCCTCAAGGACCCCAAGCGCCCCTCGGGCTCGTTCATCTTCGCCGGCCCCACGGGCGTCGGAAAGACCGAGCTGGCCAAGGCGCTCGCCGAGTTCCTCTTCGACGACGAGAACGCGATGATCTCGCTCGACATGTCGGAGTACGGCGAGAAGCACACCGTCTCGCGGCTGTTCGGCGCCCCTCCCGGGTTCGTCGGCTTCGAGGAGGGCGGCCAGCTCACCGAGAAGGTGCGCCGCAAGCCGTTCAGCGTGGTCCTCTTCGACGAGATCGAGAAGGCGCACCCGGACATCTTCAACTCGCTCCTCCAGATCCTGGAGGAGGGTCGACTGACCGACGGCCAGGGCCGTGTCGTCGACTTCAAGAACACCGTCATCATCATGACCACCAACCTCGGTGCTCGTGACATCGCCGGTGGTCCCGTCGGGTTCCAGATCGAGGGCGACAACGCCACCGGCTACGACCGCATGCGCGGCAAGGTCAACGAGGAGCTCAAGAAGCACTTCAAGCCCGAGTTCCTCAACCGCGTGGACGACGTCATCGTCTTCCCGCAGCTGTCGAAGCCCGAGCTGCTCCAGATCGTCGACCTCTTCATCAAGCGCCTGGGCGACCGTCTGCTCGACCGCGACATGACGGTGGAGCTGACGCAGCCGGCCAAGGAGCGCCTGATCGAGGTCGGGTTCGACCCGGCCCTCGGTGCGCGCCCCCTGCGCCGCGCGATCCAGCGCGAGATCGAGGACCAGCTGTCCGAGCGGATCCTGCACGGCGAGCTCGGCGCCGGAGACCACATCCACGTGGACTTCGCCGAGAACAGGTTCGTCTTCACCACGACCCCGCGTCTGATCTCGATCAGCGCCGGCGCGTCCACCGGAGCAGCCACGGCCGGCCCGGCGACGCCCGACCTGATGTCGTAGCAGGCTGCCGAACGACCCCGTGCCCGTCCCCTTTCGCGAGGGGGCGGGCACGTCGTCGTCCGGGGGTGCGCGCCTGCTCGCAGGATCCCGCGCCCGGTGCGCCCTAGGCTTGTCGAATGGCCGATTGGAAGTACCCGGTGCGCCGCGCGCGCACGAGCGATGTCCCCTTCATCCAGGAGCTCAGCGAGCCGCTCGTGAACGAGCGCATCCTCCTGGGCAAGGACCGCGTGGTGCTCTACGGCGCCGTGCAGGAGTTCCGCATCGCCGAGGACGGCCACGGGACGGCGATCGGCTGCGGTGCGCTGCATGTGATGTGGGACGACATCGCGGAGGTGCGCACCCTCGCGGTCGCGCAGGACTGGCTCGGGAGGGGTGTGGGCCACCACATCCTGGAGCGCCTCGAGAACGACGCGCGCGAGCTCGGCCTGAAGCGCCTGTTCTGCCTCACCTTCGAGGTCGACTTCTTCGCCCGCCACGGCTTCGAGCCGATCGGCGAGAAGGTCGTCGACCCCGAGGTCTACGCCGAGCTGCTCCGCTCTCCCGACGAGGGAGTCGCCGAGTTCCTCGACCTCGCCCGGGTGAAGCCGAACACGCTCGGCAACACCCGCATGCTGAAGACGCTCTGACCGCCGCCACGTCGTAGCCTGTCCCGGTGACTCCGCCGCCCCGCCGCCTGCCCTCCCGGGTCTACCGGCGACGCCGCGCGGGAGTGCTGCTCGCGCTGGTCGTCATCGTCGGGGGCCTGGCGGTGGTGCTGTCGCTGCTCCCGCGGATGACCGGCTCCGACGCCGCGTCGAGCCCCACGCCGACCGTCGTGCTGCCGACGCTCTACCCGACCACCTCGCCCGGTGCGACGCCCGGCGCCGCACCCGCCTGCTCGGCCGACTCCGTCGCCGTCACCGCGGTCACGGACGCCACGAGCTACGCGCCCGGCGAGGATCCGCAGCTCTCGCTCTCGCTGGCCAACATCTCGAGCACCGACTGCGTGATCGACGCGGGCACGAGCAAGCAGGTCTTCACGATCACGAGCGGCTCCGAGCAGATCTGGACCTCGACCGACTGCCAGACCGGCGCGGCCGATCTGCCGGTGCTCCTCCAGGCGGGCCGCTCGGTGATGGGCAGCGCGCTGACGTGGGACCGCACCCGCTCCTCCGCCGACACCTGCTCCGGCGGACGCGAGGCGGTCGAGGCGGGCGGCGCCGCCTACAACCTGTCGGTGTCGGTCGCCGGCATCCCCTCGGGCTCGCCCACGCAGTTCCTGCTCCAGTAGTCCGCCCGGGGGACGTGCCGGGCGTGCGTCGGCGCGTAGCATCGCAGGCATGTGGGGGCTGCTCGGCACGATCCTGTCCGCCTCGACCGGCCGGGCGGGGGTGGTCGCGCGGCGCGCGGCGGCCGTGGCCCTCGCGGTCCCGCTGCTGGTCGGCGGAGCGGCGGCGCAGGCCGTGGCGGCTCCGCACCCTGTCGCGGCTCCGCAGCCCGTCGCGGGTGTCGTGCGCGCGGATGTGGACGGCTTCCGGTTCTCGGAGTACTCGGCCGACTTCCGCCTCGACCGCGACGAGGAGGGCCGCTCGACGCTGACCACCGTCGAGACCTTCGTCGCCGAGTTCCCGCCGTCGCAGAACCGCGGCATGCAGCGCGCGATCCCGCTCGACTACGAGGGGCACCCGACCGACGTCGACCTGGTGTCCGTCACCGACGGCGACGGGGCGGCGCGGCCGGTCGACACCGAGCGCGAGGACGGCTTCCTCCTGGTCACCAGCGCAGCGGACGAGTTCGTCAGCGGCAGCCAGACCTACGTCTTCACCTACACGCAGCACAACACGACCCTCCCTGGATCCGGCACGCGCAGCGGCGAGGACGAGTTCTACTGGGACGTCAACGGCACGGGCTGGCGCCAGTCCTTCGACCGCTACGACGTGCGCGTCGAGCTCGCCGGGTCGCTGGCCTCCGCCGCGACGGGGACCGTCAGCTGCTACCGGGGACCGGAGGGCTCGACGACGCCCTGTCCGATCGGCCGCGACGGAGCGGTCGTCACGGCATCGGGGGAGTCGCTGGCTCCGGGGGAGAACGTGACCGTGGCGCTCGGCTTCGCTCCCGGGACCTTCACGCCGCGCGACGACCGCTACCTCGCCTCCGGCTGGTCCTGGGTGCAGCTGGGCGGCCTCGCCGCGGTCCTGATCGGCCTCGCGCTCGCCGTGCGCCGGCGCCGGACCGTGCTCCGCGACGCTCCCGGCCGCCCGACCGTCGTCGCCGAGTACGACCCGCCCGCGGAGGGGCTGTTCCTCTCCGCCGCGCTGCTGCGGAAGACGTCGAAGGCCCCCGCGGCCGGACTCCTGGACGCCGCCGTCCGCGGTCTCGTGCGCATCGAGGAGACGGGGGAGGGGCGGAAGCAGGAGTACGCCGTGCGGGTGCTCGACCCTGCGACGACGCCGACGCGACGCGCGGGACGCCCGCGGCCCCTCGCCTCCGACGACCGCGAGTTCCTCGACATCGCCCTCGGCCGCGTGCCGGGGACGGTGCGTGAGCTCTCCGGCAAGGACAAGGAGTTCGGCAAGGCCGTCGGACAGTTCCGGACCGCGCTGGGCAACCGGGTGACCGAGGCGGGACTGAAGAAGGCCGGGACGATCGGCGGCAGCGTGCTCGTGATCGTCCCGCTGCTGCTGGGTGTCATGGCCGCCTTCCTGGGCGCGATCCTCCTGATGACCCGCTCCTTCGGCGGAGCGCTCCCGCTCGTGCTGATGCTGGTCGCGATCGTCGCGGCCGTCGTGGGGACGGTCCTGGTCTCGAGGGTGCCGCTGACGGCCGCGGGCGCTGAGCTGCGCGACCATCTGCGCGGACTCGAGCTGTACATCCGCCTGGCCGAGGCCGACCGGATCGCGATGCTGCAGTCGCCCCGCGGGGCGGACCGGCGCAGGATCGGACCGGTCGAGGTGGTCGAGGTGACGGAGCGCCTGCTGCCGTGGGCCGTGCTCTTCGGTCTCGAGAAGGAGTGGTCGGCGGAGCTCGCGTCGGCCTACGAGCGCACCGGCGAGGAGCCGGTCTGGTACTCCGGACCGAACGGCTTCCACGCGGCGGCCTTCGCCGGCAGCGTGTCCTCGTTCTCGTCGTCGACGTCGAGCTACGTCGGATCCTCGTCGAGCTCCTCGAGCGGCGGCGCGGGCGGCGGCGGCAGTTCGGGTGGGGGCGGCGGAGGCGGCGGCGGGGGCGGCGTCTAGGGGCAGGCTGCGACGGGCGGCCGCGGCGGAGCGGACGCGTGCGGTGGTCGCGCGGAGCTGTCGGGTAGTGCCCATGGAGCCCGTGTTCGCCTCCGGTGGCGATCCTCGACCATGCGGTGGACGGGGGCACCCGCGGCTCCGAGCGGTGGACGGGTGCCTGTGCAGCATGCCGGGGACGCGGCCGTCAGTGCGCGGGGACCCGCTCCGGACGGATGCGCTCGGGAACGGGGACGAGCGCGTGGGTGATCGCGCTCGAGAGGGTGAAGGCGCTGGAGTCGAGGTGCGAGGAGTGCCCGAGTCGTGTCGCTTCGGAGGCGCGCTGCTTCGCTCCGGAGGCGGGCCGGATGTCTCCCGAGAGGCTGATCTCGCCGAACGCGGCGATCCCGGGCCGCAGCGGCGTGTAGGCGTGGGCGGAGGCGATGGCGACCGCGATCGCCAGGTCCGCCGCCGGCTCCATGAGCTTCACGCCGCCGACAGTCGACACGTAGACGTCGCAGCGCCGCAGGGGGATGCCCGCCTGCCGCTCGAGGACCGCGAGGATCATCGCGACCCGGGACGCGTCGACTCCGTTCGTGACGCGGCGGGGGTGCTCGCCGTCGTTCGCGATCACGAGCGCCTGGATCTCGACGGGGAGCGCGCGGCGTCCCTCCATCGCGACCGTGACGCAGATGCCCGGGGTGGGGAAGCGGGTGCGGCTGAGGAACAGACCGCTCGGGTCGGGGATCTCGGCGATGCCCTCGGCGGTCATCTCGAAGCAGCCGACCTCGTCCGTCGGGCCGAAGCGGTTCTTGAGCGAGCGGACGAAGCGCAGCGCCGTCTGCCGGTCGCCCTCGAAGTGGCAGACCACGTCGACCAGGTGCTCGAGCAGGCGCGGCCCCGCGATGGAGCCGTCCTTCGTGACGTGTCCGACGAGCACGAGGGGGAGCGCCCGCTCCTTGCAGACGCGGATGAGGGTCGCGGCGACCTCGCGGACCTGGCTGGGACCGCCGGGCAGGCCGTCGACGGTGTCGCTCGCGACCGTCTGCACCGAGTCGACGATGAGCAGGTCCGGCCGGACCTCGTCGATCTGGCCGAGCACGGTGGCGAGGTCGGTCTCGGCCGCGAGGAAGAGGCTGTCGTGCATCGCGCCGGTGCGCTCGGCCCGCATGCGCACCTGCGCGGCCGACTCCTCCGCGCTGACGTAGAGGACCCGCTGGCCCTCGGCCGCAGCGCGGCTCGCGACCTCGAGCAGGAGGGTCGACTTGCCCACGCCGGGCTCTCCCGAGAGCAGCACGACCGCGCCGGAGACGATCCCGCCGCCGAGCACGCGGTCGAGCTCGCCCACGCCGGTGGGGCGGTGCGCCGCCGACGTGATCTCGATCTCGGTGATGGGCCGCGCGATGCGGCCGGCGGCCGGAGCCACAGCGGCGACCGCGCGGACGAGGCCGGTGCGCTCGGTGCTCTCGATCACGGAGCCCCACTGCTGGCACTCGCCGCAGCGGCCTACCCACTTCGCGGTCGTCCATCCGCACTCCGAGCAGCGGTACGGGGCGGTGCGCGTCTTCGAGGAGGCCATGAGGTCCTTTCGGGGCGGAGGAGGGGGACGAGCGCGACGCTACGGGGGACCCCCGACACCGCCGCTCGTTCGAACGTGTCTTCGACAGTACCGTCGACCACCGATGCCGGGAGCGGGGCGCGCCAGGCCGGGGGAGAGGTCGCGTGGAAGCCGTCTGTGGAGGAGCGTCGTCGCGGAGGGGGCGGAGGCGGAGGATCGCGCCACGGAAGACGACGCCGCCCCGAGCGCCGCTCCGTCGGCGTCGGACGTCTGCGGGAGACTGGGGGACATGCCCTCGACAGTGCACGTCCTCAAGTCCGGCCGCCCGCTCGGAGTCAGCTGGTCCGGCCTCGAGGGCGCCGAGCGGGTCGTCGTCCTGGCGCATCCCGCTCCCGGCTCCTCGGACTTCGACCCCGACCCGGAGGCGACCGCGCGCCACGGGGTGCGCCTGCTCTCGTTCGACCGCCCGGGCTACGGCGCCTCCTCCCTCCTGACCGACCTCGACCCCGCCGGAGCGGGCGTCGGAGCCAGCCCCGAGCAGGCCGCCGCCGACATCGCCGAGTACCTCGCGACCGTCGGCATCGCCTCCGTCAGCGCCGCCGGCTGGTCGGCGGGAGGCCGCGTGGCCCTCGCGCTCGCCGCGAACTACCCCGGCCTCGTGGAGCGCGTCGCCGTGATCGGCACGCCCGCTCCCGACGGCGCCGTGCCGTGGGTCGGCGACGAGAACCGCGCCGAGCTCGCCCGCCTGGCCGACCTCCCGCTCGACGAGGCCGTCCGCGCGCTCACCCGCACCCTCGAGGGCGCCTTCGGCCCGACCCCCGCCCCGGACGCCCTGTTCGGGATGCTCGGCTCCGGCGACGCCGACACCGCGGTGCTCGAGGCCCCCGGAGTCCGCGAGCGGCTCTCCCGCATGCTCGAGCGCGCCGTCGCCCAGGGCGCCCTCGGCATGGCCGCCGACCTCATCGGCTACGGCGTGCAGGAGTGGGGCTTCGCCGTCGAGTCCGCCGAGCCACCGGCGCTCCTCCTCTACGGCGCGGAGGACGCAGTCGCCGGCCGCCGCCACGCCGAGTGGTACGCCGCACGGCTGCCCGACTCCCGCCTCGAGGTCGTGCCCGGCCGCGGCCACCTGCTCGCGATCCCGGAGTGGGACCGCGTGCTCGGCTTCCTCCTTCCCGCCTGACGGCGGCCCGTCCGCTCGATTGGCGCGACTTCCGGCCGTCGCGTACACTCGACCCCGGTACCGTGTCCGAGCGGCCGAAGGAGCATGTCTCGAAAACATGTGTGGGCTTGCGTCCACCGTGGGTTCAAATCCCACCGGTACCGCCAACGAGAAGGCCCCCCGCTTCCACGGAAGCAGGGGGCCTTCGTCGTTCTCGGCGTCGTGCGGCGGTCGCGACGTGCGGGTCAGCCGGCGCGGAGCAGCCAGGAGCGGCCGGCGCGCAGTGCCCGGTACAGGCGCCTGATCGCGTGGTCGGCCTCGGCCGAGCCGACGTCCGAGAAGGAGCCCGCCCCGCCCCAGAGCCCGAGCGCGTCGGCGGCCGCCGCCCGGACGTCTCGGCGGGTCGTCGCTCCGGCGAACAGCTCGTCGAGCCGGTCCGCGACGCGGGCCCGCGCGCCGTCCTGCTGCGACCGTCGACGTCGCGCACCTCGGCGACGGCCGCCGTGATCTCGGCGAGCACAGCGGGGATCGTGCGGTCCATCCTCCTGAGCCTAGGAGCGGGAGCGCGAGCGCTGCGAGGCGGCGTGGGTCAGGAGCGTCGCCACGACTCCGACGAGCACGCCCAGCGCGGTCTCGAGCGCCCGGTCGCGCAGCAGCACGAGCTCGTCGACGGGATGCGCGAGCTCGACCATGAGGATCGCGAGCGGAGTGACGAAGGCGAGGGTCAGGCCGTAGTTGCGGCCGACGACGAGCTCGGCGGTCATCTGGAGGAGCACCACCACCACGATCACGGCGAGCGGGGAGAGCGGCAGGGCCAGGAGCGCGGCCGCGATCAGCACTCCGACGATCGTGCCGAGCATCCGGTGGCCCGCGCGCACGAGCCGGGCGCCGGCGTCTGCTCCCGAGACGGCTGCGACGGCGGAGACCATCGCCCAGTAGGGGTGGCCCAGGCCCGTCGCGGTCGGCACGGTGCCTGCCACCAGGACGACGGCCCCGAAGCGGAGCAGGGCGGCGCGCGTCGCCGGACGGGCCGCCGCCGCGCGGAACGAGGTGCGCCACGGCGTCGGGGCGAGGCGGCGTGCGCGGGGGAGGGCGAGACCGCTCAGGCCGACGACGAGCGAGAAGGCGGCGGAGCCCGCAGCGAGAGCGACGGCGAGTGGGATGCGCGAGGGCTCGGACGGGACGGACGCGCACGCCGTGACGGCGAACACCGGGAACAGCGGGCCGGGCGGATGCCAGTGCAGGGCGTCGCTGAGATAGGCGGCCGCGACGGTCACGGCGACCACGACGGGGATGATCAGCCAGTCGCGGTGAGGAGAGAGGGAGACGACGGTGCCGAGGGTCACGGTGGTGACGAGGAACGCGGCTGCCGACAGCTGCATCAGCAGGCGCGGCCGGTGCGTGTGCTGGCGTCCGTAGAGGGCCGTGAAGGCGCCGAAGGTCGCATAGAGGGCGAGATCGGTGCGGCCGAGCGCCCAGAGGACGAGCAGCGGGACGGCGATCGAGACGCCGGCGCGCAGGGCGACGCGATGGGCGCCGGCGTGCGGGCCGAAGGCGAGGAGCTCGCGGGGGTGGGGCAGAACGGGGGTGGCGGCCATCGAGTCCTCTGATCGGGGTCCGAGCGGCGGCGGCCGGAGAAGTGTTTCACGGGTGAAGCAGATATACTTTACGTGTGAATCAGTCTGAAAGCCAGCCGGGCGACGCGGTCGACGAGATCACGGCGGGCTGGGCGGTGCTGCGGCCCGAGCTCGACACCTCCGCCGTCGACGTCGTCGGGCGGGTGATCCGCGCCTCCGCGCTGATCGTCCGGGCGACGGAGGAGCTGCTCGCCGCCCACGGGCTGACCCGCGGCGAGTTCGACGTGCTCTCCACGCTGCGTCGCGCCGGCGCTCCGCAGTCGCCGACGACCCTCCGGACGATCGCCCTCGCCTCCGCTCCCGCAATCACCAAGCGCGTGCACTCGCTGGAGCGTCGGGGCCTGGTGCGGCGCGCCGCGAACCCGGCGGACGGGCGCGGCTCGCTCATCACGCTGACTCGCGAGGGGGAGGAGCTGGTCGACCGGGCCTTCCCCGAGGTGCTCGACGCCGAGCGGGTGCTGCTCTCGGGGGTGCCCGCCGATCTGCGGGCGGAGGCGTCGCGCTCGCTCCGCGCGGTGCTCGCGAGCGTCGAGGCGGCCGCGAGCCGGTGATGCGCGCGGGGACCGCGAGGCAGCGGGTGCTCGCTACCGTGGTCCCATGCGCCTGACCTCGAGCTTCACCGTGCCGACGCGGCCGCCGGTGCTGCAGCTGGTCAAGACGGCGGCGGCCACGGTCGTCACCTGGCTCCTCGCCGGCGTCGTCTTCCCGGGGACGCTGCCCGTCTTCGGCGCGATCGCCGCGCTCCTCGTCGTCGCGCCGAGCATCAACCAGTCGTTCTCCAAGGCCCTCGAGCGCTCGGTCGGCGTCATCATCGGCGTGATCGTCGGATCCGTGATCGGCACGGTGCTCGGCGGCGAGAGCATCATCGTGCTCCTCGCGATCGTGGCCGCGATCGCCGTCGGGTGGGCCGTGCGCCTGACCCCCGCCTCCGCGGTGCAGATCCCGATCAGCGCGATGCTCGTGCTCTCGGTGGGCGCGGTCACGCCGAACTACGCGCTCGACCGCATCCTCGAGACCCTCCTCGGCGCGGCGGTGGGAGTCGTCATCAACGTGCTCATCGTCCCTCCGGTCGTGCTGGCACCGGCCGAGCGGGCGATCGGAGACCTCACCGCTCAGCTCGCCGCCGCCCTCGACGACCTCGGCGACGCCCTCCAGGCCCCCGTCCCGCGACGCCGGCTCGACGAGCTGCTCATCAACGCCCGGCTGCTGCAGACCATGCAGAGCAAGGCGGAGGAGGCGATCGCGACCGGCGAGGAGTCCCTCCGCCTCAACCCGCGCCGCTCCGCCCACCGCGACCGGCTGCTGGCCCTCGACTCCGTCGTCCCGCGGCTGGGGCGCATCGTGACCCGGGTCCGCGGCATGACGCGGACCGTTCACGACCTCTACGACGACGAGCTCGTCGGGGAGCCGACGATCGCCGACATCGCCGTCCAGCTGCACCGGGCCGCCCACGATCTGCGGCTCCTCGTGCAGTCCTCGGTCGACGTTCCCGAGCCGGAGGCGATCACGGACGAGCTGCCCGCTCTCACCGCGCCGCTCGTGATCGCGACCCCGCATCCGCAGCACTGGATCCTGCTGGGGGCGCTCGCCGAGGATCTGCGGCGCATCCGCGAGGAGATCGTCGGCGCGGAGTCCTGACGGGCGGGCGCCGAGTGGCGTCGGCGGGAGGGCTGCTCTTTCTGCGCTCGGCGTCTCACGCCGCGCGACATGCGGCTCGTGGTGGCCTGCGGTGGTCAGCCGTCCTGCTCGCCGTCCTTCCTCGGTCCGCCGCCCTCGACGAGCTCGCCGTCGCCCGGGTCGGGAGCGACCTGGCGCAGTGCCTCGGGGTCGCTCGCCTCGGCGTGGAGGGTCTTGCCCTCGGCGATGAGGGAGTCGTCGTCCACGAGGATCCCGGCCAGCTCGGTGATGCGTCCCCGGAGAGCGCCGATCGGGTCCTCGGTGGGCGCGTCCTCCTCGGAGTGATCGACCTCCGAGTCGGGGTAGCGGCGGAGGGCGGCCTCGTCCCGGTCGGGCCGCGGTGCACGGGCGTGCTCGACGCAGAGGCGGGCGACCTCCTCGGCGTGCGCGTGCATCACGGAGTGGGAGGCGTCGGGGATCTCCCAGGCCCGCGCATTCGGCATCGACCGGGCGATCTCCTCCGCCCACTCGCGCGGAACGAGCCGGTCGAACTCGCCGCGGATGACGAGGGCGGACGCGCGGATCCGGGGGACGGTCTCCTCGATCCGGTAGTGCATCATCTCGGGCAGCACGCGGGAGAACCAGCGCGGTCCGCAGAGGAGGTAGGCGCCCGCGGCGAGGATCGCGACCTTGAGGGGCTCGCGGACGCTCGACTGGGCGAAGCGGAGCGCGGCGGTCGGGAGGCGGCGCTCGTGCCGGTTCATCACGGGTCCGAGCAGGACGATGGTGGTCAGCTCCGGACGGCGGGCGGCGAGCTCGGCCACCACCTGCGTCCCCATCGAGTGGCCGAGGACGACGGGATCGTCGAGGCCGAGCTCGTCGATGACCGCGCCGACCAGCTCGGCGTAGTCGCCGATGTCCATGCGCCGCGCGTCGATCGGGTGCGGCACGCCGCCGAAGCCCGGCAGGTCGAGAGCGTGCACCGGGCCGAACTCGTTGAGCGCGGGCGCGAGGCGCTCGAAGTACGTGGCCGCGACTCCGATCCCCGGCACGAGGACGAACGTGCGCTCGCCGTCGCGCCCCACTGTGCTCACCCGCGCCCAGACGTCGCGGTGGTGCACGCGCTGGACCGAGACGTCGGTGCTGCGGGTGCGGCGGTGCGGATCCCGCCCCCGAGAGCGCGTGGTCGCGAAGACGTCGCGGACTCCGCGCCGCAGAGTCGTGGCGAGAGTGGGGAGGAGGTCGCTCGGGCGGAGCACGGGGCCTCCTTCGATCGGGGGAGTCGGTCGCTGCGAGCCTAGGCGCTCGCCGCCGGGCTCAGATCAGCATGTCGTCCGACCTGTGGAGGATCAGGCGGGCCGGCCCGGTGTGGAGGACGCCGTTCGTCAGGGGGGCGGTGCGGACGCCGCCGCGCCTCCGCATCGCCCGGAACGCCCCGGGGGCGAGCACGACGTCCATCCAGGCGCAGGGGTTGGCCGGTCGTCCGCCCTGGAACTCGATCCGCTCCCCGCCCTGCTCGATCGCGAACGTGCGGCCGGCGAGCGCATCGACGTCGGCGCCGCGGACGATGATGTTGCGGCGGGCGTCGGCGGGGTCGAAGGGCCCTGCGCCGAGCTCGGCGGCGATGTGCTCGAGGGTCTCGACCGCGAAGAGCGTGATCGCCGCGGGGCGGTGCGCGCGCTGGGCGAAGAAGCGGTCGCCGACGATGCCGAGGCCTGCGCGGATCTCGATCCGCTCGGGCTGCTCGTTGCCCTCGGACGGCACCGGGCCATCGGCGGGGCGGCCCTCGTAGCGGTGCAGCGGAGAGACGACGAAGCCCACGAGCTCGATCGCGGCGGCCTCCATGAGCCCACGGTACGCCGTGAGGGGGAGCAGCGGCGTCCGCCCGTCGGAGGCTCTGCGAGGCGCTCCGGGACACCGCGACGGAGCCTGGGTTCTCGTGGCTGCGGCGGCGTCCCGAGACGGAGCCGTCTGCGCCGCCGCCGCCGATTCGCGGAGGGGGCTCCCGGCATGTATAGTCGTACCTCGTTGCGTGCGCCTCTGGCCCACGCGATGGACTGCGCCCGTAGCTCAACGGATAGAGCATCTGACTACGGATCAGAAGGTTGGGGGTTCGAATCCCTCCGGGCGCACTCTGGTTGAGACAGAGCAGAACGGCCCGCTTCGGCGGGCCGTTCTCGTTTTAACGGTCGCTCGTTCCGGTGGCTGTCGGCGTCGGTCTCCCGGAGAGCGCGGGGCGACGGAACGGCCGGTCCTCCGTCTCGCAGGACGCCTCTTCGCGCCGTCGACGGCGCCGACCGTCTTCCGCCCGCATCCGCGATCAGTCCTCGCCCGCGCTCGCGGTCACTCCGCGCAGGCTCCGCGATCACCCGTCGCGAGCACGCCGCTCGGCTCTTCTCGCGCGCCGTTTCCTCCTCCACAGCGCCCATCTCGCGCCGTTCTCCACGGATGCAGCCGTACCGGCCGCGGTGACGTCGAACCGAGCAATACTCTCCTTCCGTGGGGCTGAACGGTCGCCGCCGACGCAGTGCGCTCGGTCGGCAGAGGAGAGGACATCGGATGAGTCGAACGGAACAGTCGGGGCGGGACGAGCGCGGACGACCCCGAGCGCGGACGGCGCGAGCGCTGGTCGGCACGACGGCGGGCTGCGTGCTCGTGAGCGGGCTGCTGGGCGGAGGCCTCGCACCGCTGCCCGCCCTCGCCGCCGACGGTCCTCACACGACGATCGAGAACACCCTCCTGCAGGGAGGCGCGACGAACGCCGGCGTGACGACCGTCTCGGCCTGGGTCCAGAAGGGCGAGACGCTCCGGGTGGACCTCCACCCGCTCCAGGCGGGCTCGGGGACCGGCGAGGGCGAGACCGGCGGCGGTACCGCCCGGGTGACGGCTCCGGGCGGAGCCGTCCTCGACGAGCAGGACTTCGCGCCCGGAGCGGCGCCCTCGGTGTCCGCCGGCGGCTCGTTCGTGGCAAACGAGACCGGCGTCTTCCAGATCCGGGTGTCCGACGACGACGTGACGGCGCCGGTGAACCTCGTCTGGAGCATCGGCGTCCAGGACGCGCGGGGCGCGGCGGTCGCGGGCCGCGTGTGGTCCGACTCCTATGCGATCCAGTCCGGGGCGAAGGAGTCCTACTCCTCGCCCGAGGAGCGGCGCTCGTCCTTCACGCTCCACGCCGTCACGGAGACGGGCGCCCGCTACGAGCTCGGGCTGCGCGGCTACGACGGGGTCGCCTCGACGGTCCAGGCCACGAACAAGGGCAACGTGAAGGTCGGGTCGTCCGATCCGTCCTACCTCTCGGTCCCCATGCCGCAGTCGAGCGAGGCGGGCGGCATCGGGGCGCAGTACGTGCAGGCGTCCGGACGCTCCGGGATCGACGGCCTGCAGACCTACAAGCTCTTCCTGGACCCGCCGTCGTCCGACCTGCCGGAGTCGATCGCTCCGGCCTACCGCGCGCCGACGATCGAGGGCCTCGCCTTCCGCCGGTCGACCGCGGGCTCCGACGCGGGCACGCTGACCGGCGTCCTGGGGACGCAGCCGGGCACCGTCGTCGTGGACGTCGATGCGGACGGGGACGGCTCCTACGACGGCGAGCGCGACGTGCACCTCACCCGGATCGCGGGGACGACCGGTCCCTTCTCGGTCGACTGGGACGGACGGGACGCGAAGGGCGGGACGGTCGACGTGACCGACCCCGACGTCACCTTCCGCGCCTCCATCGGCCGCACGAACGAGTTCCACTTCACGCGGGTCGACGCCGAGACGTCCGCCGGCGGCGTGTCCGTCGTGAGGTCGACCGGCGGCGGCGACGACCCGTCGATGGTCCACTGGGACGACTCGCTCCTCGCCGGATCGAACTCGGAGCGGTACTCCGGCACCTCCGCGGTGACGTCCGGCGACGGCGGCACCGACTCATCCGGCGGGGTGCACCGCTGGGAGGGCGACGACTCCGGGCGAGGCCGCATCCCCAACGCCAACGACTCGGTGCACGGCTCCTACGGCGACCTGCGGGCGATCGACGACTGGGCCTACGGCTCGGACGGTGCGGTCGCGGTCGCACGCCTCGATCCGCTCGCGCCGCACGTGACCATCGCGAAGACCTCGTCGGTCGACTCCACCACTCCGCTGCTCCGCGGCGCCCGCGTGCCCTACCGGGTGACGCTGACCTCGGACGGGACCGGGGACTACTCCGACGCCGCCGTCATCGACTACCTCGACAAGGGCGTGCTCGACGACGCCGAGCTCGACTCCGGCTCCCTCCGCGCCTCGCAGGGCACGGCCACGATCGATGCGGAGACGGGCCGCATCTCCTGGGCGGCCGGCAGCCTGCCTGTCGGGGCGACGGCCGAGCTGACCTTCGACGTGATCGTGACCGGCGAGGGGGACCGCGCGCTGACGAACACGGCCTGCCTCGCCGATGCGCCCTTCGCTCCCGCCTCGTCCGGCACGGGGACCGACGCGAACCCCTGCGCCACCGTCCCGCACGACATCGGCGAGGGGTCGCTCCTGATCCGGAAGACCGCGTCCCAGGCGAGCGCCGAGCACGGCGGCACGGCGGGCTTCGACATCGTCGTGGCGAACACCGGAACGGTCGACGCGACGGACGTGACCGTGACCGACGTCCCGACGCTCGACCACCTGCTCGAGGCGACCATCGAGAACGGCGCCGGAGGAACGCAGCCGGCCACGGAGCCCGTCACGGGTCTCGACATCCCCGCCGGCGGCCAGGTGTCGCTGCACGTCAGCGGCCGGGTCGCCGACGGGTACGACGCCGCGACCCTGCCCAACCGCGTCTCGATCACCCACCAGCCCGAGGGCTTCGACCCGCCGACGGTCGAGAACGCCTGCGCTGACGATGCGACGTCGTCCTGCGCCGAGATCCCGGTGCCGCCCGTCGAGGGAAGGCTCTCCATCGAGAAGACGGCGATCGGGAATCAGGTCGACCACGGCGGGCGTGCCGGGTTCCGGATCGTGGTCGCCAACGAGGGGGCTCGGCCGGCGGACGGGGTGACCCTCACCGACATCCCCGAGCTCGCGCACCTGAGCGACGTCACGATCTCCCGGGACGGCGGCCCGGCGTCGTCCGACCTGACTGTCGAGAACCTGTCTCTGGCCCCGGGAGCGTCGACGACGTTCACCGTGACCGGACGGGTCGCCGACGGCGTGGACGCGTGGACCATCCCCAACCGGGCACGCCTGACCGAGGTCCCGGAGGGCTTCGATCCGACGACCGTCCTGCACCCGTGCGCGGACGACGGCGGAGCCAGCTGCGCCCAGGTGGCGGTGCCTCCGGTCGGACTCGTGCCGACGGTCCTCGCCTCGACGGGAGCGGCGGCCGGGCCCCTCGCGGCCGGAGCCGGCGCTCTGCTCCTGGCCGGCGGCGCCCTGACGGCGCTGCGCCGTCGCTCGACCCGCACCTCGTGAACCGGAGCCCGGGCCGCTGCAGCGCGGCCCGGGCTGCCGGACCCTCTCCTCGAAAGGCACTACTGCATGACCGAGCACGGCCTCCCCTACCGCATCACCGAGCGCTTCCCTCTCCCCGATGGACGCGTCGGCGTCAGCACCTGGTGGTCCGCCGACCCGGAGCAGCTGGAGCAGCAGCTCCGCACGCGCTCCGGGCATCCGCATCCCGAGAGGGAACCGGTCCGGAGACTGCACCTCGCGACTGCGACGATCGTGCTGATCGAGGAGCGGACCGCGGGAGGCTTCCGCCCGCTCGACCCCCGCCTCCGGGCCCGCACCGATCCGCGCTGGCGCCGGGCTCTCCTGCGGTCGCGCAGGTCGGCCCGGCTCCGGCAGATCATCGGCCCGCGGGACCTGCCGAGGACGGATCCGCCGGTCGAGGTGTCACGGCACGTCGATCCGACACGTCGAGTGTGAAGGAGGCGGGCGGAGAGCTCGGCACCTGATGCGCGGTGAGGGTCTCCCCGCAAGGACGCCGTCAGGTCAGGCGGCTTCCTCGAGGTCGTCCTCGACTGCGACGGGCGCGTCGACCGGGGCGCACGGGGGAGCCGACTCGGCTGGGGATGCCGAGGCCGCGATGCGCGAGCGCTCGAGCCCGGCGAGGAGCACGGCGAAGGCCTCCTCGAGCTCGGCGGTGTCGCGGAGCAGGACGCGCTCACCGCTCGTCGGATCGAGGCGAACCGTCCGGTAGGCCGGGCGGGGGAGATCGGAGACCAGGGTGATGATGCCGAGGACGACGCCGCTGCGGCGGGCGCGCGCGGTCCAGCGGTTGGCGTGGGTGCGGAGAAGGATCATGACCGGGGCCGTCCTCGGTGACGTGGTGCAGGAGCGGGGGGAGGGGGGTGTCGCTGGCGGTGCGGGGATCCTCTCGAAGCTTGCTGCACGAAGGGCCTCCGCTTCCTGTGCTTGACAGCAGAGCCGAGCAGCGGTCACCGGCGCCGGGCGGCCGCCGCGGCGTGCAGGGCCCGCAGGAACTCGGGGACGACCGGGTTCCCGGTGTCGCGGGCGAGCACACCGATCTCACGGCTCGCGCCCGGATCGTCGATCGGGATCTCGCGGACGTCGTCGTCGACCGAGGACGGGCTCGGCGGCAGGATCGTGAGTCCGAGGCCGGCTGCCGCGAGTCCTCGGGCGGCGCGGTAGTCGCCGACCTCGAACGCCGGCACCGGGTCGCGGCCGTCCACGGCGAGCAGGCGCCGGGCCGACTCGTGGAGGCCTTAGCCGGGCGCCAGCATGATCAGGTCGAGGCCGCGGAGGTCCTCGACCGTGACCGAGCGCCGCGAGGCCAGCGGATGACGAGGGTCCACGACCGCGAGGAGAGGCTCCGAGTAGAGGGTCGTCGTGGTGGTTCCGGGCAGATCGGGCGGATCCGCGACGATCGCCAGCTCGGACTCGCCCTCCGCCACGGCCCTCAGGCAGAGGGCTCGGGAGCCGTGACGGAGCCCGAAGCCGACCTGCGGCCAGCGGCGGCGGAACCGGCGGATCACATCCGGCACGAAGCTCTCCCCGAGGAGCGTCTGGAAGGCGAGGTCGATCCGGCCGTGCTCCACGTCGCCCGCCTGCCGCACCTCCGCGAGGCCGGCGCGGATCACCGACATGCCGTCCTGAGCGGCCTCGGCGAGACGGGTCCCCGCCTCCGTCAGCACCACCCCGCGGCCCTCCCGGCGGACCAGGGGAGTGCCGACCAGGGCGGACAGCCGGGCGAGCGACCGGCTCGCGGTCGGCTGCGGGATCCCGAGCTCGGCGGCCGCCGCCGTGACGCTCCCGGTCTGGGCGACCGCGACGAGCAGGGGCAGGAGGCGGAGGGTCGCGGGCCAGTCGTCGGACACGCCACCACCCTAGATCCGGACATGACCAGAACGCATGAACAGTACGAGGAAGGACATTAGTCATGCACCCGCAGGCGGTCTACCGTCGGAATCATGAGCACCGCCGCACGCCTCCGACCGATGCGCGCAGCGGCACCCTTCTCGCAGCGGCGGCTGACCATCGCCCTCCTCGCCGCCGGAGTAGCGACCTTCGCCGAGCTCTACGCCGTGCAGAGCGTCCTCCCGCAGCTCGCGCGGGAGTGGGCCCTCGCCCCGTCCGACGCCGCGCTCACCGTCTCGGCCGCGACCCTCGGACTGGCGCTCTCGGTGCTGCCGTGGGCCTCGGTGGCCGAGCGCATCGGACGGCTCGAATCCATGCGGATCGCGGTCCTCACGTCCGTGGTCCTGGCGCTGCTCGCCTGCGTCGCCCCGACCTTTGAGCTCCTCCTCGTCCTGCGCTTCCTCGGGGGAGCGGCACTGGGTGCCGTCCCGGCCCTCGCCGTCGCGGCGATCCACGACCGGGTCGGAGGCGCCGGAGCGACGGCCGCCGCGACGGCGTACGTCTCCGGGACCACGATCGGCGGTGCCGCCGGACGACTGCTCGCCGGACCGCTCGCGGCGGCGCTCGGATGGCGCGGCGCACTGCTCGTCGTGACGGCCGTCTGCGCGGCGGCGGCGATCGTCTTCGCCGTGCTCGCGCCCCGGGGCGGCGGCGCGCGCGAGGCTGCTCCCGGCGGCTGGCGAGGGAAGACGGCGCAGGTGCTCCGCGATCCGATGCTCGTCGCGATCGCGCTGCAGACGTTCCTCGCGGTCGGCGTGTTCGTCGCGGTCTACAACTACCTGGCGTTCCGGCTCGAGGCGCCGCCGTTCGCACTCGCGCCCGCGCTCGTCTCCCTCCTCTTCGCCGCCTACCTCGCGGGAACCGTCTCCTCCCGGCTCGCGGGGAGATGGGGGCCGCGGATCGGCCCCCGCCTCGTCATGCGGATCGGCGTCGCCCTGATGATCGTCGGACTGCTGGTGATGCTCGCCGAGAACGTCGCCGTGGTGATCGCCGGACTCCTCGTCTTCACGGCCGGCTTCTTCGCCCTGCACGCGACCGGCGCCGCCTGGACGGGAGCGCGCGCGGCTCCGGCACTCCGCGGGCACGCCGGCGCGGTCTACACGATCGCCTTCTACGCGGGCTCGGCCGCCGGAGGCTGGCTCCTCGGCCTGGCCGTCGGAGCCGGTGGCTGGCCGGCGCTGACGGCGGTGACGATCGGCCTGCTGCTGGTAGGAGCGGGGATCGTCGGCCTCCCGTCGCGCACCACCGCGGCCGGGCGCTGAACCCCCGCCTCCGTCGACCGCACCCCGAGCTCCGCCCGGCACCTCCCCGCAGCGGGCGACGTGCGACATGATGGCCCGACTGCACGAAGCGGGGGACGGCATGGCGCGGAGCACCGGAGCGGACGGCTCCCCACGCGAGAGCGGCGGGACGGACGAGGGCGGCACCGACCCGCGCTACCACGCGGGCTTCCAGCGCGGCTACGACGGACGCGAGGCCGAGCGGCGCGGCAGCGGCGAGGAGCGCCTCCGCTCCCCGTTCCTGTCGGGCGGGACCTCGGGCATCGGGCGATCGGCCGGCCGGCGAGGTGGCGGGTCCGCTTCTGATCAGGAGGACGTGCGATCGGTCGGCGGCCCGACGGGCTCCCGAGTCTCCGGCCGACGGACCGCTCCGGAGCGCGCGAGAGCGGCGGTGCGGGCCGTCCCGACACCCGCGGAGCCGACCGCGCCGCGACCCGCGGAGCCGACTGTCCCACTCCCGACCGAGCCGACCGTCCCGCTCCCCGCCGAACCCGACTCCGCTCCCGGCGACGCGGCGCCCGACTCCGGTGACCGTCACGACGCGACCGACGCCGACCCCCGCCCTGCTGTCTCCACTCGACGCATCGCCGGAGCACTGGCGGTCGTCGGCGCCGTGAGCGTCCTCGTCGGACTCCTCGCCCTCTGGAACAGCTCCCACAGCTGGTACGACTACTCGCCGTCGCAGAGCGCCTTCGGGCCCGAGCAGTACCTCCGCGTGCTCAGCGACAACGCGATCGGACCGTTCCTCACCGTCGGCCTGATCGCGCTCGGCCTGGCGGTCGTGGTGCCGCTGCTGAGGGCTCCCCGCCGATGAAGCGGGTCCGCCTGCTCTGGGCCGCCGCCATCGCGGTCACCGTCGTCCTCTGGGCCGCAGTGCTCGCGCTCCCGGTCGTGGTCCTCCTGCTGCCGAACCAGTACCAGGGCGATTCGATCACGGTCCCGCCGGAGCTCTACGTGCGGCAGGCGCTCGCGATGGTCGCGCCGCCGCTCCAGACCGCCGCCCTGGTGATGCTGGGGGCGCTGATCGTCGTCGCGGTCGCGCGGCGCCCGCCGGCGAAGGCCCGTACGACGGACGCGGCGAGCGGCTGGGACGACGCCGTGCTCCTCGACCCGGACGGCCGCGAGCAGCACGGGACGGGCCCCGCAGGCCGCTGAGCATCCCCTGCTCGATCGGAGTCCGCCTCCCGGGAGCACCCGCTGCTCCCCGGTCTGAGCCGCTCCTCCGGACGCACCCGCCCCTCACGCCGACAGCAGCTGGAACCGCTCCCGCGCCGCCCCGCCGGCGACGAGGTCCGCGAGCAGCTCGCCCAGGACCGGTCCGAACGTGAAGCCGTGCCCCGAGAACCCGGTCGCCAGAGTCACGCGGCCCACGCGGTCGAGCACGAAGTCCTCGCCGGGCGTGCTGTCGTAGAGGCAGCTGATCGGAGCGGCGCTCTCCGCGTCCACGCCCGGGATCCACTCCGCGACGTAGCCGACGAGGCGGGCGAGCGCTCGGGGCTCGGGTTCGAAGGTGCGCTCGTCCGGATCGACGACGACACCGGTGCCGTGCTCGCCCACCTTCACCCCGACTCCGGGCGTCGCGAGCCCGTAGACGACGGGCAGGCCGGGGCGGTGGTGGGCGAAGCTCGGCCAGGAGTCGAGGGGCAGGTCGGTCGCGAAGTGCGCGGGCTGCTCCTGTGTGACGCGCAGCGGAGGGAGGCATCGGCCGGCCGCGCGGACGAGGCCGTCCACGAGGGGCGGCGTCCAGGATCCGCCGGCCACGACGACCGCGTCGGCGTCGAGGGCGCCGTCCGAGGTCAGCACGCGCACGTCGTCGGCGCGCTCCTCGATGCCCAGCACGCGCGTCCGCGTCCGGAGGACGGCGCCGCGTCCGAGGGCGGAGTCGAGCATCGCGTCGATCGCGGCCGCCGCGTCGAGGCGTCCGCCCTCGGGGTGCAGCAGGACGTCGGTCTCGAAGCGGAGTCCCGGCCAGCGCCGTTGCGCCTCGTCCGCCTCGATCCGCACCACGGGGATCCCGTCGCGCAGGAGGACAGCCTCGACGACGGCCAGGACGGCGGGGTCGCCGTGGTCGATCGCGCCGACCGGGTGCAGCAGGCGGCGGCCGGTCTAGGCTTCGAGCCGTGCCCAGGCGCGCCCGGCCCGTCCGGTGAGGGCGCGGTAGTCGTCCTCGAGGTAGCCGCGGCGGAAGATGCGCGTCTCGCCGTGGGACGAGCCGCGGTCGTGGCCCCGCTCGAACTGCTCGACGAGCACCACGCGATCGCCGCGCTCGGTGAGGGCGCGGGCTGTCGCCGCTCCGACCAGGCCGGCTCCGACGACGACGACCTCACGGGTCACGGGGTCTCCCGGGAGGCGCGGCGCACGCCGAGCAGGACGACCAGGCGGAGGAACCCGACGAGTCCCGTGCCGATCAATGCGGCGATCAGCATCAGCACGGCGACACCGGCCACCCAGGTCGTGTCGCCCGTCACCGACTGCGCCGCGAACTCGGTGCAGAACAGCGCCAGCCCGGCGTAGCTCAGGATGAGGACGGTGATCGTCCCGGGACGGCGGAGGCGCTGCGCAGGCGTCCGCCAGAGGGCGGGCGGCTCGAGCCAGCGGCGCAGCAGCCGGATCACGAGGGTGCCGACCAGGCCGAGGAAGCCGGCCGCGATCAGGATGATGCCCGCGCCTCCCAGCCCCGACGCCTCGACGCCGGCCAGCTCGAGGGCGATCCCGATCGCGACGCCGACGGCTCCTGCGCCGCCCGCGATCATCGCCGCCCACACTCCGAAGCCGCCGCGGAGGACGCTCTCACGCTCGGGACGTGACGGGTCGGCGTCCATCGGACGCTGCTGACGCGGACGGATCGGCGCAGGGGGAGCCGACGCCGGCGCTGCTGCCGGAGCGGCCGCGGCCTCGGACACGCCCCAGACCGGAGCGGCGTCCGGCGTCTGCGACTCGATCACGTTCTCGCGCACCGGCACGTAGCGCAGCGGCGCGTCGATCCGCACCTGCGGGCGCCCGCGCACGACGATCGTCGCCCCCAGGTCGGCCCCGCGCTCCAGCGCGACGGGTCCGAGGAGGAGCCCGACCGCCGGATCGATCCGCCACGCGTCCGACCGGGGAGCCGACCCGTACCACTCCGCTGACACGGCTCCGCCGAGGTCGACCGAGATCGGCCGCCCGTCGCTGTAGCTCGTCACCGGCACGAGCGACCGGCCGGAGTTGCGCACCCGCACGCCCACCCGCCACCAGTCGTCCCCGGCGTGCGTCAGCCGCACCTCGACGTCGACCAGCGACGCCGGCACCGCCCGCCGTCGTCCGATGACCACCGCGACGACCGCGAGCCCGGCGATGACCAGCCCGCCGAGCAGGCCGACCACTCCGATGAAGATCTCCATGGGAGCAGTCAAGCAGGCGCGGGTCGCCGGCGCGGGCGCGACGAGGTGGCCTCCGGGAGGCTTGATCCCGACCGTCGACGCCGTCGCTCCGCGCGGCCGCCCCGTTCCCGACGCTCCGCCCGACCGTCGAGCCCGGAGCGGGTCACTCCGCATACTGAGGAGGCGCGTCGCGTCGACCGCATCGCGGGTCTCGTCGCAGGAGGGGGCGATCATGCGCCACTGGTCGGCCGCCCCCGTGCGCCGGCGCCCTCGTCGACGGGCCGGTGCGGTCCTCGCTCTGCTGGGGGCCGCGGCGCTCGCCGCCGCAGCCGTCGCGCTGTCGGACACGGCGGGAGGAGGCGGACCGGAGGTGGTGTCCTCCTCGGCCGGTGCTTCTGCGGCGTCGAGCAGTCCCGCTGCTCCCGCGCCGAGCAGCCCGCCGGCGGCCGTCGAGCCGTCCGCTCCGGGAACGGAGCCGTCCGCTCCACAAACGGAGCCGTCCGCTCCACAAACGGAGCCGTCCGCTCCGTCCCTCGCGACGCTGGCCGCTCTCCCCTCGGTCGAAGGCCCCGCCGCCGTCCCCTACGACCGCGACCTCTTCGGACAGGCGTGGTCGGACGTCGACCGCAACGGCTGCGACACCCGCAACGACGTCCTCGGCCGCGACCTGCTCGCCCCTGTGTTCAAGCCCGGCACCCGCGACTGCAAGGTCCTCACCGGCACCCTGATCGACCCCTACGACGGCACCTCGGTCGCCTTCGTCTCCGGGACCGACACTTCCCGCCTCGTACAGATCGACCACGTCGTCGCCCTCGGCTGGGCCTGGCACCACGGCGCCTGGTCGTGGACGGACGACCAGCGCCTCGCCTTCGCGAACGACCCCGCGAACCTCGTCGCCGCCTCCGAGCAGACCAACCGCGCGAAGAGCGACGCCGGCCCGGGGGAGTGGCTGCCACCGGCCGCGGAGCTGCGCTGCGGGTATGTGGAGCAGTTCGTGGAAGTGCTCAGCGAGTACGGGCTGGGGGTCGGGGCGCAGGACCGGGAGGCGGCGGAGGCGGTGCTGGCGGGGTGCGGGGAGTGAGGGGGAGAACCTCTTTCCTCTGATGGAGGGTCGTCCCGACGCCGCAACAGCGGCAGACGCGACCGCATTAGCGTCTTTCAACTCTGGCGATAGTGAGTAATGATCTTTTCCGTGACCTCTTTTCTGGGACCTATGCGGCACAAAGTTCGGCAGTTACGCAAAATGAGTAACTCTGTCGCTAACACGAGTGCACCTCGACAGAACGCGCTCCGAGCATTCCTAGTCTCGCGAGATGCCTCCCGTTACTCCCGCCACACTCTCACTTGAACTGGGCGTTTCTCAGCGTCGAATCCGAAGCCTCCTCCGCTCCTCCTACGGAACTCTTCCCGCTGAGGAATCTCGGTGGGATCTGACCGAAGAGCAGGCGGAGGCTGTCCGCTCCCGTCTGCTTCGACGAGACACCACCGAGCGTCGGTTCACCTTGGAAGTGGGCGACCAGGTCCTCCGGCGTGATATCCACCGCGCCTACGGAGGGCAGCAGCAGCAGGGGATCGTGACGCCGCGAGCGCTCCGTGAAATCTTCATCTTCACCGATCCGGCGAAGGGAGCTCGATACGGCTACGACCGGTTCGAGGGACTTCGCGAGGACGGGTCCTACTCCTACACGGGAGAAGGGCAGGTCGGTGACCAGGTTTTTCTTCGCGGCAACAAGGCTCTCCGGGACGCGGCGCAGGATGGGCGGGTGCTTCGGCTGTTCACGGTGCAGGGAACGAGCGTGACCTACATCGGTGCCTTCACGACAGGGACTCCGACCTACCGGTGGGAGATCATCCCGGACACCGAAGGGACGCAGCGACGCGGCATCATCTTCACTCTCCTGCCGCTTGCGGCGGACATCACTCGGCTGCCGACCTACGGTGGCACACAGGAGTCCGCCGCCTCGCTCGGCGACTGGACGCCTCCCGAGCACTCCGACATCGTCATCGCGGGTGCGGATGTCAGCCCTCTCGATGACCGGGTCGTCTCCCGAATCGAGTTCGAGCTGCAGTCCGACTTTGGGCTCTGGCTGACCGAGAACGGCACGCCGCCCAGTCGTCTGACGCTCCCGGTCGGCAGCTCACGGGTCGAGCCGGACCTCTACGTCCGATCGAGCGGCTGGATTGTCGAAGCCAAGAAGTCGACCGCCCGGTCCTTCGTCCGCATGGCCATCGGGCAGGTGCTCGACTATGCCCATCTTGCGCAGCGCGAGGGCTACGCGGCAGTCCCCGTCATCCTGCTTCCCGGTCGCCCGGAAGAGGACATGCTGGATCTCATCCGCAGCCTCTCGATCATCACAGCGTTCAGGTCTGACGAGGGCTTCGACCTCATCGATCCGTAGAGGAAAGAAGCCGAACGGCCGGCAGATCGGGGTGGGCCCACTCCAGTCCGGGGAGTTCGCTCGGAAGGAGCCAGAGGAGTTGGTCGTGGTCGGTGCTCTCCGTGGGGCGTGGGCCACGAACCACGGCTCGGAAGCAGTGCAACCGAATGGTGAGAGCGCCGACCTCCGTTTCGTCTGACGTCAGCTTGGGGCCGACCTCGATCTCCACGCTCAGCTCCTCACGGATCTCCCTCGCGAGGGCGCCTTCAGGTGTTTCGCCAGGTTCTCTCTTGCCGCCGGGAAATTCCCAGAGCCCGCCAGCCGCCTTGTCCGCCCGCCGACGGCAGGCGAGAATACGGCCGCGATCGCTGATGACCGCCGCAACGACGTCGAGAGTGTCCACGTGTCCATCATGCCGACACCGGTGCAACGACCGCCCTATACGCGATGGCCGTGCGCACCCCCCTCTTTGACGCCCCACCCACCCCCGTGTTAGCGTCACTCTCGGACATGTGACTGGTCGTGCAGGCAGGATCCGACGAAACGCGTAATGAGCGTCGTCGGGTCCTTTTTTTGTGCCCGGACGCCTCCTGACGCTCCGCCGGAGCACCGATGACGGTGCCGGAGGGGGGCGGGGACGGCGACGGACGGCCGGGCAGCACAGCGCAGGGAAGCGCGCGTCCCCCCACACCCGGAGGAGTACCGATGAGTACCCAGGAGAGCGCGAAGGCGATCCTCGAGCACGTCGGCGGCGCCGCCAACGTGGCGAAGCTGCAGCACTGCTCGACCCGTCTGCGGTTCGCGCTGGCGGACGACGCGAAGGCCGACGTCGAGGCGCTGAAGGCGGTGCCCGGCGTGATCGGCGTCGTCACAGGCCCGCAGACGCAGGTCATCGTCGGCAGCGGCGTCAGCGAGATGTACGCGGCGGTCGAGAAGCTGCGCGGCGGCACCACCGCATCCGCGGAGCAGGCGAAGCAGCCGCGGTCCCTCAAGCGCCTCGGCGCGACGATCATGGACTTCGTGGTCAGCGTGTTCACGCCGATCATCCCGGCCATCGCGGGCGCCGGCATCTTCAAGTCGTTCCTCGTCCTCGCCTCGGCGCTGGGCTGGCTCGACCCGGCCTCCGACAACTTCAAGCTGCTGTCCGCCATCCCGGACGCGGTGTTCGGCTTCCTGCCGTTGCTCGTCGCCTACACGAGCGCGAAGAAGCTCGACGTGAACCGGCCGCTCGCGCTCGGGCTCGTCGGCGTCCTGGTCTTCCCGGCGTTCACGACGCTGCTCAACCAGGAGGGCGGCGTCGCGCTCTTCGGCATCCCGGTGCCGGTCATCGCCTACAACGCCCAGGTGTTCCCGGCGATCCTGGCCGTGCTGCTGCTCTCGGTCGTCGAGCGCTTCTTCACGAAGCACTCGTGGGGCCCGATCCGCACGTTCTACGTGCCGCTGATGTGCCTCGTGATCGTCGCTCCGGCCACGATCTTCCTGCTCGGCCCCCTCGGCTACTGGCTCGGCTCCATGCTCACCGGCGCGATGATCGGCCTCTACGGGGCGCTCGGCTGGGTGGCCGTCGCGCTGCTGGCCGGCGTGCTCCCGCTGATCATCTCGGTCGGCATGCACAAGGCGTTCATCCCGCCGACCATCGCGACGATGGCCAGCGCGGGCAAGGACACCTTCTACCTCGCCTCCTCGCTCGCCCACAACGCGGCGGAGGCGGGCTCCAGCCTCGCGATCGCCCTGCGCACCAAGAGCGCGACCCTCCGCGCCACCGCCTTCTCGGGCGGCCTCTCGGCCCTCTTCGGGATCACCGAGCCGGCGCTCTACGGCGTCACGCTGCAGAACAAGCGCGCCCTCGTCTCCGTCATCACGGGCAGCGTGGTCGGAGGCGCCTACATCGGTGCCACCCAGGTCGCCGCGTTCGCCCTGGTCAGCCCCGGCGTCGCGAGCATCTCGATGTTCATCGACGGGCTGAACCCCTGGAACCTGCTCAACGCCGTGATCGGCCTGCTGATCTCGGTCGCCGTCTCGTTCGTCGTCTCCTTCGTCATCTGGCGCGACGACGCCTCCGCCAGCGTCCAGGCGCTCGGCGACGTGGCGGCCGCCGCCGGGAGCCCGCTCGCGCTGCAGGCGCCGCTCACCGGCTCCGTCATCCCCCTCTCGGAGGTTCCGGACCCCGTGTTCTCGGCGGGCGTGCTCGGCGAGGGGCTGGCGATCCGCCCCACCGACGGAGCCGTCCGGGCGCCGTTCGCCGGCGAGGTCATCGCGCTGCTCTCCTCCCGCCACGCCGTGGGGCTGCGCCGCGCGGACGGCGTCGAGGTGCTCATCCACGTCGGCATCGACACGGTGCAGCTGGACGGCGCGCCGTTCGAGGCGCACGTCGCGGTCGGCGACCGGGTCGAGGCCGGGCAGCTGCTCCTCATCGCCGACCTGGCCGCGATCACCGCGGCCGGCTACGACACCACGACCCCGGTGCTCGTGACCAACTCCGCCGAGTACACCGTGCTCGTCGAGGCCGCCGAGCGGATCACCGCCGGCGACCGGATCATGACCGTGACGCAGAGAGAGAAGGAGCTCGCCGATGGCGCTTCCTGACGGATTCCGATGGGGCGGCGCCCTCGCCGCCAACCAGGTCGAGGGCGCGTGGCGCGAGGGCGGGCGCGGCCCGGCGGTCAGCGACGTCGCCTCCTACAAGCCGAAGGCGGACCCGAAGGAGTACGCGATCCACCACCGCAACACGGTGGAGAGCATCACGGCGGCGATGTCCGACGACGACACCGAGTACTACCCCAAGCGCCGCGGCATCGACTTCTACCACCGCTACCCCGGCGACCTCGCGCTGTTCGCCGAGATGGGCTTCACCACCCTCCGCGTCTCGATCGCCTGGACCCGCCTCTACCCGACGGGGGAGGAGGCGGAGCCGCTCGAGGAGGGCATCGCCTACTACCTCGCCCTCTTCACCGAGATGCGGCGCCTCGGGATCGAGCCGCTGGTCACGCTCTCGCACTACGACCCGCCGCTCGCGCTCGCGCTGAAGCACAACGGCTGGGTCGACCGCCGCACGATCGGGCTGTTCGAGCGCTTCGCCCGCACCTGCTTCGAGCGCTTCGGCCACCTCGTCGACATGTGGCTGACCTTCAACGAGATCGACGGCATCATCCGCCACCCGTTCACCTCGGGCGGGATCATCGAGGAGACCGTCGAGGGCAGCGTGGAGCAGGCCTGCTACACGGCTCTGCACCACCAGTTCGTCGCCTCCGCCTCGGTCACGAGGACGCTGAAGGAGCTGTGGCCCGAGTCGCGGATGGGCTGCATGCTCACGATGCTGACCACCTACCCCAACACCTGCCACCCCGACGACGTCGCGGCGACGCAGGCGAAGGAGCGGATGCTCTACCTCTGCACCGACGTCCAGGCGGGCGGCGCCTACCCGCGCCTGGCGCTGCGGGCGCTCGAGAGCCGCGGAGTCGAGATCCCGTTCGAGGCGGGCGACGTCGAGCTGCTGCGCGAGCACCCCGTCGACTTCATCTCGTTCAGCTACTACATGTCGATGACGGAGTCCGTGCGCCCCGACGCCGAGCGCACCCCCGGCAACACGGTCCTCGGCGTCAAGAACCCGTTCCTCGAGTCGAGCGAGTGGGGCTGGCAGATCGACCCCGTCGGGCTGCGGATCTCGCTGATCGACCTCTACGACCGCTACGGCAAGCCGCTGTTCATCGTCGAGAACGGGCTCGGGATGCGCGACGAGCTGACCGAGGACGGCCGGGTCCACGACCCGTACCGGATCGACTACTTCCGCGCGCACTTCGAGCAGATGATCCAGGCGGTGGACGAGGGCGTGGAGCTGCTCGGCTACGTGAGCTGGGCGCCGATCGACCTGATCAGCGCCTCCAGCTCGCAGATCTCGAAGCGCTACGGGTTCGTCTACGTCGACATGGACGACCTCGGCCACGGCAGCACCGAGCGCTACCGGAAGGACTCGTTCTTCTGGTACCAGAAGGTCATCGCCTCCAACGGCGCGGATCTGGGATGATCCTCCTCTGCCCGGAGGCGCCGTCCGGCTCTCCGGGCAGAGGCCCCGCCACCCCCACCCCAGCCCTGACGCGGCCGTCGACGGAGACACGCATGCAGACCATCAAGAAGGTGCTCAACTCGAGCGTCGTCCTCGTCGTCGACGAGCGCGGCGTCGAGCGCGTGCTCCTGGGCAGGGGGATCGGCTTCGGAGCGAAGGCCGGCGAGGCGATCGAGCCCTCGAGCGTCGACCAGGTGTTCGTGGCGCTGGACGACTCGGACCAGCGCAACCTCGTCGAGCTCCTGGCCCAGATCCCGCCGGAGTTCGTCGAGCTCACCCGCGCGGTCGTCGCCGACGCGGAGGAGCAGGGGCTGAAGCTCGACCCGCACGTGTACCTCGCGCTCACCGACCACCTGCACTTCGCGGTGGAGCGGCAGCGGCGCGGGCTCTCGGTCGCCAACCGGCTGGCCTGGGAGATGCGGACGGTCTACCCCGTGCAGTACGCGGTGGGGGAGCGGGCGGTCGAGCGGATGCGCGAGCGCCTGGACGTGGAGCTGCCCGCCGACGAGGCCGCGAACGTCGCGTTCCACCTCGCCAACGCGGAGCTCGGCAAGGTCGGGATCGACTCGCTCCGGATCGTGCAGCTCATCCGCTCGGTGACCGCGATCATCCAGCACTCCAGTGGAGCCGCGCTCGACCGCGACGACCTCCGCTCCGCCCGCTTCGTGGCGCACCTGCAGTACTTCGCCGAGCGCTTCTTCTCGGGCGGCCTGCTCGAGAGCGAGGACGACTTCCTCTTCACCAGCCTCAGCGCCCGCTACCCGCGCGCGATCGCCTCCGCCGAGCGGGTCCGCTCCTTCGTGGCGGCCGAGTACCAGGCCGCCCTGCCCAACGAGGAGGTCGCCTTCCTGGCCCTCCACATCGCGCGCGCCGCTCCGGAGTAGCGCGCTGACCCCGGAGAACCGCATGCACCGCACCACCTCCGCCCGCCCGACGACGCCCGCGAGCGCGCGCCCGTGACCGGCACGATCCACCTCGTCCGCCACGCCGAGACCCTCTTCAACGTCGCCGGCCAGCTGCAGGGCTGGTGCGACTCGCCGCTGACCGAGCGCGGCGAGCGCCAGGCGGCGGCCCTCGGCGAGCGGATGCGCGGCGTGCCGCTCGTCGCGGCGTTCACGAGCGACCTCACCCGCACCCGCACCACGGCGGCGGCGGCGCTCGCCGGGCACCCGTCGCTCGAGGCCGAGCCGATGGTCGAGCTCCGCGAGTGGCACTTCGGCGCCTTCGAGGGGCAGCCGAACGCCTCGCTCTGGGAGCCGGTGTTCGCCGACCACGGCTACTCCTACGTGCCCGCCTCCGCCGACTGGCCGCGGATGACCGACGCCGGTCTCGACTCGGTGCTCGACGCGATCCACCGCCACGACCCCTCCGGCCGGGCCGACAGCGGTGCCACCGTGCGCGCCCGCGTGGAGGCCGCGATCGCGCGGTTCGCGCCGGCGGCCGAGCACGGGGACGTGCTGGTCGTGACGCACGGAGCGGTGCTCGGGAGCATCCTCCGCGCGCTCGACCCCGCGCACCGGCCGCAGCGGGGCTACCCGAACTGCGCGGTCGTGTCGGTGACGGACGGCGTCATCGGCGAGGTCGACGGGAGCTGCGCGACGGCCTGACCCCGCCCCTCCTCCTCCACGGACGCCCCTGTGCGCTCCGGTCGCCGACCGGACGAGCACGGGGGCGTCCGTCGTGCTCGGGACGCAGGCGGCCCGCACCCGGGCCGCCCCCGGACCTGCACGCGCGGCCGCCTCGGGACCTGCACGTCCGGTGATGCGGGACCTGCACTTTCGGCCACCTCGGCGCTGTACCGAAGTACAGGAGCCCGTCGCGAGAGCGTCCGTAGCGTCTGAGGAGTCAAGAGAAACGACTTCGAGGAGATGACATGCGAGGGCTTCAGCTCAGCGGCGTGAGCCGTGCATTCGACGGCCACCGGGTCCTGCACGACGTGGACCTGTCCGTGGGCCGCGGCGAGATCGTCGGCTTCATCGGCGGCAACGGCGCCGGCAAGACCACGACGATGCGGCTGATCCTGGGCCTGCTCACCCCCGACACGGGGACCATCACCTGGGACGGCGCGCCGATCACCGCCGAGGACCGCCGCTCGATCGGCTACATGCCGGAGGAGCGCGGCCTCTACCCGCAGATGCGGGTCCGCGAGCAGGTGATCCACTTCGCTCTGCTCGAGGGGCACGACGCCCGGGGAGCCCGTGAGACCGCCGAGGAGGTGATCGACGCGCTGGGCCTGGCCGAGCGGGCCGACACGCTGGTGCAGGACCTCTCGCTCGGCAACCAGCAGCGCGTGCAGCTGGCCGTGTCCCTGGTGGGCGATCCGTCGCTCCTGGTGCTGGACGAGCCCTTCTCGGGGCTCGACCCGGTCGCCGTGGAGACGATGGCCGGCCTGATCCGGCAGCAGTCCGCCCGCGGCGTCGGCGTGCTCTTCTCCTCCCACCAGCTCGACCTGGTCGAGCGCCTCTGCGACACCGTCTGCGTGCTCGACTCCGGCCGTGTGACCGCGAGCGGAGCGGTGGCCGAGCTGCAGGACGACGGCCGCAGCCGCTGGCAGCTGCAGTTCTCCCGCCCCCTGGACGACCTGCTCGTCGCCGAGCTCGGCGTCACACCGGGACTGTCGGCCGAGCCGGTCCCCGGTGAGCCGGAGTCGCTGCTCGTCTCGATCGAGGGCAGCGGCCGGGACGTCCCCGAGCAGGTGCTCGCGACCCTCACCCGCCACGGCGGCCTCCGGAGCATCCGCACCGAGCAGCGCTCGCTGACCGAGCTGCTGTCCGAGCGGCTCACCGCCGCCTCCACCCCTGCGGCCGAGCGCCGCCTCGAGATCCAAGGAGCAGGACGATGACCACCACGCACCCCCGCGCCGCCCACGCCCCGACCGCCGAGAGCTCCGCTCCTCCGACGCCGGCCCGGGGAGCCGCGACGATCGTCCGCCGCGAGATCCTGACCCGCACCGGGAACCGCACGATCCTCACCGCGACCCTCGCGCTGGCCGCGATCGCCGGCCTCGGCGCCGGGATCGGCGGCTGGTTCCTGGTCGACGCGACGAGGGAGGCGGGGACCGTGGTCCTCGACACCCGGATCCTGTTCGCGACCGCGATGATCAGCGCCCTGCTCGCCGCGATGGTCTACTCCTCGTCGAGTCTGGCCTCGGGGGTGGTCGAGGAGAAGTCGTCCCGGATCGTCGAGATCCTGCTGACGAAGATCGGCGTCGCCCCGCTGCTCGCCGGGAAGATGATCGGCGTCGGCCTGGTGACCCTGGCCCAGCTGCTCGTGATCGGCGGCGCCGTCGTCGGCGGGTTCAGCGTGGTCGGCGGGTGGTCGGTCCTCGAGATCGAGCTCGGCCCGAGCCTGGTCTGGTTCCTCGTCTGGTTCCTGCAGGGCTACGTGCTCTTCGCGCTCCTCAGCACCCTGCTCGCCTCGACCGTGTCGAGGCAGGAGGACCTGGGCACCGCCGCCATGCCGCTCTCCGTCGTGCAGATGGCGCTGCTGATCATCGCGCTCTACGTGGTGCCGGCGAACCTCGACGAGGCCTGGGTGCACGCGCTCTCCTTCGTCCCCCTCTTCTCCTCCTACCTGATGCCGATGCGCTTCGGCCTCGACTCGGTCGGCACCCCCGAGATGGTGATCGCCGCCGTCGTCGCCGCGATCACGGTGCCGCTGCTGTTCCGCCTGGTCGTCCGCGTCTACCGCAACAACGCGCTCCGCACCGGCTCCCGCGTCTCGCTCCGCGCCTCCCTCAAGGCCGCCGACGCCTCCTAGGCCCGGCTCCCGATATCCACCACCACCACCCCTCGGAAGGACACCACCATGACCACCTCGCGCACCGCCTCGACCCGCCCCTCGCCCCTCAAGAAGCTGCTCGTCAACACCGCCCTCCTCGTCGGGGGAGCGGGCGGCGCCTACCTCGTCGTCACCTACCTCTTCTGATCCGCTCGACCGACCGAAGGACACGATCGTGACTCTCCTCGCGACTCCCGGGCTCCGCCCCGCGACCCCCGGGCACCGCCCCGCGGATCCGGCGGCCCTCCGGGCGGCGGCCTCGACCGAGCGGCTGCTCGGCGGCGGACGCCACCGCGTCGCCGCGATCGACCGCCCCGCCTTCGCCGGCCGGAACGCGTCGTGGACGATGACCCTCGACGACGGCGCCCGCGTCTTCGTCAAGCACGTCTCGCCCCGGACGGCGGGCCCCGCGGCCTTCCGCCGCTCCAGGGACTTCGCCGGCTTCGCCGCCCGGAGCCCCGAGCACGCCCCGGCCGGACCCCGCCTGCTGGCGGCCGACGAGGACGACTCCCTGCTGGTGTTCGAGCACTGCCCCGGCACCAGCCTGGCCCTCCTGCTCGTGGAGGAGCGCGTCCCCGCGGACTTCCCCGAACAGGCCGGCCGGCTCCTGGCCCGGCTGCACGCCGGCCCGGTGGCGGGCCTCACCGCGACCTCGCACCCCAGCCCTCCCGTCGAGATGCTGCGCGTCGGCATCCCGCACACCCGCTACGTCGACCTCACCCTCGCCGAGCTCGCCTTCTGGGGCGACCTGCAGCACGACGAGCAGCTCGTCTCGGCCACGGAGGATCTCCGCGAGTGGGAGAGCGGCAACCGCACGGCCCCGATCCACGGCGACCTCCGCCTCGACCAGTTCCACCTCCGCGACGGGCGCCTCCAGCTGCTCGACTGGGAGGAGTTCGGGATCGGGGATCCGGCCCGCGACCTCGGCACGCTGGCGGGGGAGTGGATCCACCGCGCGGTGCTCGACACCGTGACCACCCGGGAGGGCGCCTCCGCTCCTCCCCTCGCCTTCGACACCGCGGCCGCGGACGCCCGCATCGCGGAGCGGATGGCGGCACTGGTCCCGAGGATCCGGCGGATGTGGCTCGCCTACGCCGCCGAGACCGCCGGCGCGGACGACGCCCTCGCCGTCCGCGCCACCGCCCACCTGGGCTGGCACCTCGTCGACCGCACCCTCGCCCGGGCCTCGATGGTCTCCCGCCTCCCCGGGATCGAGCGGGCCGCCGCCGGCATCGGCCGCCGCGTCCTGCTCGCCCCCTCCGCCTACTCCACCGCCCTCGGATTCGACAGGAGCCCGCGATGACCGCCCTCACCACCCGCTCCGTCCTCGACGAGGCCGTGATCAGCGTCGACGCCGCCCGGCTGCGGGCCGAGGTCGACGGGACCGTGATCGAGGCCACCGGGCCGATCGAGCTGCGGGCCCGACTCGCCGCCACCCTCTACACCCACCTGCACCTCCGGAACCCGCTGCTCGGCGAGACCGCCGGAGGCGACGGCCAGGACCTCGCCCCCCGGCTGATCGACGCGATCCCGCACCGCACGGTCCTGCAGCCCGCTCCCTCCGGGGTGCTCGGCTCCGCCACTGTGCAGGGGGAGGAGCGCCGGGTCGTCGAGCTGGGCCGCGTCCGGGTCCTCGTGCCCGAGGTCGATCTCGTCCGCTCCGCCGACGGGGCCGTCGCCGGCGTCCGGCTGCCGAGCTGGCGCACCCGCACCACTCCCGGCTACCTCCTCGCCCTCGGCCCGATGGGACTCGATCCCGCCGACCGGGTCGTGCGCCTCTCGCTCGTCGCCGACTCGGCGGAGGACGCGCTCGCCCTGTGGGGCCCGCTCCTGGAGGCGCTCGCCGCCTCCGGAGCCCGCCACCAGGCCAAGGCGCTCTCGGACCCGCGGGCCTTCCCCCGCTCCGACGCCCTCGTCGTCTACCTGCCCGCCGACTCCGCCGACGACGTCGCCCGGAGGGTCACTCCGCTGCTCGATGCCCGGCCCTCGCCCCGCACCGCCGTCTCGGCCTTCGCCGAGAGGCTCGCCGACGGCCTCGCCTACGCCGAGGACCCGGCCGACGAGCGCTCCTCCTACCGCGGACTGAGCTTCGGCCAGCACCGCTCCCGCGTCCTCGCCGAAGCGCTCCTGCGCTCCTCGGCCGAGACGATCCCCGCCGCCGACGCCTGGGCCGACGCCGCCCGCGCCGCGCGCATCGACCCGGACCGCCCGGGACTCACCGCCCGCTAGGGCCCCACGAACCTCCCCTCGATCCCGAGGGGACCACCACCTCAGCCCGAGGTACTCCACGAAAGGGACACATCATGACCACCATCTCCACCGACGCCCAGTCCGCCGACCTCACCGCCCTCGCGGGAGCGCACGACACCTTCGCCACCGTCGACGAGCTCGGCTCGGACGCCGCGACCGAGGCGCCCGCCACCACGCCCCTGTGCGTCGGCATCATCGTCGGCGCCACCCTCGGCGCGGGCTGCTGACCCGGCCCTCCTCCCGCCCGGGTGCTCCCGCAGCACCCGCTCCCCGGCCCTCCGGCCGGACCACCCGCACCACTCCCCGCACGACCCGGCGGATCCGCCGCCACCACTCATCCAAGGAGAACACCATGTCGACCATCACCGCCCAGACCGTCCAGTCCGCCGACCTCGCCGAGCTCGCCACCGCCCACGACACCTTCACCGCCGCCGACGAGATCGGCACCGACGCCGCCTCCGAGGCGCCCGCCACCACCCCGTTCTGCGCCGGCGTCATCATCGGCGTCACCCTCACCGCAGGGTGCTGACGGGCACGGGGCGACCGGTCCTCGACCGCGTCGCCCCGGCCCCTCCCGGGCGCGTGCCGTCCGCTCGCGCCGTCCGCCCATCCCCGTCCGCCCTTTCCGCGGGCACGGTCCGCCCATCCCCGTCCGCCCTTTCCGCGGGCACGGTCCGCCCGTCCGCCGCCGTCCTCACCGCCGGCCGCGACCCGATCCGCCCTCCCGCCCGCCGCCCTCTGAGGAGACCGCCATGACCACCCCGCCCGGTGCGCAGAGCGCCGCACTCTCCGACCTCTCGCTCGGCCGCTTCGGCTACTCCCGGGTGGCCCTCGTCCTGACCGGCTCCGCCATGACCCAGGTCATGCCCTACTGGATCCAGTGGGCGCGCGCCGCCGCTCCGGCGACCGAGTTCCGCGTGCTCGTCCGCGACTCGGCCTACCGCTTCACCACCCGGCACAACCTGGAGTCGCGACTGCGCGGCCGGATCCAGGACGACCGCTGGGACGACGAGATCGTCGTCGCCCACGTCGACCTCGCCGAGTGGGCCGACCTCATCCTGATCTACCCGGCCACCCTCGACTACGCCTCGCGCCTCGCGCACGGCATCACCGACTCCCCGTCGCTGCTCGCGGCCCTCACGACGGAGGCGCCGGTGTGCATCGCTCCGTCGCTGCCGCCGCGGGCGCTCGGCAACCCGGTCGTCGAGTCCACCCTCGCGCTGCTGCGCGAGCCGGCCAACTTCACCGTCATCGACCCCGTGCCCGGGCCGAGCGAGTCCAGCGACACGGCGCTCGCCTGGGTGCCGCCCGCGTTCCCCGCGGTGCTGCGCCACCTGGAGTCGCTGCGCACGGCACCGGCGGCCGCGGAGGAGGCGAGGTCGGCGTGAGCACCACCGCCCCTCCGCGGGCCCTCGTCACCGGGCTGCTCGTCACCGAGCTCTCGGAAGGACCCGACGGGACCACCGTCTGGACCCGCCGCCTCGGAGAGCAGGCGCCGCTGCCGTTCTCGCCGGTGCCCGTCCGCCTCGCAGCGCCCGATCCCCGGATCGTGCCGGGAGGCGCCGACCCGTCGATCCGCCGCTACCGCACCACCGCCCGCGCCCTGCTGCCCGCGCTCCTCCACGAGCTGTCGGAGGAGGCGCTCGTCTCCGTCGGCCGCGAGTGGAAGGGCGCGCTGGACGCGCTCCACGGCGCCCGGCCCGCCGGGGAGCCGCTCCCTCCGCGTCCGCTGCAGCGCGCCCGCGGCTGGCTCGCCGGTGGCTGGGCGCCCGCCGCCGAGGAGCTCGGCGCCGGCGGTCTCCTCGAGCTCGCCGACTGGGCGGAGGCGGTCGTCGCCTCGCCGGCCGCGGTCGTGGTCCACGGCCACCCCGGCCTCGCCCACCTCGTCGTCGGCGGGACCCGCGTCGCTCTGCTCACGGGCGAGGACGTCGGGCTCGCCGACCCGGTCTGGGACGCCGCCTGGGTGCTCGGGGAGCTCGCAGAGCTGCACGCCTTCCACCCCGCGCTCCGCCCGGCCCTCGACGCGCTCCGCCGCGGACTCTCGCTCGAGGAGGACCACGACGCCGAGCTGCTGCGCGTCGGCACCGCGTTCCGGCTGGCCCAGCACGCCGTCGACTGGCACCGCTCCGGGGGCGCCAGCAGCGATCAGGCGCGGCTGCTGCTGCGCCTGTCCGCCGCACAGCTGGGGGAGCGGGCGGAATGAGCGCCCGCGACGTCCCGACCCTGTCCGCCGCCCTGCCCTCCGGCGCCCGCGCGCTCGTCGTGCACCGGCCGGAGGTCCGCAACGACTCGGTCGCCCTCGCCGTGCCCGCCGGTATGCGCCACGAGCGCGACGGCGAGGAGGGGATGCTGCACCTGATCGAGCACCTCGTCTACCAGGACAGCGAGGGGGTCGCCGGTCTCGTCCGGCAGACCCGCGTCGCCGAGAGCGGCGGCGTCCTCGGCGGTCACACCCACCTCGACTACTCCGAGTTCTTCGAGACGGGCTCTCCCGGGTCGGCCGCCGTGATCGCGGAGCGGCTCGTCGAGCAGGTCTTCCGCCCCGCCTTCCTGCCGGAGCAGATCGCGGAGCAGATCCGCGCGGTCGCCTCTGAGCGGGCCGCGCGCCTCGCCCCCGCTCCGGGCGGCGTGCTGCCGTGGCCGCACCTGACCGCCCGCTACTGGGCCGACGCCCCCAACGCGCACGACGGCAGCGGCGACCTCGACCTCGAGGGCCGCGCGACCGAGCCCGTCCTGCGCGCGTTGCACCGGCGCCACTACAGCCCGGCCGGCTCCGTGCTGGTCGGCGTCACGGCCGACGACCCCGCCCGGCTCCTGGACCGCCTGGTCGCGGCCCTCGCGGAGGCGCCCGATCGCGCGGCAGGACCGGTCGCCGTCCCACCTGGGACGGCCCGCCCCGAGTACCGCGCCGAGCCCGCCGCCCGCCGGCTCGCCGCGACCGCCGCCGCGCCGTCGACCCGCGTCTCCGACGAGCTGCTCGGCGACCTGATCGCCGCCGAGGCGCTCGCTGCGCAGGCCGGACTCGACGCGAGCGCCGGACTCTTCGGCCCGGGCGACACCGTCGCCGACGACCTCTTCGTGCTGGTCGACGACACCGCCGTGCCCGTCGATCCGTGGCACCGCCTCCGCGCCCTCGCGGTGAGCGACGACTCCGCCCTCGAGCACGCCCGGCATCGCGCGGTGCTGCGTGCGGAGCGGCTGGTGCACGACGACGAGCGTCTGGCCCGCACCGTCGCCCGGGATGCCCTGCTGCGCGGTGCGCCCGGCTTCGCGGGCGAGCTCGTCGACTCCCTCGCCGCGCGGCCGCCGCGCCCGCTGCTCGCGGACGCCGCGGCCCGCCTGGCCGAGCAGCCCTTCGCCGCACTGGGCGTTCCCGCCGCCTCCACCCCTCCAGGAAGGAGGAGCCCATGACCGCCGCACCCCCGCTCGCCGTCGTCGACGAGCGCTCCCGCTTCGCCGTCGTCGCCCTCGGCTGGCGCGACCCGGCCGGAGACGACGGGCCCGACCGCGCTGCCCGCCTCCGCTCGGCCGTTCCCCCCGGAGCGGTCTCGCTCGCATGGACGGCGACGGCCGGGGCGCAGAGCCTCACCGCGGTGCTCCCTCCGGAGGGCGCCGCGGCCTGGACCGCCCTGACGCTCGAGCGCGCCCAGGGAGCCGGGGATCCGGTGCTCGCCGTGGTCGGGCCCGAACGCGCCGTCTGCGAGACGTCCCGGCCCGTCTCCGTGCCCGCCGCGGCTCCGCTGCCGAGCGCTCTGCACCAGTCCCGCGAGCAGGGCTACGAGAGCACGATCGTCACCGGCGCGGACCCGTCCGGCGAGGTCGGCCACGCCGCGACATTCCTGGCGCTGTGCCGCCTCACCGCGGGGGCCGAACCGCTCGTCCCCGCCGCACTGCGCTCCGCCGGCGGCGATGCGGTCGCCCAGGTCGCGCGGGGCCTGCGCTCGAGCCGCCCCTCCCTCACCTGGCAGGTCGTCTCCCCGGCCGGCCAGGGCATCCCGACCCTCGAGACCGTGCTGCGCACCGTCCTCGACGGCCGCGCCGCGCACGGGGAGGGAGCACGCGCCGCGCACGCGTTCGCGCGGGCGAACCTCCTCCGCGCCTGGCGGTCGCCCGAGACGCTCGCGCGCACCCTGGTGGAGTACGAGGTGATGGGCTGGGGCGGCGCCCTGGTGCTCGATCCGGAGCCGGCGCTCGCCGCGGTCGACGAGAGTGCGCTCGAGCGGGCGGTCGCGGGGCTCGTGCGGCCCGTCGCCGACGTGGTCGGCTGGGGCTGAATCCGGCGGGCTCGATCAGCTCCGGCCGGGACGCGTCCCCAGGTCGACGAGCCCGTGCTCGATCGCCGAGACCAGGATCTGCACCCGGTCGCGCACGCCCAGCTTCTCCATCACCTTCACGAACCGCGCCTTCACGGTCGACTCGGTGACGAACAGCTCCTGCGCCATCTCGCGGTTGCTCATCCCGCGGGCGAGCAGGCGGATCACCTCGAGCTCCTTCTCGGTGAGCGCCTCGAGCAGATCGGGGTCCGGCACCGTCTCCGCCGGCACCGACTCCTCGAGCCCCTTCACCACGTGGCGCGTGACCTCGGCGGAGAGCACGGACTCGCCCGCGAGCACCGCGTGCACCGCCGCGATGATCTCCCGCGGCTTCGTGTCCTTGACCAGGTAGCCGGAGGCGCCCGCGCGGAGCAGGTCGACGACGTAGCGGTCCGTGGTGAACGTGCTGAGCCCGAGGATCGCGATGCCCGGGTGCTCGGCGTGGATCCGCTCGGTCGCAGCGACGCCGTTCATGACCGGCATCTGCATGTCCATCAGGATCAGGTCGGGCTGGAGCGTCGCCGCCTGCTGCACCGCGATCCTCCCGTCGGAGGCCTCGCCCACCACCTCGATCGCCGGGTCCTGAGAGAGGTAGTCGCGGAGGATCTCGCGGGTCATCGATTCGTCGTCCACCAGCAGCACGCGGGTCATCGCTCTCGTCCTTCGTCGGTCGCCCCCGCGACGAGCGCACCGGACGCCCGGCCCTCGAGGGGGATGGTCATGGTCGTGGTCCAGCGGCCGCCGCGGGCTCCCGCGTCCAGCCGCCCGCCGAAGACGGCGCAGCGGGCAGACATCGCCTCGATCCCGAGGTGCGAGGAGACGATCGGAGCCGCGGAGGCGATCGCGTTGGAGGAGCTCAGCTGCACCTCGCCCTCCGACACCTCGAGCCGGAGCTGCACCTCACCGGCGGTGTCGCCGTGCTTGAGCACGTTCGTGCCCAGCTCCCGGACCGTGCGCCGCAGCACCTGGCGGAGGCTCGCGGGCACCTGCGCCACGGAGCCCGCCACGTCGAGGCGGACCCGGAAGCCCGCGCGCTCGATCGCGTCGGCGACGTTCCGCACGTCGTGGACGAAGCCGACAGCGGTGGTCGTGGCGCCCGAGACCTCCGGGGTCCCGAGCAGGTCGGAGTCGCCGCGGGCGGGAGCGCCTGCCTCGTCCTCGTCCTGGAGGAGCGTCACGAGGCTCCGCAGATCCTGCAGCGCCTGCTGCGCCGCGTCGCCGATGCTCTCGAGGATGCGCTCGGTCTTGGCCGGGTCCTCGACCGAGGTCGCGCGGCGGGCCTGCATGGCGATGATGGTGACCTCGTGCGCGACGATGTCGTGCAGCTCGTGCGCGAGCCGGGTCCGCTCCTCGTTGCGGATCCGCGCCTGCTCCTCCTGGATGCGGTCGGCCCGGCGCTCGCTCCGCTCGCTGCGGCCCCGGAAGGCGTTCAGGCCCAGCCCGGCGGTGCCGCCGAAGAGGACGAACGCGCCCAGGACGTAGACGGCCGTGCCCATGGCGCGGTCGACGAGCAGCACCGCGGGCAGGAGGACGAGGGTGCCGAGCACGAAGACGAGCCCCGCGCGCCAGGGGAGGAGGAAGGTGACGAAGCCGACCACCACGATGGTCGGGAAGATCAGCGCCGCGAGCAGCAGCGGCGGGGCGCCGAGCATCAGGACGACGGCGTAGACGAGGTAGAGCGAGACCGCCGCGGGGATCGCGCCGGCGAGCAGCGCCAGGAGCGGCAGGTAGGGGAGCGCCAGCTCGATCCAGCCGCGGACCGACGTGAGGTCGACGCTGCCGCCCATCAGGTCGATGACGACGAGGAGCGTGAAGGAGCCGAGGAGGAGGGACCGGGTGATCCAGCCGCCGGGCAGCGTCCGCACGTCGTTCGTCCACCGCGTCGTCCCCACCACGGGACCAGGGTACCGAAGCCTTCTCCGAGCCCCGTCGGCCTTCCGTACAAGGGCGGACTGGTCTTTCGTACAGGAGCGGTGCGACGGGGCGTCGCCATGCTGGTGGAGCGGTCGAGCCGATCGCACCCCTCGATCACAGGAGAACGACCATGGCCCCGATCCTCGCCGCCGCCGCACTCGCCCTCGGAGCCGTCCTCGCTCCCGCCGCTGCTCCTGCCGCCGCTCCCGTGCAGGCCGCCTCGTCCGCCGGCGTGCAGACGGTCGCCGCCTCCTACGAGTTGCCGAAGGTGCAGAAGCCGGGCGGCATGGAGTCGATCCAGGACCGCGGCGCCCTCTGCAACCTCTTCGGGATGTGCTGAGCGCAGCTCTCGGACCGGGTCAGCCCTTCAGCGGGTCGTTGCCCCAGTTCATCAGGGAGTAGCGCCACTTCGTCTCGGTGACATCGCCCGAGGGACGCTGCTTCGCGTGCCGGTGCACGTAGCCGACGACCTTCGTCATGTGGGCGTAGTCGTCGTCGCTCAGGTCGGCCTGCTTCGTGCCGAGCAGGTCGACGATGCGGCGCCCGCTCTCGTGGCCGACGGACTCGCCGCCGCCCTCCGGCTTCTGGCCGACCTCCTTCGACTCGTCGGTGCCGAGCCACTCCTCGAGCTCCTTCGCGGTCATGTTCACGGCGTCGTGGAACTCGTCGCGGGTCGTCCGCTTCTCGTCGTCGGTGGGCATCGCGGGGCTCCTCGGGTCGGTCGGTCCGGGTCGGTCGTTGACCTCCAGCGGAGCGTGTCGGAGGGGGAGAGGTCAAGCCCCGTGCGCGGTTCCAGGGCGCGCGTAGCGTCGGAGGAGTCCGCACCAGCCGACCACCGCCGACGTCCGCCGCCGGCAGAGAAGAGGCCCACATGCCCTCCCGCAACACCCTCGTCCGCAGTCTCCACGACCTCGGAGCCGCCGCCTGGTTCGGCGGCTCGCTCATGGGCGCCGTCGGCCTGAACGGCGCCGCGTCCACCTCGTCCGACCCGGCGGAGCGCCTCCGCCTCTCCTCGAACGGCTGGGCCCGCTGGACCCCTGTGCAGCTCGCCGCGATCGCCGCCCACGGCGTCGGCGGCATCGGACTCGTTCTCGCCAACAAGACCCGCCTGGCCAACCAGCAGGAGAGCCGCACGAACACCGTCGTCAAGACCGTCGTGACCGGGCTCGCCGGTGCCGCCTCGGTGATCGCCGCGGTCGCCGGAGCGACGCAGGCCAAGCACGCCGACGAGGGCGCCCCCGGCGTGACCGAGGCGTCGGAGCACAACTCACAGGAGCTGACCACGGCCCTCCGCGTGCAGAAGGTCACCCAGTGGGCCATCCCCGTGCTGACCGCCGTCATCATCGTCCTCGGCGCCCAGCAGGGCGAGCAGCAGCGCCCCGTGAAGGGCCTCTTCGAGACCACGGCGCGGATGTTCCGCAAGTAGTCCCCGCGCTCGCGCGCAGACCGTCGGCTGAGAGTGCCCGCCGTCCCCCGAGGGTGGAGGGCGGCTGCTCTCGGCCGACGTTCTGCGTGCGGGGTCCGGCTAGCGGCGCGAGGGCCGGCGGCGGACGGTCAGCGCGAGGGCTCCCGCTTGCGAACACGTCGCCTGGTCGGCGTCGGAGCCCTCGGTCCCCTTTTCGACCGTCTCCGGGAACACGCGCCCACCGATCGCTGCCTCTCGATCAGGCGCTACGCTCCGGCATCCCGCTGCTCCTTCTCGGACGTCAGAGCGTCGATCCCGTTCTCGTGCCCGACACAGCTGGCGACCGTGTCCGGATCGATGCCCAGCGCGTAGCGGACCTCTTGTCCGGCGCTCTGCTGTTCAGTCGTGGCCTCAGGGAACGTCGAGTAATAGGCGTCACTGAAATCGGCCGAGTTGGCCATCGTGTTGAGAGTGGACATCTCGGCGATGTAGGAGCCGCGGATCGTCGCGATCTGCTCGGAGACATCGCTCGGCCAGTGGTAGTACGAGTCGTCCAGGAGCGTGAGTGTCCGTCTTGTCAGATCGAGCCGAGCAGACGCAGCGGCGTGCACGCCGGAAGGGTCCGGGTCGCCACCGTTCAGAAGCTCGTCCTCGCCGGATGAGAAGGCGTCGCTCAGATTCTTGATCGCGATGTTGTTGGGGCAGACGAGGTCGAGATAACGGGACGCCGCTTGTGCGGTGTCGAGCTCGACGAACGCAGGTGTCGCGGGCGCCGCAGGTGCAGGGGTCGTCGACTCGGCCGGAGCTGCTGCGGGCGCGGAAGCCGTGCAGGCAGTCAGGAGGAGCATTGCCGCACTGAGAGCTGCAGGGAAAAGGGCTTTACGCACGGCGGCTACTCCGGGGTCGCCGAGCAGAGCGCCGACGCGAAGGCCCCGGTGCTGGTCTGCTCGGCGATGACCTCGCCGTCGAGGGTGATTCGGCAGCTGATCTCGCCTTCGTCATCGCTGCCGTTCGAGGCGGTCAGCGTGAAGCTCTGGAAGGTGAAGTCGCCTCCGGTCTGGACTTGCAGCTCCTTCGTGAAGGGGAGCGCCTGACCGGTGGCCTGCTCGGAGCCGGAGGTTCCTCCGTCGTAGGTCGACCAAGTGATGGAGGCCGCGGTAGCCGAGCCGGTGACCTCATAGACGAGCGTCCGCGGCACGGCAGCGGCCTCGGAGCTCTCGGCCTGCGCGGTGGCGATCGCGTTCGAGACGCCGCTCGCGAATCCGGCCGTGTAGACGATGGCGAGAATGATCGAGAGGACAAGCGCGATCACGTTGAGGACGGTGCCGGCGATGGCCGTGCCGCGAGAGCGGCCCTTGAGGAAGAGGCCGATGATGCCGAGGACGAGTCCGATGAAGGCGAGGAAGCCCGAGGCGTAGTTGACGATCGGGATAAGGGCGCCGATGAGCGCGAGGATTCCGATTATGAGGGAGGCGAGGCCCAGCCCGTTGCCGGTCTTCTTCGGAGCGGAGGGGGCGGAGCCGGGGAATACGGCGGGGTTGAACTCGGTCATCTGCGGAGTATGTCAGAGGCTGACAGGCAGCTGAGAATCCAGAGAGCGGTATTGCTTAGAGATGCCGTCCCGCCTGTGTTGACCCGGCTATCTCTACATAGGTAGCCTCAATCCCGTGCAGCCACTCCCTCGCCTCACGTCCGCCACCGCGGACGTCCTCCGGACCCTCCTCGACGCCGACGGCCCGACCTGGGGCATGGTCGTGATCAAGGCCACCGGGCGACCGGCGGGCAGCGTCTACCCGATCCTGGAGCGGCTCGAGGGAGCGGGCTGGGTGGTCTCGGAGTGGGAGGCCGCGAGCGAGCGGAGCGGCCCGCGTCGCCGGCTCTACGAGCTGACCGCGGAGGGCGCCCCGGCAGCCCGGGCCGCCGTCGAGCGGATGAGGTCGACCGCGCGGACGGCGCCGCGAGCGGCGGAGGCGACCGCGTGAGCGCGCTCCTGCGGCTCCTGTCGCTGTTGCTGCCCCCGCTCGCCCGCGAGCGCTACCTCGAGGAGTGGCGGGCGGACCTGGCCGGGGCCGCCGAGCTGGGACTGCCCCGGCGCGGCGTCGTCCTCGGAGCGCTCGCCCTGCTGGTGAGCGTCGACCGCGACCTGCCCGCGCACACCGGCGAGGCGCGGGGCACGCTCCCGCGCCGCCTCGCCCGCCGAGGACTCGCGCTCTTCGCCGCGGCGGCGCTGATGCTGAGCGGCATCGCGCTGACCGGCGGCGGGATCGTCCCCGAGCCGGGTGCCGCCTCCGACACCGCCCTTGCGGCCGTCGGCGCCGTGCAGACCGCGGTGCTCGTCGCCGCCGTCGCGGTCGCGGTCCTCGGCGCGGTCCACCTCCTCGGCGCTGCGGCGTCGGCCCGCACGGTGCTCGCGCGGATCTCCCTGGTCGCCGCCGTCGTCGGCCCGGTGCTCACCGCGGCCGGCCTCCTCCTCCCCGGACCCCTCGCCCTCGTCGGCCTGCCCGTCTCCCTCGCCGGACTCGTCTGCGGGGCGATCGTCCTCGGCGGCTCGAGGACCATCGCCCTCGCACCGCGGACGGCGACCCGCGCTCAGCGCCTCCCCGTCGCCCTCGCGGGCCTCGCGCTCGTGGCGGGCGTCACGGTGGTGGGTGCCGTGGATCTGCTGGTCTGGAATCCGCAGGCGAAGGTCCCCGGCGTGGCCCTGGCGGAGATCTACGCGACCATGTCCGAGCGCGACGGCTTCGAGTTCGGCTCCCACGCGATCTGGGTCACCGGGTGGGCCGCGTTCTGGACGGCCGCCGCGATCGTCGTGACGGTCGGCGCCCTCGTCGGCCGGAGGTCGCCGCTCACTCCGCGGCGGATCGCGGTGCTCATGCTGGCCCTGGTCGCCGGCGCCGTCGTCTTCCGCTTCTTCGCCGGGTTCGGCTTCGGGATGTCGGTCGCCGACACCTTCGTCACCTCCGGCGGCGACGGCTCCCTGGTCTCGGCGATCCTGCCGCCGCTCGGACAGCTCGCGCTCGCCGGCGCCGCGATCGCGGTGGGCTGGGCGCCCCGGGTCGCCCGGCCGGCGGCGGCCTCCGCGGCCTGACAGTGCTCGTGCGGGCGGAGACTTTCGCCCTGGCGGCTCGGGATCCGCGAGAACGGGACTGCCTGCCGACGTACTTCCCTTCGTGGTGAACACGAACGGCCCGTTCCGGCGCGGCCGAGCGGCCGCCGGCCTACTCCAGTCGCCGCAGGAAGCGGGCCGGCTGGTCGAGGAAGCCGCGCCAGGTCCGCACCAGGTCGAGGTCGTCGTAGCGGCAGGGGCGCAGGCCCGTCTCGTCGAGCTCGTAGAGGTCGGCTCCGGGGAGGGCCGCGAGGATCGGCGAGTGCGTGGACAGAACGACCTGTGAGCCGCCGGCGACCAGATCGCGCAGCTGCCCGATCAGGGCGAGGCAGCCCGACACCGAGAGGGCCGACTCCGGCTCGTCGAGGAGCCACAGCCCGCTGATCCGGGAGCGGTTCGCCACGATGTCGAGGAACGACTCTCCGTGGCTCCGCTCGTGGTACCCGCCGTCGATCCCCACCTCCTCCAGGTAGCTGAAGAAGCCGTGCATCGTCTCGGCGCGGAGGAAGAAGCCGCGCTTGGACGCCCCGGCCCCGCGGATCAGCTGGAGGTGCTCGGCCAGGTCCGACTCCGAGGCGCGGGAGGAGTGCATCGCACCCGTGGATCCGCCCTCCGCGTTCAGCCCGTAGGCGAAGGCGACCGCCTCGAGCAGCGTCGACTTGCCCGAGCCGTTCTCGCCGGTGATCACCGTCACCTGGCCGAGATCCCAGCCCTCGGCCAGCACCTGCCGCACGGGCGCGAGCGTCGCGGGCCAGCGCGAGAGGTCGGCGGGGTGCTCGGGTCGGGCCTGCACGCGGCGCACCGGGAGGGTCGAGAACACCCGGTCAGTCAAGCAGGTCGACGCTCCAGCCGGCCTCGGCCAGCGCGCGGGCCGTGTCGGCGCGGGGGGAGTAGGGGAGGTCGTCGGCGCCGACCACGCGGTAGTCGGTGTCGCCGGGGCCGACCCAGAGGACGGAGTCGGACGGGCCGGCCCGGTGCAGCGCGGCGCGGACGGCGTCGGCCGGCTCCGCTATCTCGAGCACCTCGCAGCGCTCGACGCGGCGGGCGCCGTCGACCAGGGCGCGACGGATCCGCGCGGGGTCCTCGAAGCGCGGGTGGTGGTCGGTGACGATCACCAGGTCGGCGCGCTCGGCGGCGGCCCGGCCCATCGGCGCGCGCTTGCTCGGGTCGCGGTCGCCGTCGGCGCCGAGGAGGACGAGCACGCGGCCGGGCGTCACCTCGCGGAGGGCGTCGACGGTGCGCGCGACCGAGTCGGGCGTGTGCGAGAAGTCGAGGAAGACCCGCGGCCCGTCGGCGCCGGACACGAGCAGCGTCCGCCCGGGCACGGTGACGTCGATCCCGGAGCCGACCGCCGCGGCCACCCGGTCGCGCGCGTGGCCCGCCTCGATCAGCATCACCAGCGCGAGGGCCGCGTTCGAGGCCATGTGGCGGCCGAGGAGCGGGACGGAGGTGGTCGTCGACCAGCCGTCGCGGGCGGTGAGCCGGAAGCGGGTGCGGTCGACCGCGGTCTCGAGCACGTCGATCCGCCAGTCGGCTCCGTCCCCGGCGGAGAGCGTCACGACCGGGACGGAGGCCTCGCGGGCGACCCGGCGCCCGCCTCGGTGTCGACGACCACGACGCCGCGCCGGCTCCGCTCGGGCGTGAACAGGCGCTGCTTGGCGCGGAGGTACTCGTCCAGGTCGCCGAAGTCGTCGAGGTGGTCGTGGCTGAGGTTGGTGAACCCGGCGACGTCGAGCACGATCCCCTCCATCCGCGAGCGCACGAGCGCCTGGGCGCTGACCTCGATCGCCGCCGCCTCGACGCCGTCCTCTGCCATCCGGGCGAGGAGCGCGTGCAGCTCGGAGGCCTCGGGCGTGGTGAGGCGGCTGGCGACGACGTGGTCGGCGCTGCGGCGCTCGGCGGTGGAGCTCAGCCCCGAGACGACGCCCAGCTGCCGGAGCACCGCGTCGAGGAGGTGCACGGTGCTGGTCTTGCCGTTGGTGCCGGTCACGCCGAGGAGCACCGGTCCGCTCCTCGTGCCGTACACCTGCGCGGCGACCGGGCCGAGGGCGGTGCGGGGGTCGTCGCTGAGGAGGACGGGCAGTCCGGAGGCGCGCGCCTCGTCGAGCCCGCCCGCGTCGGTGAGCACGGCGACCGCTCCTGCCGCCGCCGCGTCGGCCGCGAACCGGGCCCCGTGGCTCCTCCTCCCAGGGAGCGCGGCGAAGAGGGCGCCGGGGCCCGCTTCGGTGTGCGCGACGGTCACCGCGGTGATGCGGACGTCGGAGCCGTCGCCGTGGAGGCGGAGCCGATCGCTCGCGAGGTCGGCGAGCGCGACACCGGCGGCGTGGAGCGGTTCGAGGAGCCGGAACACCGGCATGCGGGCCTCCTGCGGGGCGGGCGGGGCGGCGTCGCCGAGGGCCCGCGGGCGCCGCCGGGCGACCGGAGGGGGAGGGCCGGGAGGCCCATGCCTCAGCCTGCGCGCCGCTCCCCCCGATCGGGGAGGCCCTTGCCACCGCCCGCGCGGGCCGCTACCCGCCTCCGCCTACTGCCGCGAGAACGCCTCCTGGTACAGCGCCGCGAGCTCGGGGGAGCTCTCACCGCTGAGGCCGCAGGTCAGGATCGTGTCGCCGTCGGCCGCGACCAGGTAGTCGACCCCGGTCTCGAAGACGATGGGGGCCCCGTCCACCGCCGTCTCCCTGCCCTGGGTGACCGTGACGCCGTCGCCGACCTCGCCCGCGTAGCGCTCGAGCACGTGCAGGGTGACGGTGCTCCCGTCGATCGAGCGGACCTCGGCCCGGAACGCGAGCTGAGCGGGGGCCAGCGCGGCGGCCGTCACCGGCGAGCACGCGGCCATCGGCCCGCCCGTGCTCGGCAGGATCAGCGTCGAGGTGCTGCCCCCGCCCACGCCGAGCGCGAAGGGCAGCAGGAGGGAGGCGGCGGCCCCGGCGCTCAGCGCGCCGACTCCCACGATCAGCCAGGGGGAGCGGCGGCGGGAGTGCACCGTCCGCGTGCCCTCGCCCGTGGCGGCGGCGATCTGCTCGGCGAGCTCGTCGCGGTCGAGCGCGGGGAGGCTCCGCGCGGGGTCGACCGTGCGGAGGAGGCGGCGGACGTCCTCGTCGTCGGTTCCGGTCATCGGAGTCCCCCTTCGGGCGCGTGCGGGTCGGTGGAGTCGTAGAGCTCGGCGAAGCGGCGCCGCGCGCGATGAAGGCGGATCGAGACGGCGTTCGCCGTGACTCCGAGGACCGCGGCGATCCCGCGGACGTCGAGCTCCTCCCACGCCCAGAGGCGCAGCAGCTCGGCGTCCTGCTCGCGCATCCGGGCGAGCACGAGGCGCACGGTCTCCTCCGCGCCCGACGCCTCGCCCTCGTCGATCTGCACCTGGGGCGGATCGACGACCGCGATCCGCTGGGCGAGCATGACCTGCCGGCGCTGCATCCGCCGGGCGTTCTGCAGCTGGAGCCGGGCGACGCCGATCGCCCACGGCACCGGGTCGTCCTCGGGGACGTCGGCGCTGCGGCGCCAGAGCACCGAGAGCGTCGCGGCGAGCACGTCGTCGGCGGTGGCGGAGTCGGTGCGCCGCCAGAGGTAGCGGCGGACGGGATCGGCGACCGCGGCGGCGACCGCGGCGAACCGGTCGGGACCCGCGAGGGGAGCTGGCATGTGCCTCATGCTCCCTCCTGTCCGGGATCGGCGCACATCTTTCACCGGCGCGCCGAGCGGGACTCCGCGCTCTTCCAGCAGCGCGGGAGCGCGGGTCGGCGCTCAACGCCGCGAGGCGCCGACGAACTCCAGCCAGCCGGCCACGAACGGCTCGATGTCGTCCACCTCGTCCAGCGCGAGAGCGTCCAGATCGACTCCGCGGCACTCCAGCGTGAGGACGTGCCCGCGCACCCACGCGGCCGCGCGCACCGCGCCGGCTCCCTCCCACACCTCGAAGGGCTCCGGAGCCCCGTCGACGGGGATCTCCGCGATCCGCGTGGGAGCGGGCAGCGCCTCCGGCTGCACGAACGAGACGGGCGCCTCCTCCCGGCAGCAGAGCAGCGCGACGTCGTGCCGCGGATCGCCGAGGGTCGTGCGGATCTCGACGGAGGGCCCCGTCCCGCCCGGGACCGCGTCGTCGGCGAGGAACGAGAGCCCCCGCGGGCCGCCCGTCAGCGTCCACTCCGCCAGCAGCCGCGGACCGTTCCAGCCCGAGACCGCCCAGAGCGGGAGGTCGCCGAACGACCCGCGGATCCGCGCGACCCGCTCGGCGAGGTGCGCGGAGAACTCCTCCTCACCGAGACGCCGCGCTCCGTCCATGGCCCGATCGTAGGTCGGGTGCCGCGGCACGGCCAGACCCCTCGCTACTGTGAACGTCGACCCCCGCCTCCCTTCCCCGCCGAGGAGCCCCATGCCCATCTGGACCCTGCACGGAGACGGCCGCACCGTCGAGCCCGGCGCCGTCGTCGCCCCCGGCGAGCGGCTCGCCTGGCCGGCGACGATCGCCATCGGCATCCAGCACGTCGTCGCCATGTTCGGAGCGACGTTCCTCGTGCCCGTGCTCACCGGGTTCCCGGTCGCCACGACCCTGCTCTTCTCCGGAGTCGGGACGCTGCTGTTCCTCCTGATCACGCGCAACCGGCTCCCCAGCTACCTCGGCTCGAGCTTCGCGTTCATCGCGCCCGTCACGGCCGCGACCGCCGTCGGAGGGACGGGGTCGGCGCTCGCCGGAGTCGTCGCCGTGGGCCTCCTCCTGGCCGCCGTCGGCGTCCTCGTGCAGGTCGTCGGCCTCGGCTGGATCGACAGGCTGATGCCCCCGGTCGTCGCCGGCGCGATCGTCGCCCTGATCGGGTTCAACCTGGCTCCGACCGCGTACCTCAGCTTCAAGCAGGCGCCGATCACCGGGACGATCACGCTCGCCGCGATCATCCTGTCGAGCGTGTTCCTCCGCGGCTTCCTCGGCCGCGTCTCGATCTTCCTCGGCGTGGTCATCGGCTACGTCGTCGCCCTGCTCCGGAACGAGATCGACTACTCCGCGGTCGGCGCGGCCGACTGGTTCGGCCTGCCGCCGTTCACCTTCCCCGACTTCGCCTCCGGATCCACGTGGTCGGGCATCGCGATGTTCCTGCCGGTCGTGCTCGTCCTCATCGCCGAGAACGTCGGACACGTCCGCGGCGTCGCGACGATGACCGACGCCTCCGCCAACGCCAGCACCGGCCGGGCCCTGATCGCGGACGGTGTGGCGACCACCCTCTCCGGCGCCTTCGGCGGCTCCGGCACCACGACCTACGGCGAGAACATCGGAGTGATGGCGGCCACCCGCGTGTACTCGACGGCCGCCTACTGGGTCGCCGGCGTCACCGCGATCCTGCTCAGCCTCTCGCCCAAGGTCGGCGCCGTCTTCAACTCGATCCCGGCCGGAGTGCTGGGCGGCGCGACCACCGCGCTCTACGGCCTGATCGGCGTGATCGGCATCAAGATCTGGATCGACAACCGCGTCGACTTCTCGCGCCCGGTCAACCAGTACACCGCCGCGGTCTCCCTCGTGATCGCGATCGCCGGCTTCTCGTTCTCCTCCGGCGGCTTCGAACTCGGCGGCATCGTCCTCGGCGCCGGTGCCGCCCTCGTGATCTACCACCTGGGCAACGCCATCGCCCGCTGGCGCCGCACCGGCGCCGACGACGGCGGCCCCCTCCCCGCCATCGGCCAGCTCGGCGGCGACCCGCAGGACCGCTGACCGCGGCCTGCTCCGAGACACCGCTCCAGCGCCGAGGCACCGGCCACGACGCGGTGTCTCGGTGCTGAGGGCGGTGTCCGGGTGCGGCGAGTCGCTTCGACGGGCCGGCGTCCCTCGATCGCCCGGGTCGTAGGGTTCGAGGGTGCTCGAACCCCTCGTCCCCGTGCTCTCCTTCACCCGCTACGACATGAGCGCCGCAGGATCGGCGGCATCGCTGTTCCTCGACCGCACCACTCTCTGCGGGATCTACGTCCTGGAGTTCGAGAACGGCCAGCGGTACGTCGGTCAGACCACGAACATCGTGAGCCGGTACGCGACGCACAGACGCCACCACGGCGACGTCGTCGCCTTCCGCTTCGCTCCGTGTCGACGTGACGACCTCGACCGCGCGGAAGTGGCCGAGATCCGGAGGCAGGAGGCCGAGCACAGCCTGCGCAACCTCGCGCTCACCGGCTGGCCGGGAGGCGTCGACGACCTCGGTGTCACCCTGGAGGAGGGGCGGAGCGTCCTTCTGCCCTGGAACAGGGCCGACCGTCCGCGTGTGGGCGAGGAGGGCGAGGTGACGATGCCGGGCCGGTTCTGGGAGCTGGTCCGCCGCGAGGACTACCTCGACCTCTCCGCCGCCCTGGGCAGGTACATCGGCGAAACGGTCCCCGATCCGTTCGGAACACAGCAGATCCTGTGGACGGTGTCCGCTCTGCCGTCCACGAGGCGGACGAAGAAGCGGCGCCGCCTCCTCACTCTGAGCTGCGGAGTGCTGGAGACGGTCTTCGTTCAGGAGGACCTGGAGACCGGGGAGATCGTCATCGCTGTCAATGTCGATGCACCGACGTTCGCGGAGCGGCTGGGTCAGCAGGGAGTCAGTGAGCTCCCGCCCGCTTTCGGCATCGAGTACTCGACCAGCTACAAGAGCGCGGAGGTCAGCGCCTGGGAGTTCGAGTCGTGGGAGCAGTTCTGGGAGGCGCTCGACTTCGAGCCGTTCGTCGAGGCCGCATACAAGCTCAATACGACGCTGATGCGGCGAGGCGGCAGCCCCCTCCGCCGTCATCACAACCCGTTCTTCGCCAGCGACCTGCTGTTCTCCGCGGTCAGGTTCGATGCCGAGGGCGATCGACCGATAGAGGAGCCGGCCGGCTGAGCGGCGCTGCCGCTCCCGAGACGCCGCCGTGCCGTCCGGACGCCGCCCTCCCGCGGACGTCCCGGCGCGCACGGCGGCGTCTCGGGCGCCCGCCGGAGCCGTCCCGGCGCGCGCACCGCAGCACCGCCTCCGCTTACCACGTTCGGGGCAGTCCGCAACCCGGTGCGCTCCCAGGCGGCTCCCGCCTAACGTCGAGCGTGACGACCGCAGCAGCGGAACGCCGCACACCGAGTGAGACAGCAAGGAGCACCACCGTGCCGCAGATCATCGAGACCGTCGACGTCAACGTCCCCGTGTCCGTCGCCTACAACCAGTGGACCCAGTTCGAGGAGTTCCCGCGCTTCCTCGACGAGGTCGAGTCGATCCAGCAGGTCACCGACACCCTCACCGTCTGGAAGGTGAAGGTCGGCCCCGTCGAGCGCGAGTTCGAGGCGAACATCACCGAGCAGCACCCCGACGAGCGCGTCGCGTGGAACAGCACCGGCGGCGAGACCGACCACGCGGGCGTCGTCACCTTCCACAAGCTCTCCGACACCGAGACCCGCGTCACCGTGCAGCTCGACTGGGAGCCGAAGGGCTTCCTCGAGACGCTCGGCTCGCTCGTCGGCGCCGGCAGCCACGCTGTGAAGAAGGACCTGAACAACTTCAAGGAGTACATCGAGAAGCAGGGCACCCCCGACGGTGCCTGGCGCGGCGACGTCGAGGCCTGAGCCGTGACCGACGCAGCCACCTCGTCCGAGGGCGAGAAGAAGGCGAACGGTCTCGGCGACGACGAGACCATCCCGCACTCCGAGGACGGGCTGGCGGTGGGGGTCTCCGGAGACTCGCACTTCAACCCCGAGGAGGACGCTCCCGAGGAGCCCTCCGAGAGCTGACGCTCTCCTCCGGGGAGCCCGACCGCTCTCCTCCGCGAGATGCCACTTGTGCACACGACACGCCGCGAGGCGTGCGCACAGGTGGCATCTCGCGGTTGAAGGCTCAGCGCCAGGCCCGGGTGTACTGCGGGGGCACCGGCAGGTCCGCGCCGAGCTCGTGCGCCATCCGCACCGGAGCGTTCGGGTCGCGCAGCAGCTCGCGGGCGAGCAGCACGACGTCGGCGTCGCCGTTCGCGACCACGCCCTCCGCCTGCTCCGCCGTGGTGATGAGTCCCACGGCGCCGACCAGCGCACCGGTCGCCTTCCGCAGGTCGCGCGCGAACGGCACCTGGTAGAGCGGCGCCACCGGGATGCTGGCGTGCACGAGTCCGCCGGTCGACACGTCGAAGAGGTCCACGCCCTCGGCGCGCGCCCACTCCGAGACGGTGATCGTCTCCCCCAGTGTCCAGCCGCCCTCGGCCCAGTCGGTCGCGGAGAAGCGGACGAGCAGCACGAGCTCCCCGATCTCGGCGCGGACCGCGCGGACGACCTCGAGCAGCAGGCGCGCCCGGTTCTCGAGCGAGCCGCCGTAGGAGTCCTCGCGGGTGTTCGAGAGCGGCGACAGGAACTGATGGAGCAGGTACCCGTGCGCGGCGTGCAGCTCGATCACGTCGAAGCCGGCGTCCGCGGCGCGGCGGGCGGAGGCGCGGAACGCCTCGACGAGGCCGGGCAGATCCTCCGCGGCCAGCTCGCGCGGCTCCGCGTAGCCCTCGAACGCGACGGCCGAGGGAGCGACGGTCGGCCAGCCGCCGTCCTCCAGCGGCACGGATCCGCGTCCGCTCCACTCGCGGTAGGTCGACGCCTTCCGGCCCGCGTGGGCGAGCTGCACGCCGGCGAGCGCGCCCTGCCCGTGCATGAAGTCGACGATCGGAGCCCAGGCGTCGCGCTGCTCGTCGTTCCACAGCCCCGTGTCCCAGGGGCTGATCCGCCCCTCGGGGACGACGGCGGTGGCCTCCGCGATGACGACGCCCGATCCGCCGCGCGCGAGCCCGCCGAGGTGCACGAGGTGCCACGAGGTGGGCACGCCGTCCTGCGCCTCCACCGAGTACTGGCACATCGGTGCCGCCCAGAGGCGGTTGCGCGCGGTCCTCGAGCGGAGCGTCAGCGGCTGGAACAAGGCGGTGTCGGTCATGTCTCTCCTGTCGTGCTTCTCCGCGGAACGCCGCTTCGGTAGGCGATACGCCGGTGAGGGCGCACGCCGGCGGCATCTCGCGGAGGGGGTCACGTGCTTCAACCGGGAGGAGAGCCCGGCTATGCCCGGATCAGCGCGGCCAGGTCGCCCCGGGCGCGTCCTGCCAGACGGTGCTCGGCGGAGCGAGCGACTCCAGCTCCTCGAACAGCGCGTCGGGGATCTCGAGCGCGTCGTCGGCCACGAAGGAGTCGTAGTGCTCGGCGGAGGTGGCGCCGACGACCGTCGTCGTCACGCGGGGGTCGCGCGTCGAGAACTGCAGCGCGGCGGCGGCGAGCGGCACGCCCGCCCGGTCGCAGGCGGCTCCCATCGCCGCGACGGCGTCGACGATCTCGCGCGGCGCCGGCCGGTAGGCGTAGGAGGCGACCGGCTCCGGCCAGCGTGCGAGGGCGCCTCCGCCGTAGACCGCCGCGTTGACCACGATCACGCCGCGGTCGACGGACGCGTCGATCAGCTCCTCGGAGGAGCGGTCGACGAGCGTGAAGCGGTTGTGGGTGATCACGGCGTCGAACAGGCCGGTGTCGACGTAGTGGCGCAGCATCGGCGCAGGTCCGCCCGAGATCCCGATCGAGAGGGCGACGCCCGCCTCCTTCATCGCGACGAGCGCGCGGACCGGGCCGTCCTCGGCGAAGGCCTCGTCGTACGAGATGCGCTCCGGGTCGTGCAGGTAGAGCAGGGGGAGGACGTCCATCCCGAGGCGCTCGCGGCTCTCGTCGAGGCTGCGGCGCATCCGCTCGGCCGAGTAGCTGCCGGTGCTCGGGTCGCGGTCGAGCTTGGTGACCACGGTGATCCCCTCGGGGACGCCGCCGCGGGCCTGCAGGGCCTCGCCGATCAGGCGCTCGCTGTGGCCGCCGGCGTACTCGTTGGACGTGTCGACGACGGAGACGGCGCGGGTGGCGGCGTCGGAGTCGAGGACGCGCTCGAGGGCCGGCACCCGGTCGAGGTCGGCGACGCGCTCGGGGCGCCAGGAGGTGCCGAGGGTCAGCCGGGTGACGGTGGCGCCGGACGGGCCGAAGGGCCGGAGGCGGGAGGACTGCGGAGTCATCCGCTCAGCCTGGCAGCGCCGGGGTCCTCCCGCATCCCGCGGCGGATGAACGGTCAGTGGACGGGAGGGCTCTGCCCGACCACGCCGAAGCCCTGAAGCGTCGACGCGAGCGTTCCGGCGGAGAGGTGGGCGATCCGGAAGACGGTGTCGGAGCGGCGCGGCCGCCTCCGAGGTCGACGAGGTGTCGCGCTCGACGGGATCCCTCCGCGGGGCCTTCCGCGGGGCGCGATGACCGGGCGGCGGACCGGCCCGAGGCCGCCCTCACGGCGGGACGCGGGCCGGTGGTGCGGCCTAGGCTCGGCGCGTGACCGTCGATACCGCCGCCGCCGACTCCTCCGCCCGCTCCGCCGCGCTCGATGCTCTCGCCACTCCGGCGCTGGTGCTCGACGAGGCGGTGCTCGACCGCGACATCGCCGCCGTCGCCGCGGCTGCCCGCGAGCGGGGCCTGGCGCTCCGCCCCCACGCGAAGACGCACAAGTCGCTCGAGATCGCCCGCCGCCAGCTCGCCGCGGGGGCCGTCGGCCTCACCGTCGCGACCGTCTCGGAGGCCGAGGTCTTCGCCGCGGGAGGGATCCGCGACCTCTTCATCGCCTACCCGCTCTGGCTCGACGCCGAGCGCGCCGGGCGGCTCCGCCACGTCCTCGTGAGCGCCCGTGTGCGGGTCGGCGTCGACTCGGCGGAGTCGGCCGAGCGCCTGGCCGCGGCCCTGCCCGAGCGCGAGGGGCTTGAGGTCGTCGTCGAGATCGACTCCGGCCACCACCGCAGCGGCGTGCTCCCCGCCGAAGCCGGCGCGATCGCCGCGGCCGCCGTCTCGGCCGGGCTCGACGTCGCCGGCGTCTTCACCTTCCCCGGCCACAGCTACGCGGCCGGCAACGGAGCGGCGGCCGCCCGCGACGAGGCGCGCGCGCTCGCCGAGGCGGTCGCGTCGCTCGCGGCGTCCGGAGTCGAGGCCCGCGTGGTCAGCGGAGGCTCGACCCCGTCGGCCGCGTTCGCCGACTCCTCGGTGCTCACGGAGCTGCGCCCCGGGGTCTCGGCCCTCGGCGACGCCCAGCAGTGGGAGATCGGCACGATGACGCCCGAGGACATCGCCGTCACCGTCCTCGCCACGATCGTGTCCCGCCGCGGCGACCACCTGATCGCCGACGCGGGCAGCAAGGTGCTCTCCTCCGATCGTGGCGCGGCCTCGAGCGGCTTCGGCCGCCTCCCGGAGCACCCGGAGGCGCGCATCCCGGTGCTCTCGGAGCACCATGCGACGATCACCGGTGTCGACCTGCCCGTGGGGACGCGGGTGCGGATCGCGCCGAACCACGTCTGCGTCGCGGTGAACCTGGCCGACGAGTACCGCGTCCTCCTCCGCGACGGCGGCGGCGCCGTCTGGCCCGTCGACGCCCGCGGGCGGAACAGCTAGGCGATCCGCGAGCGCGGGATCCGCAGGCCGAGCAGCGCGCTCGCCGCCAGCAGCACGAAGGCGGAGGCGAAGGCCGCGGTCGGCGATGCGGCGTCGGCGAGAGCGCCTGCGAGCAGCGGCCCGATCACGCCGCCCAGGTCGGACGCGGCCTGGAACACCGAGACCGGCTTGCCGCCGCGCTCGCCCGCGGCGTCACCGACCAGCGCACCCGGGGCCGTGCCCATGAAGGCGGCCGCCGCTCCGTAGACGCAGAGCAGCACGACGAGCAGCCACAGCTCCGAGACGAACGGCATCGCCAGCATCGCCACCGCCGCGACGGAGAATCCGCCGATCAGCGCCGGGCGCCGGCCGACCGTGTCGACGAAGCGGCCGGCGGGCGCGAGCGCGATCGTCTGCACCACCGCGGCGATCGCGAACGCGATGCCGGTCCAGGCGGGCTGCCCGCCGAGCCCCTCGACGACGAGCACGGGGACGAGCGTCGCGCGGACTCCCATCGCCGACCAGCCGAGGGCGAAGTTCGCCAGCACCGCGCTCTGGTACCGGCGGTCGCGGGCGACCTCGCGCAGGGGCTTCGTCCTCGCCGCGGCGGACGGTGGCGCGTCGCGCTCCGGCCGCTGCAGCAGGATCAGCCCGACGAGCCCCGCGATCGCGAGCGTGCCGGCGTAGAAGAAGAAGGGGGCGGTGAGCGAGATCGCCGTGAGCACGCCGCCCACCGCGGGGCCCGCCATGCCGCCGAGCAGGAAACCGCCCTGGTAGAAGCCGATCGAGCGGCCGCGCCGCTCCGGGCTCGCGGTGCGCAGGAGGAGCGTCATCGCCGCGACGGAGAACATCGCGGAGCCGATGCCGCCGACTCCGCGCAGCAGGAGGAGGTGCGGGTAGTCGGAGGCGAAGCCGACCAGCGCCGAGGAGAGCGCGACGATGCCGATGCCGACGGCGAGCACGACCCGCTCGCCGAACCGGTCGACGAGCGGCCCCACGAACGGATTCGCGACCAGCCGCATCAGCGCGAACGCCGAGACGACCGCGCCGACCGCCGTGTAGTCGACGCCGAAGCTGCGCACGTAGGTCGGCAGCACCGGCACGACGACGCCGAACCCCAGCATCACGAAGAAGGCGACGACCCCCAGCACGAGCACGTCCCGCGGCAGTCGCTCGCTGTCTCGGGAACGCCACGGGAATCGCACCTGTCGACGCTACCCCTTCTCGAGGGCCCGGCCCGCGCCTCCATGTGTCGAGTTCGCGCCGACCGTCCGACACCCTCTCCGCGATGGATACGGTCCCAGGACCCGATGGATCTGCCGGCGAATGAGGAGACGTCATGAAGAGTTCTCTGTGGTTCGGGTCCGGTCTCGCTGTCGTCGCGCTGGCGCTGACGTCGGTTCTCGGGGCGCAGGTGGCCACGGCCGCTCCGATTCAGCCGAACAAGAACTGCGAGGACGAGTTTCTAGGGGGGTGCGTGAAGTGGTACACCGGCGTCGCGACCTGCGATCACATCGTCGAGACCAGTGCCCCGGAATATCGCAAGAAGGCCTGCGCGGTCTGGGTCACGACGGGGACGATGCACATCGAGCGATGAACGATGGTGGACCGCACGACCGCCTCATCGGCGGTACTCGTATCCGTGCTGCTCCTCGTGGGCTGCACCGAGCCGGGAGGCGATCAGGAGGCCGCTCCCTGTGTCCCGCTCGAGCGCACGTGGAACGACTACGCGCCGGAACTCGATCCCGTTCTGCGTCCACCGTTTCGCGAAGCCCTCGAGGGCTTCGACGAGAGCTCCTCGAACTCGATCGCGTCCGACGCTGCTCGTCTCGCCACGAGCAATCTGCTCTCCGCGATCTCCGGGGATCGACGAGCGAGCGAGTACTTCTGGAACGCCATGGACCTGATCGGCCGTGAGTGCGCCGAGGCGGGAGTCCCGCTGTCGTTCGACCACCACGGCGAGCAGCTGACGACGGGGAGCAGCGCCGACCTTGGGCGCCCGCCCTGGGCTCTCGATCCGCCGCCTCAGCCGGAGAGCGGCACGATCGAGCCGACGATCCCGGAGTAGCTCACGTAGTAGAGGACGCCGTCGCGGTGGAGGACGCCGCGGCCGGGGTAGCTCTCGTCCGGTCCGTCGGGCCCGTCGAGGAAGCCCGGAGCCGCGGTGTCGTCGGCGGTGAACCCGTCGGCGAGGAGCGCGGCGCTCCGGTCAGGCCACTCCGCGTCCGGGACCGCCAGCTGCCCGACCACGACCGACACGTCGCCCTGGCCGCTCCACCGGCAGAGCACCCCGTCCTCGGCGATCTCCTGCACGACGGGGTAGTCGACGTCGTAGACCGTCGCCTCGGGCGAGAGGGCGAGGCCGTCCTCGGCGAGCGACGCCTCCTCCTCGGCCGTGAGCAGGTCCTCGCAGGGGAGCAGGGCGGTGGCCGGGGTCGCGGTGGGCAGCGGAGTCGCGCTGCCGGCGCTCGCGGTCGGCACGGCACTGCTCGGCGTCGGAGCGCTCGAGATCAGCGGTGGAGCTGTCGTCGGGGCCGTCCCCCCGTCGGCGCTTCCCGTGCAGCCGCTCAGCGCGAGCAGCCCCGCCGCGCAGGCGAGCAGCGCACCGGCGCCCCTCGCGGTCGTCGTCCGGATCATCGCGAGCCCCCTCGTCCGCGGCGGCCGCATCGCCGCCCCCTCGATCCTCTCCTCCGCCCTCGCCGGCTGTCCACCGCCCCCGGCCGGCGCAGAGGCGACTACCGCTTCGGCCCCGCGCCGATCGCCCAGACCCGCGGCGGCACGGTGCCGTTGACCGCGTGGTCGCCGACGATCCGCGCCTTGAACACCCACGGATTGTGGCTCGCTGCCGTGCGCGCGTTGCGCCAGTGCCGGTCGAGGTTCTTGCGGGTGCTCACCCCGGAGGCGCCCAGCGCGTCGAAGAGGTCGGAGGTCGCCCGGGTGGCCAGTTGCGTCAGGACGATCTGGGCCTGCGCCGTCTCGAGCTCGGCGAGGTCGTTCTGCCGCTCGTCCTCGAGCGGGTCGCCGTCGAGGGCCGCGTCGTGCGCCCGCTGCAGCGCGACCGCCGCGCGCTCCACGATCGCCGCTCCCGCATAGGCGGCGGCCGAGACCTGCCCCACCACCTGCAGGATCTGCGGATCCGCCGCGAACGACTCGGCGTTCCCGTGCGAGAAGATCCGCGTCCGCGCCCGCACCTCGGCTGCGATCTCGCGCTCGGCCCCCGCGATCGAGCCCGCCAGCACGGCCAGCAGCACCGCCTGGTAGAACGCGGTCTGGTAGCGGAACCGGGTCTCGAAGTCGATCACGTCCTCGGCCGCGACCACCGCCTCCGTGAAGGTGCTCGTCCCCGAGCCGGTGGTGCGCTGGCCGAAGCCGTCCCAGTCGTCGGCGTGCTCGACGCCCGCCTGGCGAGCGTCGACGATCGCGATCACCTTCTGCCCGGTGTCGGTGCGCTGGGCGAAGGTGTCGATCCAGTCGGCGAAGACGCTGCCGGTGGAGTAGTACTTCGTGCCGGTCACCGTGAACCGCGTCGGGTCGCCCTCGACCGGAGCGACCTTCGTCTGCACGTCGCCGATCGCGACCGTGCCGACCTCGGTCCAGGCGTTGCCGCCGAGCTCGCCGTCGGCGAAGCGCCGGAGCCAGCGCTCGCGGGTCCCGTCGGTCGCGAGCAGCCGGTCCTCGACCAGGGCGAAGTGGCCGCGGAGCGCCTGGGGGAGGTTGGAGTCGGCGGCGGCCAGCTCCGTCAGCAGGCGGAACAGCTGGGGGAGGCTCGCGCCGGCCCCGCCGGACTCCAGTGGCACGCGCACCGCGCCGAACCCGGCGTCCGCCAGCGCTCGGATCTGCGCGACCGGCAGCTCGCGCGCGCTCTCCCGCGCCGCCGCCCCCGCCGCGATCTCGGCGAACAGCGGCCGGAACCGCCCCGCCAGTTCCTCGTAGTCCACCTCGGGCACGGCCCGCACGTCGGTCGCGGTCATCGTCGGCTCCTGTTCCGCTGCGCCCACCCCGGGCGGCTCGTGCTCGACGGTAGGGGAGGAGCCCGGTCCGCGGTCCGCCCGTGACGCCCGGTGTCCCTCCGTGACGCCCGGTGTCCCTCCGTGACCTCCGGTGTCCCTCCGTGACGCCCGGATCGGGGAATGCCTCGCCCCCGGGGCTGTTGGCCCAGGGGATGTCCTCCACCACTCCCGTCCCCCCGTCCGACCCCCGCAGCGCCCTCGTCGTCGGTGCGACCGGCATCGGCGGCTCCGCCCTCGTCGACCTGCTCACCGAGCAGGGCTGGCCGGTGACCGCCCTCTCGCGCCGCCCGATCGACGCGCGCCCCGGCGTCACTCCGCTCGCCGCCGACCTTCGCTCCGCCGAGGACCTGGCCCGCGTGCTCGCCGACCAGCGCCCCACGCACGTCTTCTTCACCGCCTGGTCGCGCCAGGCGACGGAGGAGGAGAACATCGCGGTCAACGGCGGCATGGTCCGCGACCTCCTCGCCGCGCTCGCGCACGCTCCCGTCGAGCACGTCGCGCTGGTGACCGGCCTCAAGCACTACCTGGGCCCGTTCGAGGCGTACGGGCAGGGCGCGATGCCCGACACCCCGTTCCACGAGGAGGAGGAGCGCCTCGACGCCCCGAACTTCTACTACGCGCAGGAGGACGAGCTCTTCGCCGCGGCCGGGCGCGCCGGGTTCACCTGGTCGGTGCACCGCTCGCACACGGTCATCGGGCACGCCGTCGGCAACGCGATGAACATGGGGCTGACCCTCGCGGTCGCGGCGTCGATCCACCGTGCCGAGGGCACCCCGTTCGTGTTCCCCGGCTCGCTCACGCAGTGGAACGGACTCACCGACATGACCGACGCGACGATCCTCGCCGAGCAGATGCTCTGGGCGTCGACGTCGGAGGCGGGCCGCGACCATGCCTTCAACGTGGTCAACGGCGACGTCTTCCGCTGGCGCTGGATGTGGACCCGGATCGCGGAGCACTTCGGCGTCGAGCCGGTCGGCCCGGGGGAGGAGCCGCAGCCGCTCGAGCAGCAGATGGCCGATGCCGAGCCCGTCTGGCGGCGCCTCGTCGACGAGCACGGGCTGATCGAGCCCGACCTCTCCCGCGTCGCCTCCTGGTGGCACACCGACGCCGACCTCGGCCGGAACCTCGAGGTCGTCACCGACATCGGCAAGTCCCGCCTCGCCGGCTTCACAGCGTTCCACCGGACGGTCGACTCGTTCACGGCGCTCTTCGACCGCTACCGCGCGGAGCACCTGATCCCCTAGCCCGCCGGCCCTCATCCGTCGCCGCTCCGTCGTCCGCCGGACACCCCGTCGACACCCCTCGTCTCCCCGCCGTGCCTAGCGTCACGGCATGGCGGCGAGCGGATGATCGAGCGGGTGGACCCGTTCCTGGGCACGGAGGCGACCGCGCTCCCGGAGCCGACCGGGGTCGCAGCGACGTGGTGGTCGCCGAAGCCGCAGATCGGCAACACGCACCCCGGAGCCACCTACCCCCTCGGCATGGTGTCCGCGTGCTCCTACTCCGGCGCCTATCCGACGGGCTACGGCCGCTACGACCTCGCGCTCGAGGGGGTCCCGCCGACGCTCCACGACGGCCTCGAGGCGAGCGGATTCACCCACTTCCAGCAGTCGGGCACCGGCGCGATCCGCAAGTACTACAACTACCTGCGGGTCACGCCGATGCTCGAGCCGCTCGACGAGCTCGGGCGCAGCTGGGCCCTCGAGGACGAGGTGGCGGAGCCCGGCTACTACGCGGCGACCCTCTCCTCCGGCGTGCGGGCCGAGCTCACCGTCGGGCCCGCCTCCGTGGTGCACCGCTACACCTTCCCCGAGCACCGCAGCGCACGCGTGGTGGTCGACCTCTCCCTCGGGGGTCTGGCGATCCCGAGCGGAGCGACGGTGCCGCTGCGCGCGCAGCTGCACTCGATCTCGCCCGGAGTCGCGGCCGGCGAGGTCGTGATGGAGGGGGCGCCGCTCGCGGTGCACCTGGAGTGCGACGCCCTGCAGTGGCGGCAGATGCTCTGGTACGACCGCCGGCTGATGCCCGGCGGGACCCGGCTCGACTTCGACCACATCCGTCCCACCACGCTGCGCCCCTTCGGGCTGATGTGGGCGGGACCCAGCACGGCCGGGCAGACCGTCGAGCTCCGGATGGGCTTCTCGCTGCGGGGCACCGACCGCGCCCGCGAGAACCTGCATCGCGACGTCCCTCCTGCGGGCACCGGGTTCGACCAGCGCCGTGATCGCACCCGCAAGACGTGGCGGAAGCGCCTGCGCACGATCGCCGTCGACACCCCGTCCGCCGAGCGCGAGACGGTCTTCTCGACCGCGCTCTACCACTCGCTGATCAAGCCGTGCCTCGCTCCCTCCGAGAGCCCGTTCTGGCCGACGGACGGACCCTTCGTCTTCGACATCAGCACGATGTGGGACATCTACCGCACTCAGCTCCCGCTGCTCACGATGCTGCTGCCCGAGCGGGCGGTCGAGATCGCGGCTGCGCTCCTCACCATCTGCGAGGAGGAGGGCAACTTCCCGATCGGCTACCGGATGGCCAAGGGCAGCGACCGGTTCTCGCGCCAGGGCAGTGCCCTCGCGCACACCTTCCTCGCCGACCTCTGCCGGCTGGGGCTGCCCGGGGTCGACTGGGACGCCGCTCTCGTGCACATGAGCGAGGACCTCAAGCGGATGTACGGCGAGGAGTTCCTCGCCGCGGGGGAGGCTCACCCGATCAGCCACACGCTCGACCTGGCGCACGGCTACTGGTGCACAGCGGTCGTGGCCCGCCACGTCGGCGATCTCGAGCTCGCCGAGCAGCTCGAGGAGCGCGCCGCGCAGTGGGTGAACGCGTTCGACCTCCGCTCCGGCCTGCTCAAGGACTCGACGTACTACGAGGGCACCCGCCACAACTACTCGTTCCGCCTGCTGCACGACATGGCCGGGCGCATCGCCCTCAGCGGAGGGGACGAGGGCTTCGTCGCCCAGCTGGACGAGTTCTTCGGCTACGGAGCCGAGCCGGTCGTCCAGCCCGGGCTGCGCCCCGAGCGGAGCGAGATGCTCGCGGGAGCCGAGCTCGGACGCTTCGAGGGGCTCAACAACGAGCCCGACATGGACTCGCCGTGGGCGTACCACTACGCGGGACGGCCCGACCGGACCGCCGAGATCGTGCACGGCGTGCTGCACCAGCGGTTCGGAGCGGGCCGGGGAGGCCTGCCGGGGAACGACGACTCCGGCGGCCTCAGCTCCTGGTACGTGTGGGCGAGCCTCGGGCTGTTCCCCGTCGCCGGGCAGGGCCTGGTGCTGGTCAACGCGCCGAGCTTCGCGCGCGCGTCGGTGGCGATCGGAGGGGCCGACCTCGAGATCCGGACCACCGGCTTCGTCGAGCCCGAGCCGGGTGGGCCGGTCCAGTACGTGCAGTCGGCCGAGTTCGACGGCGCGCCCCTCCTGACGAGCGTCCTGACCGCGGCCGCCCTCCATCGCGGCGGCGAGCTGCTCCTGCACCTCGGTCCGGAGCCCTCCGACTGGGGGACCCTGCCCGAGCATCGGCCGCCCTCGTGGCCGGCGCGCCGGCACTGACCCCCGCTCGCCGTCACCCCCGCCACCACCGACCCCGCGCGTCCGGCCTCCGCCGCCGCACCCGACCGACGACCCCTGAAGGAGACCCATGGACCAGAGCACGCACGCGAACACTGTGCAGAACAGACTCGTCATCGTCGTCCGCGCCGATCCGGTGATCTGCGGGCACTCCGTCGAAGCGCGCAATATCGCCGAGACCGCCCGGGAGCGCGGATTCGACGAGGTCCGGATCGTCACCTGGCCGATCGACCGGCTCGAGGCCGCGGGCCTCCCGCTCAAGCCGCTCGACGCCGTGCTGCCCTACAGCGACGGCATCGTCGTGGAGCGGCCGGGACCCGTGGGCGACTACAAGGTCCCGGACGGCCGCTGGCTGGCCGGGATGACCGGGCGCCTGATCGAGCTGTTCACCGACGGCGTCCCGACCGTCTGCCTCTCGCTCTACCTGAGCCCGCACACGCTCGTCGTGGCCGACGCCCTCCGCGCCGCCTGGAGCACCGGACTGCCCGTCGAGGTGACCACGATCGCCGAGGCCGTCGGCTCCGACGTCACGAACGTGGTCCGCCGGGCGGTGGAGGAGGGCCGGCTGGGCGCCGCCGCCCACATCCTCTCCTCCTACCTCTCGCAGGACCACTGCGTCGCGGTGTCGGAGTACACGCGCGACCTGATCATCGAGGAGGCGGAGCGCGTCGACGCCGCGCACGGGACGCGCTTCGCTCCGCAGTGCCGGGAGCGCATCGCCGTGTCCTACCCGGCGATCGACGCGGACGCCTACCTCGACCTCGACCCCGGCGTCGTCGAGGAGGTCGTGCGGGCCCGCGGACTCCGGACCGACGGCTACGTCCTCTTCCTCTCGCGCCTGACCGAGGCGAAGGGCGTGGAGGATCTCATCACCGGCTACGAGCGCAGTGCCGTCCACGAGCGCCACGAGCTCGTCATCGCGGGTCGCGGTCCGCAGGAGGCGGAGCTGCGCCGGATCGCGGCGGCGTCACCGCTGGCGCACCGCATCCGCTTCCTCGACGACGTCGGCGACGCGGAGAAGCCCTTCCTGATGGCGGGCTGCGCGGCGTTCGTGCTCCCGAGCAAGCCGCGGCCCGAGTTCGTCGAGACCTTCGGCATCGCGCTGGCCGAGAAGATGCTCGCCGGGGGCGGCCCGATCATCACCACGCTGACCGGCGGCATCGGCGAGGCGATCGGCGAGCACGCCTTCGTGACCCCGGTCGACAGCCCGGACACGATCGCCGCGCTCCTCGACCACGCCGTCCTCGAGCTCAGCGCCGACGATCGCGCACGCCGAGCGGCGGCCGCCCGGGAGTACGCCCTGCAGTTCGATCGGCGGGTCGTGTTCGACCGCCTCTTCGCCCGCCTGGCGCGGCCCGCCGTGGCGACGGCGGCGCTCTAGCGGCGGGAGTCCGGAGAGGCCGTCGCTGCGGCACCCCTCGCGATGAGCACGTCCGGCGAGAGCTGGTGGCGCACGAAGCGGAGCGTGAAGCTGCGGCGGTCTCCTCCGGAGACCCGCTCGGCGAGGACGCGGATGCCGAGGACGGCGACGACGCGCCACTGCTCGGTCTCGTGGGCGACGACGGCGCAGAAGAGGTCGCCCGGGCGCACCTCGTCGACGGTGGTGGTGAGGCTGTTCGTTCCGTGGGTCATCTGGCCGCTCCTGGTTCCGGCGGACCTCGCGGACGGCGCTTCGGGTGCGCCGCGCAGCCGTCCGCCGGTCGCTCGAGAGGGGGGCCCGAGCGGCCGGCGGCCGGTCATGCGTGCGACAGCAGGGACGAGCCCGCCGGAACGACCCCGTGCCGCAGGAGCAGTGTAAGACTGCGACCCTGACCGTGGCGCGGAATGTCAACCACTTGCGAGCGCGCTCCCGGGGTTCTCAGGCCCGGAGACGACGGAACCCGCCTCCCGGGCGGGAAGGCGGGTCGTGTCGGTGTGCGGCGGCGGCGCCTGATCGGGAGCGGCTCCGGCGCGGAGGGTCAGGCGGCGGGCTCGGCGCGGCGCAGCGGGACGGCGGCGTTGCTCGTCGGCTCGGGCACGATGCGGAGGCCGGCGCCGCTGTTGGCGCGCTCCATGAGGGCCTCGACCCACTCCGGGTTGATCGTGGGCTGGCGGCTGCCCTTGAACTCGAACTGGATCGGGATGGTCGGATGCATCCACACGCCGCGGCGGCCGGTGCCGGCCTGGGGGCTCGCGTCGAGGGTGAGCAGGAAGCGCTCGTCGCGGCGGAACTTGTTGATGATGACGATCTGGAGGTGGGCGAGGGCGCGGTCCTCGACCTCGATGGCGGCGGGGGGAGTGCCGTACAGGATGTTGCCCATGGTGTGCTCCGATCTGACGTGCGAGTGGCTGACGTCCGTCACTCTATATCGCTAGAAAGACTTCCTACTAGTTGAGCTAGCTACTTACGTCGCGGAGTGCGTTTTCTGTCCATCGCCGCCGGACGACTCGATTCTCCGACGGATCCGGGCCGCGGCAGAAGACCCTCGGAGTGAACTCCTGGGGACGCGCGGCCACGGCCGCGGGGACGCCGGTCAGGCGCGGCGCTGCTCCAGCACGCCGTCGGCGTACTCGCCGATCGGCTCGCCCGCGAGCTCCTGGGCGGCGTCGACCGTCTCGGAGTCGGCCGGGCGCTCGACGATGTCGCGCATCGTCTGCAGGAAGCGGATGACGGTCCCGGCCTCGGAGGGGTTGAGCGTCTCGGCCGCCTCGAGCATGCGGCGGTGCATCTCGTCGAGCGTCTCGCGCACCTCGCGGTGGGAGGTGGGGGTGGCGACGATGCGGATGGCCCGGCGGTCGCTCGGGTGCGGCTCCCTGACCACGTGCCCGCTCTTGACCAGCCGGTCGATCAGCACGGTCGTGGAGGCGGAGGAGATGCCGAGGTAGGAGGCCAGGTCCTTCGGGCTGACGTGCACGCCCTTCTGCTGGCGGCGCATGAGGAACTGCACGGCCAGCAGGTCGTTCTCGCCCATGCCCATGGATCCGCGGGTCCGTCGGCGCATCGCGGCCTCCGCCGTGCGGAAGGCGCGCATCGCGGCGAGGACCTCCACCGCTCCGGGCTCGGTCGCCTCACCCGAGAACCAGAAGGCCCCGGGTCGCTTCAGCGTGACCTCATCCATGCCGAACAGTCTAGACAGTCTCGTAGCAAGAACATCTAGACAAGCCAACCTCCCCCGAGGTGCTTGCCTGGAAGGGCGGCGACCACTACGAAGGGACTACTAGTTAGACGAGCTAGTGACTCATTCGCGAAGGGAGCTGCCCGTGCTGGACGAACTCGACCGCCTGCAGCCGCTTCCCGCCGACGTCGTGGATCCGCTGGTCGGCTCCACCCTGGCCGGTCGCTACCTCGTGCTCGAGCGGGTGGGGGAGGGCGGCAGCGCCGTCGTCTACCGCGCCCGCGACCTCCGCCTCGCCCGCCAGGTCGCGGTCAAGGTCCACCGCGACGTCCCGGACACCCCCAACGAGCGGGCGCGTCGCGAGCGCGAGATCCGCTTCTTGATCGACTCGCGTCACGCGTCCGTGGTGGACGTTGTCGACCAGGGCGAGATCCCCGGCGAGGAGGGCGACCTCGCGTTCCTCGTCCTCGAGTACTTCGACCGCAGCGACCCGGCGGCCGACTGGTTCGGCTCCGGCGATGAGCGGCTCGTCGCGGAGGTCGGCGCTCAGGTGGCCGATGCTCTCGCGCACCTGCACGCGCAGGGCGTCCTCCACCGCGACGTGAAGCCCGAGAACGTCCTCGTCCGCTCGCGCGCCACCGCATCCGGCTTCTCCGCGCACGAGGCCAAGCTCAGCGACTTCGGGATCGCCCGCTCGGTCGACGACGCCCGGCTCACCCGCTCCGACGTGCTGGTGGGCACCGCCGCGTACCTCAGCCCCGAGAGCCTCGGCTCCGGCCCGGTCGGACCGGCGTCCGACGTCTACTCGCTCGGGCTGGTCCTGCTCGAGGCCGTCTCGGGCCGCAGGGCCTACACCGGCACGACGCTCGAGATCTCGATCCAGCGCCTCCACCACGCGCCCGTCGTCCCGGAGTCGGTCCCGGCGGAGTGGCGCGAGCTGCTGACCGCGATGACCGCTCTCGATCCGGCCGACCGCCCCTCCGCCGAGGAGGTGGCACGCCGGCTCTGGGCGCGCCTGGCCGGCGGCCCCGCCGCAGCCCCCTCCCGCAGCGGAGTCACGGGCACGGTCGCCCTCGTCGCCGCGGGCCTGGTCGGCGCGGTGACGGCCCTCTCGCTCACCGGCTGGCTGGGCTGAGCGCCCCGAGCGGTCCTCGTCCGCTCAGGTTCCTCGCGAGCGTGCTCCCGTAGGCTCCGGGCGACCCTCGACCGACCCCGAGCCGCGTCGCCGCGGACCGAACGGAGCCGATCCCATGAGCCCGCGCCGCCTCTTCCGCCTGCTGTCGATCGTCGAGGCGGTGACCTGGACTCTCCTGATCGTCGGGATGCTGCTGAAGTACGCGGCCGGAGCCGGCGACTGGCCGGTGAGCGTCGCCGGGCCGATCCACGGGTTCGCGTTCCTCGCCTACGGAGCCGCGGCCCTGGTGCTCGCGGTGAACCAGCGGTGGTCGGCGGGCGCGACGGCGCTCGCGGTCGTCAGCGCGGTCGTGCCCTACGCGACGGTCCCGCTGGAGCGCGGCTTCGAGCGCCGCGGCCTGCTGGAGGGCCCGTGGCGGACGCACGCGACGGACGACCCGCGCGACCGGCGCGTGACGAGCCGGCTCCTCCGCTGGGCGCTCGCGCGGCCCGTGCTCGCCGGGGCGCTGGTCCTGGCTCTGGTCGCCGTGGTCTTCGCGGCGCTGCTGGTGGTCGGCCCGCCCGGGGGCGGCGAGGCCTGATCCCGCGCGCGGCGTGCCTCAGACGGGGCGCGTCTCCGCGTCGATGAGGATCTCGGCGGCGCGACGCGCGTGCAGGGCGGCCTCCGGGGTTCCGGCGATGGCCGCGGTGGTCTGGGCGCCCTCGGCGAGGATCGCGAGCTGCGCGGCGAGCTCGGCGCCGCCTCCCGCCTCCTCGGCGAGGGTCGCGAGGAAGCGCTGGAACGTCTCCTTGTGGTCGCGCGCCATCTCGGCGACCATCGGGTTCGACGAGCCGAGCTCCCCGAAGGCGTTGATGAAGCCGCAGCCGCGGAACGAGTCCTCGGAGAACCAGTCGAAGAGGAAGTCGTAGATCGCGAGCAGCTTGCCGCGAGGTCCGTCCGCCGCGGCGACCCGGGTGGTCACGCCGAGGGTCCACTGCTCGTGCCGGCCGTGCAGGACGGCGACCACCACCGACTCCTTGCTCGGGAACTCCGAGTAGAGGCGCTTCAACGAGACGCCCGCGGCCGTGCGGAGCTCGTCCATCCCGACGGACTGGATGCCGCGCTCGTAGTAGAGCCGGTCGGCGGCCGCGAGGATCGCCTCGCGGGGAGGGCGCTCGTCGAGGATCGGGGACATCCCTCCATGGTAGGCGGTACCAGAACGGGCGTTCTCGGTCGGCTGCCGCGCTCTCCGCAGGGGATCCGGGGGTCGGACGCTGCTGCTAGCGTCGCGCTCGGGTGCGCGGGCGCCCGGGAACGGGAGGCGGACGCATGGTCGTCGCGATGCAGGCCGAGGGATTCGACGGGCCGGAGGCGCTGCGCGCCGTCGAGGTCGATCCAGGGGAGCCGACGCCCGGCAGGGTGCGGATCGCGGTGCGCGCCGCGGGCGTGAACCCGGCCGACGCGAAGCTCCTGCGCGGGATGTTCGGGCGCGGGCGGGTGCCGGTCCGGCCGGGCAGCGAGATCTCCGGAGTCGTGACCGCGGTTGGCGAGGGGGCCGAGGGGCCGCTCGGCCCGATCCGCGTGGGCGACGAGGTCGTGGCGTTCCGGGTCTCCGGCGGCTACTCCGCCGAGCTGGTCGCGCCCGCGAGCGCGGTCCTGCCCAAGCCCGCCGGGCTCGGCTGGGCGGCGGCCGCGGGCCTGCTGCTGGCCGGGACGACCGCCGAGCACCTCGTCGAGGCCACCCGCGTCTCCTCCGGGGACACCGTCCTGGTGCACGGGGCGAGCGGGGCCGTCGGCTCGCTCGCGGTGCAGCTCGCGGTCGCCCGCGGAGCACGGGTGCTGGGCACCACGAGCGAGCGCGGCGAGGAGGTCGTCCGCCGCTTCGGCGCGGAGCCGGTCCGCTACGGCGCCGGGCTGGAGGAGCGCATGCGCGTCCTGGCCCCCGGCGGCGTCGACGTCGCGCTGGACACGGCGGGCACCGACGAGGCGCTGGACGCCTCGGTGGCTCTGGTCGCCGACCGCTCGCGCATCGCCACTGTGGCCGGCTTCGAGCACGCCGCCCGCCTCGGCGGCATCCTGCTGCTCGGCGGCGGACCGGGAGCCGATCCCGGCACCGCGCTCCGCGACGCCGCCCGGCCGGGCCTGCTCGACCGCGCCGGTCGCGGGGAGCTCGAGGTCGTGCTCGGGCCCTCCTTCCCGCTGACCGAGGCGGCCGCCGCGCTCGCCCTCGTCGAGTCGGGCCGCGCGCGCGGCAAGACGGTCCTGCTCCCCTGAACGAGACGTCCTCCCTCGATCTGCCGGCCCTCGGGCCCTTCGACTCCGCCGGCGCCGCGAGCCTCCTCCGCAACCACGCCCTCCCCGGAGTGGAGCGGGTCTCGGCCGACGGCCGGCGCTTGGAGCGCCTGCTCACCCTCGACGGGGCGCCGCGGCCGATCGCGCTCGAGGTGACGGAGACCGGGCTGCGGGTGGAGGCGGAGCCGGACGTGCTGACGCCGGCGGCCGCGGTCGTCCGAGCCTGGTTCGACCTCGACTCCGACGTGGTGGCGATCGGCGCCGAGCTCTCGCGGGACCCGCTGCTCGCCCGCTCCGTCGCGGCCCGGCCGGGGCTGCGCGCGACGCAGTACCCGGAGGCGTTCGAGGCGGCGGTGATGGCGGTCCTCGGCCAGCAGGTGTCCGTCGCCGCGGCCCGGACCTTCGGCGGACGCACCGCCGCGGCCTTCGGCGCCCCGGGGGAGCGCGGTCTGCTGGCGTTCCCCGCACCCACCGCCCTGCTCGCGCCGGAGTTCGAGGCGCTGCGCTCAGCGATCGGGATCACCAACGCCCGGGCGCGGACGGTCCGGGCCGTCGCCGAGGCCTTCGCCGCCGGACCCGTGCTCGACCGCGCGGGCGACCTGCCGGAGCAGCGGCGCGCGCTCCTCGCGATCCCGGGCATCGGGCCGTGGACGGCCGACTACCTCGCGCTCCGGTTCCTCGGCGATCCGGACGCCTTCCCCGCCGGCGACCTGGTGCTGCGGAAGGCGCTCGGCCGGGTGAGCACGGCGGAGGCGGAGGCGGCGTCGCAGGCGTGGCGGCCGCACCGGGCGCACGCGGCGTTCCACCTGTGGGCGAGCACCGGGGCGGTCTGAGCGGACGGACGACCCGAGTCGAGAGGCCGCGCCCGGACCGGCGGCCGGGACCGGTCGCCGACGGATCAGGTCAGGTACTCGACGTCGTCGTACAGGATCGGCGCGTCCTCGGCGTCCGGATCCTCGACCGGGACGTCCTCGTGCTCGAGGATGACCGCGACGCCCGGGGAGACCAGCACGCAGACCTCGCGCTCGCCGGCGACCGTGAAGCTCACCATGTCGCCGCGGTTGCGCACGGCCTCGACCAGGCGCTTCTCGAGCTCCTCGGTGTCGAGGGAGACGGCGAGGAGGAAGCGGCGGCCGTCGATGCTGAGCGTGGTGCGCCGCATCGTCGCCTCGGGCTCGGGAGGCGTGCCCCGTCCGCCGCGGCCCGGCGTGACCGCCTTGACCCGCAGCGACGAGGCGTGCATCCGGATGACGGCGTTCACGAGCCCGCCTCCGGGCGCGACTCATGGTGGCGGCGGCCGCCGGAGCGGCGGTCCTCCTTCATCTCGGACTCGAAGAGGTGGCGGCGTCCGCCTGCGAGCTCGTCGCGCGCGGCGCGCTCCTGCTCCCGGAACGCGGCGTAGTAGGTGTCGTCGTAGTCCTCGACGATCTGGAAGGTCCAGCGCCCCTCGATGACGTTGCGGCCGACGAGCTCAGCCTCGATCCGCTCGGCGGTCGCGGCGTGGCCGGCCTCGCGCAGCGCGTCGACGGCCTCGCCCAGAGCGAGGTCGGCCGCGCCGGTGAGCCGGTGGAAGCCGTAGAGCAGACCGCGGGCGTGCTCGACCGTCTCGAGCGCCTCCGAGAGCTTCCCGAGCGCCGCCACGGTGGCGTCGTCGAGACCCTCCGGGCGCAGGTGCGCGGAGTCGGGGTGGTCGTGTGAGCTGCTCATCCAGGTGAGCTTAGGCCGACCTAAATGCTCTGTGACCCCCTTGCGCCGCCGCCGGGAATGGTTCGTGCCCGGAGCGGCAGGGCGGTCAGGTGCACGTCGCGGAGCACTCCGTCGTCGGCGACGGCGGTCAGGAAGGTGCAGGCCGGCTGGCGCCTCCGATCCGTCGGGGAGCCCGGATTGAGCAGGCGGAGACCCGCCGGGGAGACGGTGTCCCAGGGGATGTGGCTGTGCCCGAAGACGAGCACGTCGGCACCCGGATGGGCGGCGTCGGCGCGGGTCTCGCGGCCGGTCGCCGCTCCGGTCTCGTGCACCACGCGGACGTCGAGGCCGGCGACGCGGGCGCGCGCGACCTCGGGCAGGCGGGCGCGCAGCGGCTCCGGATCGTTGTTGCCCCACACGGCCAGCAGGAGCGCCGCCCGCTCCTCCAGCGCGTCCAGCGTCGCCTCGTCGACCCAGTCGCCCGCGTGCACGACCAGGTCGGCCTCGTCGACCGCGCGCCACACCTCGTCCGGGAGGGCCTTCGCCCGCTTCGGGAGGTGCGTGTCGGCGAGCAGGAGGAGGCGGACCGGACCGTCGACCTCGGGTGGAGAGCCGTCGGGGCCGGGCTGGAGCAGGGGCATCAGCGGGCGGGGCCGGGCGTCGGCTCCACTCCGCCGTCGGCGCCGGGCTCGGTCGCGGTGCCGGAGCTTCGGAGGCGGGCGTCGAGCGCCTCGAGGTCGGCGGCGAACCAGAGGTGGTCGCCGCGGTTCGACTCGACGACGAAGGCCTGCAGCGCGCTCGACTCCGCCACCGGTCCGCTGACGTCGCCGAGGATCACCAGCCGCTTGCCGTACGAGACGAACTTCTGCACGAACTCGCCGGCGATGCCGGAGCGCAGGCGGAGGAACTCGGGGTCGAGCCGGCCGACGGGCACCACGATCGTCTCGACATCGCCGCCGTAGGTCTCGCCGATGAGCGCGATCGCGTCGTCCGGGGTCGAGAGCGCGCCTCCGTCGTCGTCGACGAGCAGGAGGGGGACGCCCTGGCGGGTCTCGGTTCTCATCGGGCCAGCCAAGCACGTCGGCCGGGGAGAGGCGAGCAGTGCCGTCCGGGCCTCCGCTCGGGGCGTCCCCTCCTGCGCCGGTCGTGCTTGCGGGGACACGCCGATCAGGCGTCCGGACGGGCTGCCCGCACCGCCGCTACGAGCCCGGCAGCTCGACGCGGCGCTTGAAGCCCACGTGCGAGTCGACGAAGCCCAGGCGCAGGTAGAAGCGGTGGGCGTCGGTGCGGGCGGCGTCCGAGGTCAGCTGGACGAGCGGCGTGCGGAGCTCGATCGCAGCGACGTCCAGCACCCAGCGCATCAGGGCCGTGCCGATCCCCGCCGACCGCTCGGCGCTCGCCACCCGGACCGCTTCGACGAGCAGGCGGGAGCTGCCGCGGCGCGCCATCCCGGGGATCACGGTCAGCTGCAGCGTGCCCACCACGGCTCCGGTGCGGTCGATCGCGACCACGAGATCGTTGCCCGGGTCCTGCGCGATGCTCCGGAAGGCGGACTCGTAGGCGGCCCCGTCCTCCTCGGCGGCGACGTCTCCGCGCCCGGCGCTGATCGGGTCGTCGGAGAGGAGCCGGACGAGCGCGGGGAGGTCGTCGAGCACCGCGCGGCGGAGGAGGAGGCTCCTCTCCTCGGGGCCGGCGTCGCAGGGGAGGGTCAGGTCGGCGATCATGCCCTCATCCTCCCGCTGCTCCACGGCGGGAGCGGTCGTCGGAGGCGGGCAGGACGCGGCTGAGAGCGGCAGGGGGATCCTGGCGCCCGGTCCGCACGTCCACGCGCCGCGTGCCGCAGTCGGCGCAGCGGACGTACACGACGACGCCCTCGCTGGTCCGGTGGGCCGACTCGGTCGTCCAGCCGTGCTCGTGCGGATCGACGGCGGGGGCGAGCGGCTCGGAGGGGTGCGGGGAGGGTGTGGAGGTGCGCATGGGAGCCACTGTGCTGTCATGGTCTTATGCAGCTCAACCCTTACGGCGAGTACGCGGTCCTGCTCGCCGCCTCCCTCGCGAACGACTGGCCGTCCGACCGCGAGGGCATCGAGGCTCGAACACGCGAATACGGCATGACGATGGCCTTCGAGTCCGGCCCGGACGACCACGCCCGGACGCGCGACGTGATCGACGAGTGGCTGGAAGTGGTCGACGCGCCGACTCCGAGCGACCGGGCGACGTCGCTGAACCGCCAGATGGCCGCGATCGCCGCGTATCCGCGCCTGACCGACCACGACGACGAGGGCTGGCACCTGCACTACCGCGACCAGGACCAGTCCCTGGCGCACGTCCTCCACGCCGTCATCTCGGTCGGCACGGCGCTGCACCTGACGACCCGGGGGATGAGCCGCCTCCTGCGGTGCGAGGCCGGTCGGGCGCCGGGCGACCACTGCAGGAACGTCGTCGTCGACGTGACGCGGAACGGCCGGCAGCGGTACTGCTCCGTCCGCTGCGCGAACCGGGCCGCGGTCCGGCGGCACCGCCTGCGGCACGCGGAGTGAGTCCGCGCGGCCCCGTCACTCCGCCGCGTCGCCGCCCGGCTTCATCCAGAACGGGGAGTAGTGGTAGCCGTCGAGGTCGTCGAACTGGCGCTGGTACATGAAGGAGTAGTCGTCGGTGTCGCCGATCCGGCCGCCCGCGGCGGCGGCCCGCTCGACGAGCTCGTCGACGGCCGCGCGGCTGTCGAGGTCGAACGAGACGGTCACCTTCGAGGGGGTGCCGGGGGCGCCGATCAGCTCCTCGGTGGCGCCGACGCTCTCGTACATCGCGCGGCTCGCGAGCATGACGGACGTGCCGGGACCGATCGCGAAGCAGGAGACGTCCTCGCGGGACATCTCGGTGTTCAGGGTCCAGCCGAGCGCGGTGTAGAAGGCGGTGGCGCGCTCGACGTCGTCGACCGGGCAGGTGATGAAGAGGCTCATGCGCTCACCCTCGCCACCTGCGGGCGGGCCGTCAAGAGCTCCGCGAGGGAACTCCGGACGGCCCGCCGGGACTCAGCGGAACGACCGCAGCCGCAGGCTGTTCAGCACGACGAAGACGCTCGAGAACGCCATCGCGGCGCCGGCCACGAGCGGCCCCAGGAGTCCGGCCATCGCGAGCGGGATCGCGGCCACGTTGTAGGCGAAGGCCCAGAACAGGTTGCCCCGGATGACCGCGAGGGTGCGGCGCCCGAGGCGCAGGGCGTCGGGCACCCGGCCGAGGTCGTCGCCGACGAGCGTGATGTCGCTCGCCTCGATCGCCGCGTCCGATCCGGCGCCCATCGCGATCCCCACGTCCGCGGCGGCCAGCGCGGCGGCGTCGTTCACACCGTCGCCGACGAAGGCGACGTGGCGGCCCTCCGCACGGAGGCGCTCGATCACGGCGAGCTTCTCCTCCGGCAGCACCTCGGCGACGACCTCGTCGATGCCGACGGCCGAGGCGACGGCCTGCGCCGCCCGCGGGTTGTCGCCGGTCAGCACCATCACCCGCAGGCCCCGCTCGCGCAGGGCGCGGACGGTGCGGGACGCCTCCGGCCTCGGCTCGTCGCGGAGGACCGCGAAGCCGCGCAGCGCCCCCTCCCAGCCGACGCCGACGACGGTGCCGCCCTCGGCGGTCGCTCGCTCGGCGCGCTCGGCGAGACCGCCCGGCGCGAAGCCCCACTGCTCCTCCAGCCAGCGCAGCCGGCCGGCGACGACCAGGCGGCCCTCGACCCGGGCGCGCACGCCGAACCCGGTGCTGGAGCGGAATCCGGTCGCCTCGGGGACGTCGAGGTGCGCGGCCCCGGCCACGATCGCTGCGGCGAGCGGATGCTCCGACCCGCGCTCGACGGCGGCGAGCATCCGCAGGCTCTCGTCGTCGCTGGACTCGACGACCTGGAAGGCGCCGGTGGTGAGCGTGCCGGTCTTGTCGAGCACGACCGTGTCGATCCGGCGCCCGGCCTCGAGCACCTCCGGCCCGCGGAGGAGGATCCCGAGCTGGGAGCCGCGGCCGGTGCCGACGAGGACGGCGGTCGGGGTGGCCAGGCCCAGCGCGCACGGGCAGGCGACGACGAGGACGGCGACGGCGGGAGAGACGGCGGCGGCGAGGTCGGCGCCGGCGATCAGCCAGCCGGCGAGGGTGGCCAGGGCGAGCACCACCACGACCGGCACGAAGACGGAGGAGACGCGGTCGGCGAGCCGCTGGATGCGCGCCTTGCCGGCCTGCGCGTCCGAGACGAGGCGGCCCATCCGCGCGAGCGTGGTCTCGTAGCCGACGCGGTCGACGCGGACGGTGAGCAGGCCGTGGGCGTTGAGCACTCCGCCGGTCACGGTCGAGCCCGGGCCGACCTCGACCGGCACGCTCTCGCCGGTGAGCATGCTCGCGTCGATCGCGCTCGAGCCCTCGAGCACGGTGCCGTCGGCGGCGACGGTCTCGCCGGGGCGCACGCGGAGGACGTCGCCGACGGCGAGCGAGGACGCGGGCACGCGCTCCTCCTGTCCGTCGGCGGCGACGCGCACGGCGTCCTTCGCGCCGAGGCGGAGGAGCGCCCGGAGCGCCGCACCGGCGTCGCGCTTCGACCGCGCCTCCAGGTAGCGGCCGGCCAGCACGAGGACAGGGACGGCGGCGGCGACCTCGAGGTAGATCTCGTCGTGGCCGGACCGGCTGCCCAGCAGCTCGAACGGCATGCTCATGCCGGGCCGCCCGGCGTCGCCGAGGAACAGAGCCCAGACCGACCAGGCGAAGGAGGCGCCGACCCCGAGGCTGATCAGGGTGTCCATGGTGGTGGAGCCGTGCCGCAGCGCCCGCCAGGCGTTGCGGTGGAAGGGGAGCGCGCCCCAGACCGCGACCGGTGAGGCGAGGGCGAGGCACAGCCACTGCCAGTTCGCGAACTGCAGCGGCGGGATCATCGAGAGAAGGACCACCGGCACGGCGAGCAGGGCGGAGACGCGGAGCCGGGTGCGCAGGGCGCGCCGCTCGCGGTCGTCGTCGCTCTGCTCCTCCTGCTCCTCCGTGGGAGCCGCCTCGCCGATGGAGGGGACCGACGCGCTGTAGCCCGCGGCCTCGACGGCGGCGATCGCGTCGGCCGGAGTCGTGCCGGGCGGGAGGGTCAGCGTCGCGCGCTCGAGGGCGAGGTTGACGGTCGCGTGGACGCCGGGGAGCGCGTCGAGGCGCTTCTCGACCCGCGCGACGCAGGAGGCGCAGGTCATCCCTCCGATGGCGAGCTCGAGCGGGGTGCCGGTGGTCTCGGTCACGTCAGCTCAGGGGAGCGAGGCGGTAGCCCGCGTCGGCGACGGCGGCGGCGATCTCCTCGCGGCCGAGCGGCCGGGAGGAGCCGACCGTGACGGTCGAGACCCCGTCGGGGGCGAGGGACACGTCGACAGCCGAGACCTCGGGGTAGGCGGCGAGCTCCTCGGTGACGCTGCGGACGCAGTGCTCGCAGGTCATGCCCGCGACGCCGAAGCTCTGCACGGACGCGGCGGACAGGGAGCCCTGCGCCGCGTGGCCGGCATCGGAGCGGCCGGCGTCGCCGTGGCCGCCGCACGCGCAGGCGCCGCCTCCGCCGCAGCCGCACCCTCCCGTCGATCCGCTCGCGGTCAGGCCGAGGTCGATCCTGGTGCTCATGGGTTCTCCTGTGTCGTGCGTCCGGTCCGATCCGGTCGATCGGCCCGGTGGGCGTCCGGTCGGCACGCCGGTCGCGGCATACCCCCGGGGGGTACTCCATGGTAAGCCCGCCGAGCCCTCTCGGCAAGGCGGGAGGGCGGAGGAGGGATGATCTCAGGGGCGGCTCGGAGCCGCGCGAGGAGGGAGGGGCGCATGGATCCCGCATCGACGCCGCACTGGGGCGAGCCCCCGCCGCGCACGCCGCCGGAGGTCCCGCTGCCCCCGCGCACGCGGTTCGAGCCGACGGCGCTGCTCGCCGCGCCCCTGCCCGCCCCGGCCGCCGTCCGGGCCCGGGTCCGTCAGGCCGCCCCGGAGCGGCAGCGCCGGCTGGCGGCGCTCGCCGCGGTCACCGAGGGGTTCGCCGTCCTGCGCACTCCCGAGCTCGCCCGGGCGCTGCGCCGGATCGCGGCACCCGCCTCCGCCGCTCCGGCCGCCGCCGCCGCGGTGCTGGCCGTCGGCCGCGACGGACTCGAGCTCGCCGCCGAGCGCGCGGACGCCCTGCGCATCGCCGAGTGGGATCGGATCGTCTCGGTGGGCGTCGGCACCTCGCCCTCGGGTGCCCACCGGGTCCGCGCGCTGGTCCTGGCGGTCCTCGCCCCGCCGCCCGCCTCCGCCGTCCTGCGTGCGGCGAGGCGGCGCCCGCGCACCGTCCTCGTGCCCCTGGTCGTCGCCGCCCCGGCCGCCCTCGGCTGGCGCGTGGCCGACGACCGCACGTTCCTCCTCGCTCTCGAGCGCCTCCAGCGCGCCCTCGAGGAGCGTGCCCGGTGAAGGCGCGGTTCCGCTTCGCCCTCGCGGCCGTCGCCGTGCTAGGCCTGGGCCTGGCGCTGCGGTTCGTGCTCACGGGGCTGCTCGCCGACCTCGCCGGCGGAGTGGCCTACGTCGTCCTGGTGGCGCTGCTGATCGCGGTGCTCCTGCCGCGCATCCCGGGCGTGACGGCTGCCGGGATCGCGCTGGCCTGGTCGATCGCGATGGAGCAGCTGCAGGCGATCGGAGTCGCAGCGCGCCTGGTCGAGCTGTGGGCGCCGCTCCGCCTCGTCGTCGGCACCACCTTCTCCTGGCTCGACATCGCGGCCTACGTCCTCGGCGCGGTCGTCGCCGCGGCCGTGCACCTCGCCGTCGCCCCGCGCGAGCAGTCCGCCTGACGGGAGTCCGCGCCCGGCGTCTCCTGTTCGCCCGTCGGCCGGGCTGCCGCGAGGCGTCCCGGCGTCCGCCGAGGTGCCGGCCTCGCCCACCGGACCGCCGAGGTGTTCGTGCGCTCCCCGAGGCGCCGCCGTCCCCGCGGTGCCTCGCCGGCGGACGCGGTGTCTCGCCGCAGGAGCGACGCCGACCGGAGGAGCGACGCCGACCGCCGGAGCGGCGCGGTCCCTCCGCCCCCGCGCCCCTGATTAGGGTGAAGCCATGAGCGAGCCGGCACTCCCCGAGACGACGGCCCCGCGGGCCTCGGCCCCGCACGACCACCGCCGCGACCGGCGCATCCCCGAGCCGGTCGACCGGTTCGCCACCGGCGAGGAGTACCCCGAGTACCGCGTCGACCTGGAGCGGATCCGCTTCTCGCCGTACTTCGCCCGACTCTCCGCGGTGACCCAGGTCATCTCGCCCTCGGGCGTCGGCCAGGTCGTGCACAACCGGCTCACGCACTCGATCAAGGTCACCGCGGTCGCCCGCGCGATCGCGATGCAGCTGACCACCACCGATCCCGCCCAGCGCGAGCTGGTCGAGCGGCTCGGCGGCTGCGACCCGGTGGTCGTGCAGGCCGCGGCCAGCGCGCACGACCTCGGCCACCCTCCGTTCGGCCACCTCGGCGAGCAGGCGCTCGACCGGCTCGCGCGCGAGCGGCTGGGGCTCGCAGAGGGTTTCGAGGGCAACGCGCAGTCGTTCCGGATCCTCTCCGAGCTCGACGTCTGCGAGACGGTGGAGGTGGGGCTGAACCTCACCGCCGCCTCCCGTGCCGCCGTGCTCAAGTACCCGTGGGGGCGGACGGTCCACCGCCCCGGCATCGACTCCGCCGACCCGACCGAGCTGCCCCGCGGCTCGACCGCCAGCCGGTGGGAGACCGCACCGCCGAAGTTCTCGGCGTACACCCTCGACCTCGACGACCTGCTCGACGCCCGCTCCGGCTTCGCCGCGATCGCCCCCTGGCAGCAGACCCTCGAGTGCTCGGTGATGGACGTCGCCGACGACATCGCCTACTCGCTGCACGACCTCGACGACTTCTACCGCGCGGGAGTGCTGCAGCAGGCGGCCGTCGCCGTGGAGTTCCGCGCGTTCCTCCGCGAGCAGAACGCGCTCGCCGCCCTCGACGCCGAGGAGCTGTGGGCGCGCGCTCCCGGGCACTCGCTCGAGATGCTCCGCCGGAGGCTCGTGGCCCGAGACCCGTGGATCGCGAGCGACGAGCACTTCCGCGCCTCCGTGGAGCGGGTGTCGACCGAGCTGGTCGAGGGGCTCCTCGCGCTCCCGTTCGACGGATCGACGCGCACCGAGCGCGCGATCGAGGCCTTCGTCTCCTCCTGGATCGGCCGCCTGCAGCGCTCCGTGGTGGTGCTCGCCGAGCCGAACGTCCGCTCGGGCCACCTCTCCCTCCTCCCCGACGCCTGGCACGACGTGGCCGTGCTGAAGTTCGTGCACACGCGCTTCGTGATCGACCGGCCGGACTTCGCCACCTACCAGCGCGGCCAGTCGCAGGTGCTCGAGACGCTGGTGACCCACCTCGACGCCTGGCTCGAGGATCCGCGCGACGGCTCGCGGGCTCCGCAGAAGCTGCTCGACCTGATCGAGCTCGCGACCGACGGCTACTTCCGCCTGCGCGCCGACCACCCCGACTGGCTCCCGTCGGACGAGCGCGGCCGGCCGACCTCCGACCCGGCCGCGCTGCAGCGGCTCGGCCGGGGGCGCGGTGTCGTCGACTACGTCGCGACCCTGACCGACGAGCAGGCGATGGCGCTCGCCGCCCGCCTCCGCGGCGATCGCGAGCCGTGGGCGATGGGGACCTGACGCCCCGGCGGGTGGGTTGACACCGCGCGTCGCGTGTGGCCTCGGCGGCTCCTCGCCCGTCGTTCCGGGGGAGGAGCCTCCGCCGGGCCGCCGAGGACGCGTTCCGCGACCGCCCAGCGGGCGTCCAGGAAGCGCAGCCTGAACGACAGCGTAAAATCACGGAGGCACATGCCAGGATCGACAACTCGACAGGGAGTTCCGTTGGACGGAAACGCAACGACCACGCACCGCAACGTCGCATTGCTGTCCGTCGCGACCACGCTGGCTCCGCGCGTGACCACCTCGGCCGAGATCGAGGCGCGGCTCGCTCCGGCGCTCAAGCGCCTGCGGCTCCCCACCGGGCTCCTCCAGCGCGTCGCCGGAGTGCACGAGCGCCGCAACTGGGGCTCCGAGCAGGGCTTCGACGGAGCGGCGATCGACGCGGGCAAGCGCGCTCTCGCCGAGGCCGGCGTCCGCGCCGACCAGATCGGCCTGATCATCAACACGTCGGTGACCCGCAAGCACCTCGAGCCCTCGGTCGCCGTGCGCCTGCACCACGGGCTCGGCCTGCCCTCATCGGCCATCAACTTCGACATCGCGAACGCCTGCCTCGGCTTCGTCAACGGCATGACCCTCGCCGCGCAGCTGATCGACTCCGGCCAGATCCGCTACGCGCTCATCATCGACGGCGAGGACGCCGACGAGATCCAGGTCAACACCATCGAGCGCCTGAGCCGCGAGGGCGTCAAGCGCAAGGACTTCATGAGCGAGTTCGCGAGCCTGACCCTCGGCTCCGGCGCCGCCGCGGCCGTCCTCGGCCCGGCCGACGAGCACCCCAAGGGCCACCGCATCCTCGGCGGCATCACCCGCGCGGCCACGCAGTTCAACGAGCTCTGCGTCGGCAGCGTCGACGGCATGTTCACGGACGCGAAGGCGCTGCTCAAGGGCGGCATGGAGCTCGTCCTCTCGGCGTGGAAGGAGGCCACCCGCGACTGGAACTGGAGTGGGATGGACCGCTACATCACGCACCAGGTGTCGGACGTGCACACCGACGCCCTGGTGAAGGCGGTCGGCATCGACCGCAGCCGCGTCCCCACGACCTACCCCACCCTCGGCAACGTCGGCCCGGCGTCGATCCCGATCACCCTGGCCCAGGAGGCCGAGACCCTGCAGCCCGGCAACCGGGTGCTGCTCATCGGAGTGGGCTCGGGCATCAACACCGCGATGCTCGAGATCGCCTGGTGACCGCGCCCCACCCGGCCGAGCGGATCCGCGGAGCGCTCGGCTCCACGGCCGCCGCGCAGCTGCCCCCGGCCGGGCTCGACGGGCTCGATCCCGCGTGGTCGCGCCTCGTCGACGCTCCGGACGCCCAGGGCGTGCCGCGCCGCTGGCACCTGCTCGACACGGGCGAGGCCCTCGGCACGGAGCCCGTCGGCACCGTCCTCTGCGTGCACGGCAACCCCACCTGGTCCTACCTCTGGCGCCGCCTCGCGGCCGCCACGCTCGAGTCGGCCCGCAGCGGAGGCCCCGCCTGGCGGGTGGTCGCTGTCGACCAGCTCGAGATGGGCTTCTCCGAGCGGACCGGCGCCCTGCACACGCTCGCCGACCGCGTGCGCGAGCTCTCCGACCTCACCGACGTGCTCGGCCTCGACGACGTGGTCACCCTCGGCCACGACTGGGGCGGAGTCGTCTCGCTGGGCTGGGCGGTCGACCACCCGGAGCAGCTGCGCGCCACGATGCTCCTGAACACCGCGATCCACCAGAGCGCCGACGAGCCGATCCCGGCCCCGCTCCGGCTCGCGCTCGCCTCGGGCGTGCTCGGCGCCTCGACGGTCGGCACGCCGGCCTTCCTCGAGACGACCCTCGCGCTGGGGCACCCGGCGCTGCCCTCCGCGGTGAAGGAGGGGTACCGCGCGCCCTACCGGTCCGCGTCGCGCCGCGGCGGAGTGGGCGGCTTCGTCGCCGACATCCCGGTCGACTCCGCGCACCCGAGCGACCCGGAGCTGCAGCGCATCGCCGAGGGCGTCAGCGCCCTGACGACGCCGGCCCTGATGCTCTGGGGCCCGCTGGACCCGATCTTCTCCGACCGCTACCTCGACGACCTCGTCGACCGCCTCCCGCACGCGCAGGTCCACCGCTACGAGGGATCGGGCCACCTGGTGGCCGAGGACGTCGACTACTCGTCCGCCGTCCTCACCTGGCTGGGCGACCTCTCCGACGGCGAGGAGCCGTTCGGCGGCGACCCCGCCCCCGACGTCCGCCGCCCGACCGCGCCGGTCGAGCCGCTCTGGGCGCACCTCGACCGCAACGCGCAGGAGGACTCGCTCGCCCTGGTCGAGATGGCGCCTCCCGGAGGCGGCGGGCCCCGCTCGGTCTCGTGGCGCCTGCTCTCGCAGCGGGTCCGCGAGCTCGCCGCCGGGCTCCGCGCCTCCGGCGTCTCCTCGGGCGACCGCGTCTCGCTCCTCGTGCCGCCCGGCGCCGACCTGACGGCGCTGCTCTACGCGTGCCTGCGCATCGGAGCCGTCGTGGTCGTCGCCGACGCGGGCCTGGGCCTGCGCGGTCTCACCCGCGCGGTCCGCGGCGCCTGGCCGGATCTGGTGGTCGGCGCCCTGCCCGGCCTCACCGTCGCGCGGGCCCTCCGCTGGCCCGGCGGCCGGGTCTCGACGCAGACCCTGCCCCGCGCCTCCGCCTCGGCCCTCGGGGTCGACACCTCGCTCGGGCAGCTGATCGAGCTCGGCCGCGCCGAGCTGGCCGCCGACCCGGAGGCGCTGGGCGAGGCGCCCGCCGCCGACGCCGTGGCCGCGATCCTGTTCACCTCCGGCTCGACCGGCCCCGCCAAGGGCGTCGTCTACACGCACCGCCAGCTCGCCGGCGTCCGCGACGCGCTCGCCCGCCAGTACGGGATCGGACCGGGCACCGGCCTCGTCGCGGGCTTCGCGCCGTTCGCCCTGCTCGGTCCCGCGCTGGGCACGCGCTCCGCCACTCCGGACATGGACGTCACCGCGCCCCGGACGCTCACCGCGGCCGCCGTCGCCTCGGCCGCCGCCCGGGTCGACGCGACCGTGCTGTTCCTCTCGCCGGCCGCACTGGCCAACGTCGTGGCCACCGCCGGTGCGCTCGACGCCGACGACCACCGGGCCCTCGCCGGCGTGCGCACCTTCCTCTCGGCCGGCGCCCCCGTCTCGGCGGGACTGCTCGGCGAGGCGCAGGCGCTCATGCCGAACGCCTCCGCCCGCACTCCCTACGGCATGACCGAGGGGCTGCTGCTCACCGACGCGTCGCTGGAGGGCATCCGCGAGGCCGTCTCCGACGACGATCCGCGCGGAGGCGTCTGCGTGGGCGTGCCCGCCGCGGGCGTCCGGCTGCGGATCGCCCCGCTCGACGCCGGCGGCCGCGCCGCGGACGAGCCGGAGGAGATCACCGGCACGACCGGCGAGATCGTCGTCTCGGCCGGTCACGTCGAGGACCACTACGAGCGCCTCTGGCTCACCGACCGCGCCGCCCGCGTCGGCGCCGTCCCGGGCGAGCGCTGGCACCGCACCGGGGACGTCGGGCGGATCGACTCCGCCGGCCGCCTCTGGGTCGAGGGCCGCATGCCTCACGTCGTCGTCACTCCCGACGGCGTCGTCACGCCGGTCGGACCGGAGCAGCGGATCGAGGCGCGCGTCGCCTCGGTCGCCCGCGCCGCGATCGTCGGAGCCGGCCCGCGCGGAGTCGCGCAGCTGGTCGCCGTGGTCGAGCTGCGCTCGGGCGCGCGCCGCGTGGTGCTGGCCGAGGAGGCCCTCGCCGCCGAGGTGCGCGCGGCCGTCGGCCGGCCCGTCGCCGCGGTGCTCGTCGTCCCGGCGCTGCCCACCGACATCCGCCACAACTCCAAGATCGACCGGGCCGCGCTCTCGCGCTGGGCCGAGGGCGTGCTCGCCGGCGGCCGGATGGTGGCTCCGTGAGGGTCCTGGTCACCGGCGCGAGCGGCCTGCTCGGCGGTGCGGTGGCCGCGGGCCTCGTCGCCCAGGGGCACGAGGTCCGCACCTTCCAGCGTCGGCCCGCCGGGGTCGCGGGCGTCGAGGAGGCGCGGGGCTCCCTGACCGATCCGCGCGCGGTCGAGGAGGCCGTCGACGCGGCCGACGGCGTCGTGCACCTCGCCGCGAAGGTCTCGCTCGCCGGCGATCCTGGCGACTTCGACCGCGTGAACATCGACGGAACCCGGCGTCTGCTCGCCGCCGCCGCCCGCGCCGGCGTGAGCCGCTTCGTCCAGATCTCGTCGCCCTCCGTCGCCCACTCCGGCTCCTCGATCACCGGCGACGACGCCGAGCCCGCCGATCCGGACCGCGCCCGCGGCGACTACGCGCGCACCAAGGCCCGCGCCGAGCTGCTGGCGCTGGCGGCCGACGCCCCCGGCTTCGCGGTGGTCGCCGTGCGCCCGCACCTGGTCTGGGGTCCGGGCGACACCCAGCTCGTCGCCCGCATCGTCGAGCGGGCGCGCGCCGGCCGGCTGCCGCTCCTCGGGCACGGCCAGGCGCTGATCGACTCCACCTACATCGACAACGCCGCCTCGGCGATCGTCGCCGCTCTCGGGCGGGCGGAGGAGGTGCACGGCCGCTCCTACGTCGTCACCAACGGCGAGCCGCGCCCGGTCGCCGAGCTGCTCGCCGGGATCTGCCGCGCCTCGGGCGTCGAGCCGCCGCGCTGGTCCGTCCCCGCCTCCGTCGCCCGCGTCGCGGGCTCGCTCGTCGAGCGCGTGTGGGCCGTGCGGCCCGGCGCCGATGAGCCGCCGATGACCCGCTTCCTCGCCGAGCAGCTCTCGACCGCGCACTGGTTCGACCAGCGCCGCACTCGCGCCGATCTGCAGTGGAGCCCGTCGGTCACCCTCGACGAGGGCCTGGCCCGTCTGTCCGCCGCCCGCTGAGGCGCCGGCTCCCGAGACAGAGGAACGGACGGGACCCCGTCGCCGAGGCGAGGGGGTCCCGTCCGTTCGGGGGCTCCCGCGACGGATCGCGGGAGGGGAGCCGAGGTCAGTCGGCGAGGATGAGGTACAGCGCGCGACGGGTCTCGTCGAGCTTGGCGGAGGCGGCGGCGCGCTGCGCCTCGGTCGCTCCGCGGAACTGCTGCACGACGCCCATCAGCTTGCCGACGTTCTCCATGAAGGCGCGATCGGCGTCGCTCGCGCCGGGAGTGGCCTCCCAGGCCGCGTCGAGCTCGTCGGCGTGCTCGCGCACGTAGGTGCCGCCCGCGTCCGTGAGCTGGTACTCGGTGCCGCGGCCCTCGCCGACGGCCGTGATGAGGCCCTCGTCGACGAGCTGCTGGAGGGTGGGGTAGACGGAGCCGGGGCTGGGACGCCACGATCCGTTCGTCTTCTCGGCGATGGCCTTGATCAGGCCGTAGCCGTTCGAGGACTTCTCGGAGAGGAGGGAGAGGAGAGCCGCGCGGACGTCACCGCGTCGGGCGCGTCCTCCGCCGCGGCCGAAGGGGCCGCCGATGCCGGGGCCGAAGCCCGGGCCGAAGCCGAAGCCGGGCCCGAAGCCGCGGCCGTGACCGCCGGGTCCGCGGCGCTGTCCGCGTCCGGGGTGCTCGTGGCGGGAGGAGTGGTCGCCGTCGCAGGAGTCGCGGCGGTCGTCGGAGAAGAAGGTCCTGGAGTTCATGGGTGTGCTGCTCTCTGTCGTGAGGGGATCCCTTTCGATCGGATCCGGTCGCCCGTCGGGAGCGGCTGCTTCCGATCTGTCGGCGATGCAGTAACGATATATCGGTGAAGGATCGGATGTCAACACCTGAATTGCCCGTAGCCTGGGAGCTCCCCGTCGATCGAGAGGTCCCGCATGCCGCTTCCCGACTCCGAGCTCGAGGCGTACCTCGACTCCTCCCTCCTCGCCGGGGACGTCCTCACCGGCCGCGCGAGCAACCTCGGCAACCTCCGCGGCCTCGCCGCCCGCGAGCCCGCGCACCTCTACGGGGTGGACGTGGCGGAGGACTGGACGTTCGAGAGACTGCTCGCGCTGATGGGGGAGCGCGTGGGGATCAGCACCGACCCCTCCTTCGAGAGCGGGCAGGACCGGATCGACGCCCGCCTGACGGTCGCGGGGCTCGCCCGCTACCGCGAGCGGTTCGCCGCCGCTGTCCGCGAGGGGGCGCTCCTCCTGTTCGCCACCGCGCACCCCGCGACCCTGATGGACGTCTACCGCCGCTTCGCTGCTGCCGCGACGGAGCGGGGCGCCCGCGTGATCGACGTGAACGCGCTCCCGTTCGCCGCCCCCGACGGCATCCGCGTGCCTCTCGCGGACGAGCACCAGGCCCTGTGGTGCACCGGCGGGGTCACCTGCGTCTACCGCGGGGGAGGGCTGCAGCACACGCACTCGCCGGAGCCGATGGACGCGCTGCTCGACCGCCTCGACGAGCTCGGCGTCCGCCCCGACCTGGTCGTCGCCGACCACGGCTTCGCGGGCGCGGCCGGCCGGCGGGGGCTGCCGGTCATCGCGATCGCCGACTGCAACGACCCGGCGGTGTTCGTCGCCGAGGCGCAGGGCTCGATCGAGGTGGTCGTCCCGATCGACGACGGGCTGGCCGTCCACCTCTACGAGCCGGTGATCGACTTCGTCCTCCGCGCCCTCTCGGAGCCCGCGCGCACCTGACGGCTCGTAGAATCGCCTTCGGCTCGTCGCGATCCCGGATCCGACGGGCCGACCGTTTTCCCGAGTCCCCGCACTCGCCACCACTGCAGACGGAGCATCCGTGACCCAGCCCCACGACGGCCTCCTCCCGCGCTTCGCCGTCGGCGTCGACATCGGGGGGACGTCGATCAAGGCGTCCCTCGTCGACGTCACCACAGGCGAGCGGGCGGCTCGGCGCTTCGCGGTCGCGAACCCGCTGGGCAAGGAGCCCGAGGACTTCGCCGAGGCGATCGCCGGCATCGTCCGCGACGTCTCGCCGATCGCGGGCACGTCCGTGGGCGTCGGCTTCCCCGGGATCGTCCGCGGCGGCATCGTCCGCCAGACCACCCACGTCTCGCAGCGCTGGGTCGGGCTCGACGCGCAGGCCCTCCTCTCGGAGGCGACCGGGGTCGACGTCGTCGTCGTCAACGACGCGGACGCGGCGGGGGTCGCCGAGCGCGAGTTCGGCGCGATGCGCGGACGCGAGGGCCTCCTCCTGCTGACCACCCTCGGCACCGGCATCGGGACGGCGCTCGTCCACGAGGGCGTGGTGATCCCCAACTCCGAGCTCGGTCACCTGCACATCGACGGTCCCGACTTCGAGCCGCAGGTCGGCTTCTCGGCCGTCCGCCGCGAGGGCATCACCCTCGAGGAGTGGGCGGGTCGCCTCAGCGTCTACTACCGGCACCTCGAGATGCTGCTCTCGCCGCAGCTGTTCGTGATCGGCGGCGCGGCGGCGCACGTCTTCGACGAGTTCGCCCGCTTCCTCGACATCGGCACCGAGACCGTCCCCGCCCGCTTCGGCAACGACGCCGGATTCACGGGCGCCGCGATGGTCGCCGTCTCGCCCGACCGCCTCGCGCCCTGGTACCGCTCCACTCGCGGCGCCCGCCTCGACCCCGGGGCGCCCGCCATCGCCGACTGACCCCCTCCCTGCATCGAGGGAGCCCCGACCCGTCGAGGTGACCCGGCGGAGCGGGGTCCCTCGACGGTCCGGGGTTCCCTCAGCGGGCCGACAGGCCGCGGTAGACGGCGTCCAGCCGGGCGGCGGCGGCCGGCCAGGAGTGGGCGGCCGCCCAGTCGACGCCGCCGCGGCCTAGTCGCGCCAGCTCGCCGGGCGAGCCCAGCAGGGTCAGGATCGCCTCGGCCCACGCCGGAGGGGAGTCGGAGTCGAGCAGCACGCCGCTCCCGCCGTCGCGCACCGCGTCCACCAGGCCGGTCGTCCTGCGCGCGAGCACGGGAGTGCCGCTGCCGGCCGCCTCGAGCGCGATCAGCCCGAAGGTCTCGGCCGCCGAGGGCACGAGCGCCAGCTGCGCACTCCGGAGCCGCTCCGCCACCCGGTCGCGGTCGGCGGCCCCCTCGATCAGCACGCGGTCTCCCAGCGGAGCCGCCACGGCGCGCACCGCGTCGAGGTACGACTCCCGGCCCGGTGCCGCCCCGCCCACCAGCCGCAGCACCGGCCGCTCCGCCGGCGCCATCGCCGCGAGCGCCTCGACCGCCAGCAGCTGCCCCTTGAGCGGCTGCACCCGGCCGATCAGGACGACTCCGGAGCGCTCGCCGCCGCCCGGGCGGAACCGCGCGTCGACTCCGGGCGGCACCACGACGACCCGGTCCGGATCCGCGCCGTACCCGCTGACGACGTCCTCCCGCTCCGAGGCGCCCGCCACCACGATCGCGTCGGCGGAGGCGAGCACGGAGCGCTCCGCGTCGATCCGCTGCTGCGGCTCCGCGACGTCGCCCGGGGCGAGCCGGGCGTTCTTCGCGAGCGAGCCCGAGTGCATCGAGTGCACGTGCGGCCTGCCGGTGAGCGCCCCCGCGAGGCCCGACACCCAGTAGTGGGAGTGCACGACGTCGGCCCCCTCCGCGGCGCGCGCGAACTGCGGCGCCGCGGCCGCCAGCGCGTACTTGTCGCCCGCCGGCACCGGCACGCCGACCACTCGCACACCCGGCGCGAGCATCCGGACGCCCTCGCCGCGGGTCAGCACCTCGATCTCCCAGCCGAGCGCAGCCAGCTCCGGGAGCACCGCCGCGAGGTACACGTTCATCCCGCCCGCGTCGCCCGTCGACGGCTGCTCGAGCGGGGAGGTGTGCGCCGAGACGACGGCCAGACGGGGCATCCCTCCATCGTAGGGACGGCCGTGCGTCCTCCACGGATCCCGGCCCGCGGCTCGCAGCGCCTCCGGAATCGGGTTGAATAGACGGATGCGCTCGTTCGAGCGCGGAGAGCGTGAGGTCCATGGCCCGCCAGAGTCCCCCCGGTGAGGTGCTGCCGTCGGCCGCACCCGGGCCGGTGACCGCCGGCCACGAGCCCTTCTCCGAGCAGGACATCCGCGCCCTCGTCGGAACCGCCGCCGTCGAGAAGGGCACCGCTTACGCGGACGAGGGCCGCGTGCGCGAGCTGCAGTGGTTCGGCGGCCGCACCCGCCTCTTCGGCCAGGTCCGCGGATCCGGGCGCTCGCCGTACGCCGTGAGCGTGCAGCTCCGCGACGAGGGCGAGCACTGGACCCTCCTCGGCGGCGCCTGCAGCTGCCCGGTCAAGCACGAGTGCAAGCACGTCGCCGCCGTCCTGATCGAGGCCCTGCGCCGCGAGCGCGAGGGCGGAGTGGCCGGTCCCTTCCCGGGCGAGGCCGCTGTCGACGCCGTCCCGGAGTGGCGCAGCGCGCTCGCCCCGCTCCTCGCCGGCGCGGAGCGCTCGCACACCGGCATCCCGCTCGGCCTGCAGTTCGAGCTGCTGCCCGGCGAGCCCGTGCGTCGCCCGCCCGGCCGCTACAACTCCTACCGGCCGCCGCCCGAGCCGCGCCCGCGCCTGGGCGTGCGCCCGGTGCGGATGGGCGACCGCGATCGCTGGGTCCGCACCGGCACCAGCTGGCGCGACCTCGGCTACCTGCACTACAGCCACGACTACGACGAGCGCCAGATCGACGTGATCCGCGAGATGCAGGGCCTGCTCTCCGGGCACAGCGCCTCCAGCTACTACTCGCCCGACACCTGGCTCTACCTCGACCAGTGCCGGAGCGAGGCGATCTGGGCGGCCCTGCACGGCGCCGTCCGCGCGGGCATCGGCCTGGTGATGGGCGACCGCGACCAGACGCCGCTGAAGATCCTCGACACGACGGCAACCGCCTCCATCGACGTCACGCGCACCGCCGCCGGCCTCGAGCTGCGCTCGCTCGTCGCGATCGGCGACCACCCGGCGCCCGAGGAGTTCGGCTTCATCGGCGACCCGGCCGTCGGCCTCTACACGTGGGAGGGCGGCGACGAGATGCGCGCCCGCCCGGTCACGCTCATCCCGTTCGCCGCGCCGCTGCTGTCCTCCGCGCGCACGTTCCTCTGGAGCCGCGAGGCCATCCGCATCCCGGTGGCCGAGGAGTCGGCGTTCCTCACCGAGCACTACCAGCGGCTGCACCGGCTGTTCGACATCGTCTCCCGTGACGGCTCCTTCGAGGCGCCGGCGGTGCCCGAGCCGCGCCTCGGCCTCACCCTCGAGCACACCGATGGCGCGGGCCTGCGCGGCTCGTGGTGGTGGCGCTACGGAGTGGAGGGAGCGCGCGGCGGCGTGGACGCCGAGCGGCTCCCGCTGCGGGTCGGCGAGGACGCGGGCTACCGCGACCCCGAGGCCGAGCAGCGGATCCTCGACTCCCTCGTGGGAGCGGGTCTCGACCCGGAGTCGACGCCCGCCCTGGTGTCCCCGTCGAGCAGGCGCCTGCGCCCCACCTTCGACCTGCGCGGCATGCAGACCGTCGGCTTCCTCACCGGCGAGGTCGAGCGGCTCCGCGAGCTCGGCACCGTCGAGATCGAGGAGATCGGCGAGCGCGTCGAGTACCGCGAGGCGCAGACCGCCCCCGTGGTCGCCGTGCAGACCGTCGCCCAGCCCGACAGCCGCGACTGGTTCAACCTCGAGATCTCCGTCACCGTCAACGACGAGGCGGTCCCGCTGGCCGAGATCTTCCTCGCGCTCGCCCGCGGCGACGAGTACATGGTGCTGCCCAGCGGCGTCTACTTCGCCCTCGACGACGAGCGGTTCGGCCGCCTCCGCGAGCTGATCGCCGAGGCCCGCGAGCTCTCGGACGACCCCGGCGAGACCCTGCGGATCAGCCGGTTCCAGTCCTCCCTCTGGGACGAGCTGGTCGAGCTGGGCGTCGTGGAGGCCCAGGCCGCCGCCTGGCGCCGCTCCGTGGAGGGGCTCTCCGGCTTCACCGCGACCGGTGCGCTGGAGTCGCGGGTCCTGCCCGAGGGCTTCGCCGTGGAGCTGCGGCCCTACCAGCAGCTCGGCTACGACTGGCTCTCGTTCCTCTACGACAACCAGCTCGGCGGCGTGCTCGCCGACGACATGGGCCTGGGCAAGACCGTGCAGTCCCTCGCCCTGGTCACCCGGGTGATGCAGGAGCAGCGCGCCGCGGCCGCGGAGGCGGGCACCTCGCCGCGCCCGTTCCTCGTCGTCGCGCCCACCAGCGTGGTGCCCAACTGGGTCGGCGAGGCCAAGCGCTTCGCCCCGGACCTCCGCGTCGTCGGGATCGACGAGACGTCGAAGAAGAAGCGGAAGGCGCTCTCGAGCGTCATCGGCGAGGCCGAGCTGGTCGTCACCTCCTACGCCCTGTTCCGGCTCGACTACGAGTCGTACTCGGGCATCCAGTGGTCGGGGCTCCTCCTCGACGAGGCGCAGTTCGTCAAGAACCGCCAGTCGGCGACGCACCAGCTCGCGCGCCGGCTCGACGTGCCCTTCAAGCTGGCCATCACGGGAACGCCGATGGAGAACAACGTGATGGAGCTCTGGTCGCTGCTGTCGATCGTCGCTCCGGGCCTGTTCCCCTCGCCCGCCGGGTTCGTCGAGTTCTACCAGAAGCCGATCGAGCGCGAGGCCGACAGCGAGAAGCTCTCGCAGCTGCGGCGGCGCATCCGCCCGCTGATGCTGCGGCGCACCAAGGAGCTCGTCGCCAAGGAGCTGCCGCCCAAGCAGGAGCAGACCCTCGAGGTCGAGCTCGGCCCGAAGCAGCGGAAGGTCTACGACACCTACCTGGCGCGGGAGCGGCAGCGCGTGCTGGGCCTGATCGGCGACTTCGAGAAGAACCGCTTCGCGATCTTCCGCGCGCTGACCGTGCTGCGCCAGGTCGCGCTCGACGCGGCACTGGTCGACGAGGCGCACGAGAGCGTGCCCTCGACCAAGCTCGACCTGCTCGACGAGCTGCTGGGCGACGCCCTCGGCGAGGGGCACCGCGTGCTGGTGTTCAGCCAGTTCACGCGGTTCCTCGGCCGGGTCCGCGGCCGGCTGGACGCGGCGGGCATCGAGTACGCCTACCTCGACGGAGCGACGAAGAAGCGCGACGAGGTCATCGAGCGGTTCCGCTCGGGCGCGGCGGGCGTGTTCCTGATCTCGCTCAAGGCCGGCGGCTTCGGGCTCAACCTCACCGAGGCCGACTACTGCATCCTGCTCGACCCGTGGTGGAACCCCGCCACCGAGTCGCAGGCGGTCGACCGCGCGCACCGCATCGGCCAGACCCGCTCGGTCATGGTCTACCGCCTGGTCGCGAAGGACACGATCGAGGAGAAGGTGATGGCCCTCAAGGAGGCGAAGGCCGCGCTCTTCGCCGCGGTCATGTCGGACGACGGCGCGGCGGCCACCGGCGGGATCACCGCCGAGGACGTGCGCGAGCTGCTGGGCTGAGCGCCGCCGCTACTCGCGCACCTGCTCCAGCAGGGTCGTGACGGCGGCGCGGGTGTCGGCGGCGAGCCGACCGAGGCGGTGCGCGGCACGGATCGACACCGGCCGGTACGGGTGCACGAGCCGCCGGGCCGCCGTGCAGGGCAGCGCGAACGCCGCGACGACGCCCGCGTCGATCCCGTCGAGTCCGCCGTCGTCCCGGCCGAAGACGAGCTCCCGGCCCTCGCGCGCGAGAGCCTCCGGCAGGTCGGCCTCGCCGATCGGGAGGCGCAGCACGGCGAGCAGGCCGGCCGCCTGCACCCGGCGCGGCAGCGGGCGTCCGAGGCGTCCCGCCGCGTGCACCGTGAAGAAGTCGGCCTGCCGCTCCAGGATGCCCGTGACCGTCTCGGCGAGGCGCTCCATCTCGGGGTGCAGCGAGAGCCGGGCGAGCCGGCGGTAGCCGTGCACCGCGACCCGGGCGTCCACCGCGAGGGCCAGCGCGACGGGGCCGGCGAGGGAGGCCGCGGCGCGGTCGAGGAGCGGGCGCGACCTCACCGTCGGCTCCGGCGGGCGGATGTCGATGCCGCGGATCTGCGGCGAGGCCGCGAGCACGTCGCCCAGGGCGTCGGCGATCCGGTGCCGCTCGGCGGCCCAGACGGACGCGAACGCGCGGACCTGCTCGTCGGGGTGGGCGCGCGCGAGGGGGAGCACCCGGGCCACGGTGGCGTGCTCGATCGCCCGCAGGTACGCGGTAGCGACGATGGCCTCGCGGTCCAGCGGCACCTCCTCGAACTCGCGCACCGAGAAGTGCTCGCGCAGGGCGCCGTGCGCGCTGCGGTGGTGGTCCTCGAGGTCGAACGGTTCCGCGATGCCCACGTCGTGCTCCTCCGCTAGTCCGGTCCCTCCATCCTGGGCCCCCGGTGCGAGAGGCGGAAGAGCACGCGCCCATCCCTGGGACACTGGGAGCCGGTCATCAGGCGGCCGGGGGAGCAGGGCGGGATGAGCGGGGCCCGGACCTCGGCGATCGGCGCCGTCCTCCTCGCCGCCGTCTGCTTCGGCACGACGGGGACCGCCCAGGCCCTCGGAGCGGCGGGCGTGGATCCGCTCCTCCTCGGGGCGGCGCGCATCGTCCTCGGCGGCGCCCTGCTGGCCGCTCTCCTCGGCGTGGAGGCTCTGCGCCGGCGGAGCCGCTCCCGCCCGACCCGCGCCGTCGTGCTGCTCGTCGTGCTCGGAGCGGTCGGCGTCGCCGCGTACCAGCCCGCCTTCTTCACCGGCACCGCGCAGAACGGCGTCGCGGTCGGTACGATCGTCGCCCTCGGCTCCGCTCCCGCCTTCACCGGCCTGCTTGAGTGGCTCGTCCTGCGGACGACCCCGGGCCCGCGCTGGTTCGCCTCGACCGCGCTCGCCGCGGTCGGCGTGGTGCTCCTCAGCGGCGGCGGATCCGGCGGCGTGACGCTCCCCGGCCTCGCCGCCTCGGCCGGCGCCGGCGCCTCCTACGCGCTCTACGCCGTCTGCGGCAAGCTGCTGCTCGAGCGCGGGCTCAGCCCCGTCGCCGCCATGGGAGCCCAGTTCGGAGCCGCGGCGCTGCTCGCGCTCCCGTTCCTGCTGCTGGGCGATCCGTCGCGGCTCTCCGGCTCGATCCCGGCCGTGCTCTGGCTCGGAGTGGTGACGGTCGCCGTGGCCTACACCTTCTTCGCGCGCGGCCTGCGAGCGCTTCCCGCGGCGACCGTCTCGACGCTCACCCTCCTGGAGCCGGCGACCGCGACCCTCCTCGGCGTGGCGGTGCTGGGCGAGCGGCTGACCGCGGGAGCCGTCCTGGGCGTCGCCGTGCTGGTGGCGGCGGTGCTGCTGCTGGCGGTGCGGGGGCGCCGCCGTTCCGGTGCGCGGAGAGAGGCGCCGGCGCGCTCCGCGGAGTAGCGTCGACTCCCACCGACCCGACGACGAGGCGGAGCGCATGACCAACCCGTGGCTGGCCCGCCCTGGCAGCGGTCGGCGGCGCGCGCTGGTCGAGGAGTCGTGGGAGCGCGCACGGCGGCGGCGCCTCGATCCGGACCGGCTGACGGCACCGCTCTCGTTCTCGGGAGACGACCTCCGCGAGTACCGCACCGGGCATCCGCTCGCCTCGGTCCTCCCGGTGATCCGCCGCCTGCTGGTGCGCGACGCCGACGAGGACAGCGGCGTGCTGGTCGCGGTGGGCGATGCGCTCGGGCGGCTGCTCTGGATCGACGGGGACCAGCACCTCAAGAGCCTCGCCGAGGGGATGTCGTTCGTCGAGGGCGCGGCGTGGGCCGAGCCCGACGTCGGGACGTCCGCGCCGGGGACGGCCCTCGTGCTCGATCACGGCGTGCAGATCCACGGCGCCGAGCACTTCGCCTCGCTCGTGCACCCGTGGAGCTGCACCGCCGTCCCCGTGCACGACCCCGAGACGCACGAGATCCTCGGAGTGATCGACATCACCGGTGGCGCCGACGTCGTCGCCCCGCAGACCCTCCCGCTGATGGAGGCCACGGCCGCCGCCGTCGAGAGCGAGCTGATGGTGCAGCGGCTCCTCCGCCCGCGGCGGCCCGCTGCACGGAGCACGGCGGCGGCCCGGGCGCCGAGCCTGCGGGTCCTCGGGCGCGAGACGGGCCTGGTGACGGCCGCCGGAGCGACGCTCGAGCTCAGCAGCCGGCACGCCGAGATCCTGACCCTGCTCGCCTGGCACCGGGCCGGGCTCTCGGCCGAGCAGCTCGCCCTCCTGCTCCACGGCCGGGACGACGCGGTGGTCACCGTCCGCGCCGAGATGGTGCGGCTGCGCCGCGCGCTCGAGCCGACCCTCCCGCGCCTGGTGCCCCTCTCGCGCCCCTACCGCCTGGCGAGCCCGGTCGACCTCGACGCCCGCCAGGTGCTGGGCCTGCTCGACCGCGGCTCCCACCGTCTCGCCCTGGACGCCTACCGGGGCGCGCCGCTGCCCTCGTCCGAGGCGCCGGGGATCCGGGCGATCGCCGTCGAGCTGCGCCTGCGGGTGCGGGCGAGCGTCCTCGCCGATGCGGCGCCCGCGACCCTCCTCGCCTGGGCGGAGGGCCCCGACGGCCGCGACGACGCGGAGGTGTGGCGGGAGCTCCTGCGCGTCCTCCCGCCCCGCTCGCCCCGGCGTGCCGGTGTCGCCGCGCACCTCGAGACGATCGAGGCGGAGCAGCGCTGAGCCGTCCCGTCCGCTCCTGGGAGTCCCGCCGGAGCCGTGAGGCCGCGGAGCCGTCTCGCTAGCCTCGACGCATGAGCACCCTCGCACCACCTCCCCGGGCCCTCGCGAGCGGAGTCGCGGGGGGTCTGCTCCTGATGGCGGTCTTCACGATGTGGTGGGCGAGCGACACCACGGTCGGCTGGCCGGCACCGGCGGCGACGACCGCCGTGACCCTCTGCGCGCTCGCGGCCGTGGTCTTCGCCGTGCAGGCCGTCCGCCTCCTCGTCGCCCGGCGGAGGATGGCGGTGGAGCTCACCGACGCCGACCACGCGGCGAAGCCGAACGGTCTGCTGTTCGGAGCGGTCTTCGCCGCGGAGGGCGTGCTGATCGGTGTCGCGGTGGGTGTCCTCACCGGCACCGGGCTCGAGCGGTTCCTCGTGCCGGCCATCGCCGTGATCGTGGGCCTGCACTTCTACCCGATGGCGAGGATCTTCGGCCGGACCCTCGACCTCTGGCTCGCCACCTGGACGACGCTGGTCGGAGCGATCGGAGTCGTCGTGGTCCTCGTCGACGGCTCCGCCTGGCCGCAGGTGTGGTCCTGGGTCGGCGCGGGGGCCGCAGCGGCCACGGTGACCTACGGCGTCTACATGAGCCGGATCGCCCAGCACCTGCTCGCGAGCGTCTGAGGTCCGGGCCGCGGGGCCCTCCTCCTCGGGCGGCCGCGTCTCCGCCCGGCCGGTCCGGTCTCCGTCCTCGCCGCTCCCGCCGGTGCGTCGACCCGTGCAACGTCGTGCAACCCCCCGCGACGTAGCGTCAGGACCGGGCGCCCACCCCGCGCCCACGACAACGACGTCGATGGAGGTCCACATGACGCTGTACGCCGACCAGGTCGCCGAGCAGGCACCGCAGGAGCCGGGTTCCACGGTCTACGCGAATCCAGGCACGGAGGGATCCGTCGCCTCCTTCCGCTCGCGCTACGACCACTACATCGGAGGCGAGTACGTCGCCCCCGCGAGCGGCCAGTACTTCGAGAACATCACCCCGATCACCGGGAAGCCCTTCTGCGAGATCGCCCGCGGCACCGCCGCCGACGTCGACCGTGCCGTCGAGGCGGGCTGGAAGGCGTTCGCGAGCTGGGGGAAGACCAGCCCCGCCGAGCGCTCGAACATGCTCCTGAAGATCGCCGACCGCATGGAGGCGAACCTCGAGCTGCTCGCCGTCGCCGAGACGTGGGAGAACGGCAAGCCCGTGCGCGAGACCCTCGCCGCCGACATCCCCCTCGCCATCGACCACTTCCGCTACTTCGCCGGAGCGATCCGCGCGCAGGAGGGAGGCGTCTCCGAGATCGACCACGACACGATCGCGTACCACTTCCACGAGCCGCTGGGCGTGGTAGGGCAGATCATCCCCTGGAACTTCCCGATCCTGATGGCCGTGTGGAAGCTCGCGCCGGCGCTCGCCGCAGGCAACTGCGTGGTGCTGAAGCCGGCCGAGCAGACGCCGGCGTCCATCCACGTGCTGCTCGACCTGATCGGCGACCTCATCCCCGCCGGCGTGCTCAACGTCGTCAACGGATTCGGGTTCGAAGCGGGCGCCCCGCTCGCCTCCCACCCGCGCATCCGCAAGATCGCCTTCACCGGCGAGACGACCACCGGCCGCCTGATCATGCAGTACGCCAGCGAGAACCTCATCCCGGTGACGCTGGAGCTGGGCGGCAAGAGCCCCAACGTGTTCTTCGCCGACGTCGCCGCGGAACGCGACTCCTTCTACGACAAGGCGCTCGAGGGCTTCTCGTTCTTCGCCCTCAACCAGGGCGAGGTCTGCACCTGCCCGTCGCGGGCGCTCGTGCAGCGCTCGATCTACGACGACTTCGTCGGAGACGGCCTCGAGCGGGTCAAGCGGATCAAACAGGGCAACCCGCTCGACACCGCCACGATGATCGGCGCCCAGGCCTCGAACGACCAGCTCGAGAAGATCCTCTCCTACATGGACATCGGCAAGCAGGAGGGAGCGAAGCTGCTCATCGGCGGCGACCGCGCCGACCTCGGCGGCGAGCTCAGCGGCGGCTACTACGTCAACCCGACCGTGTTCGAGGGCCGCAACTCGATGCGCATCTTCCAGGAGGAGATCTTCGGACCCGTCCTCGCCCTCACCTCCTTCGACGACTTCGACGACGCGATCGGCATCGCCAACGACACCCTCTACGGCCTCGGCGCCGGAGTGTGGAGCCGCAACGGCGCCCAGCTCTACCGCGCCGGCCGGGCCATCGAAGCCGGCCGCGTCTGGTCGAACACCTACCACCAGTACCCCGCGCACGCGGCGTTCGGCGGGTACAAGCAGTCGGGCATCGGACGCGAGAACCACAAGGTGATGCTCGACCACTACCAGCAGACGAAGAACCTCCTCGTCTCCTACGCGGAAGGACCGATGGGCTTCTTCTGAGTCGGTTCGCACGGGCTCCTCGTTCCTCGTCGCCCGTGCCGCGGTCGGCTCGCCGACGTGGCCGGGTGGGGAGGAGCGGGGAGCGTCCGCACCGAGACGGATCCGCTGGCACGCGGATCCGCCGTTCGGTGCTCGGCCCTTCGGGCGAGGCACCTGGCGGCGCGCGGGAGGACAGTGCTCGGCCCTGCGGGTGAGGCACCTGGCGGCGCGCGGGAGAACGGTGCTCGGCCCTTCGGGCGAGGCATCGGACGAGGGGGCGCCCCCTCATGTTGATCGAGTAGTCCGCGCAGCGGCGTATCGAGACGCCGCCCGGAGGAGTGTCCGGCGTCAGCGGTCGGGCGCACACAGACATTCCGCACCACGAGCGAAGGAGCACCACCCATGACCTCCACGAGGGTCGACGTCACTGCGGAGGCGGCCGGCATGCTCCGCCGGATGACGGCGCTGCACGGGCCGCTCATGTTCCACCAGTCGGGCGGATGCTGCGACGGCAGCTCCCCGATGTGCTTCCCCGCCGGGATGTTCCGCACCGGCGCCTCGGACGTGCTCGTCGAATCGCTCCGGCTCGACGGCCTGGACCCGATCGACTTCTGGATGTCCCGCTCCCAGTTCGAGTACTGGAAGCACACCCACCTCACCGTCGACCTCGTCGACGGACGGGGCAGCGGATTCAGCGTCGAAGCACCCGAGGGCAAGCGCTTCATGATCCGCAGCCGACTGCTCACCGACGACGAGCTCGTCGAGTTCGGGCTCCTCCCCGCCGGAGCCGTCGGGCCCTGAGCCGGCTTCCCTGACCCGTTCCCCCTGACCCGTTCCCGTCGCAGATCCTCACCGACCGGCGACATCCCGGTCCAGCGGTGTCAGCCGCCCGGAGCAGGAGCGGGCGGCGCCTTCCCCGTGCTCAGCTGCACGCCCACCACCGATCCCTTGTCCACGCGGGTGCCCGCGGCCGGACCGGTGCCGGCCACGGTGTTCATCGGCTGCGTCGAGTCGACCTGCGACGTCGCTCCGGGAGTGAGCCCTGCTGCGGTCAGCGCCTGTGCGGCGGAGTCGCTGGTCCGGCCCGACAGGTCCGGCACGGTGACCTGCGGCGCCGCGATGAGCGACTGGTCGGCCTGCGGGAAGTCGGAGCCGCCGTAGCGGGAGTCGATCGCCGTCATCAACGGCTTCCAGATCCGGTGGCGTGCCGAGGGCGCCCAGCCGCTGTCGAAGTCGATCGAGTCGAGGTTCACCCTCGAGCCGTCCGCGCGTGCCGAGATGCTGCCGACCCAGACCGCGAGGGAGGTCTCGGTCGAGGCGCCGATGGCCCAGGTGTCGGCGGAGTTGTCGGTGGTGCCCGTCTTGGTGATGTGCTGGATGCCGTTCTTCGGATCGTCCTCGACACCCGTGCCCTCGGCGGTCACCTTGAGCATCGTGTACTGCATCGCCGAGGCGACCCTCGACGACACCGCCCGGCTGCAGGTCGTCTCCACCGGCTCGATCTCGCGGCCGTCCGCTCCGACGATCGCCGTGATCGCGACGGGGGTGCAGGTCGTGCCGTTCGCGGCGATGCCGGAATAGGCGGTCGCCATGGTGAGCGGTGCGATCTCGTTGGTGCCGAGGACCGCTCCCGGCGACTGCACGAGCGCGGTCCCGTCCGCGCGGTGCACTCCGAAGGCCTCGGCCTGCTTGCGGATCTCGCACTGGTCGAGCAGGTGCGACATCCCGGTGAAGCCCGTGTTCAGCGAGTAGATCGTCGAGTACAGCGCCGTCTGGGTGTCGGTGTAGCCGCCGTCGCCGGCGTTCTTGGGGTTGTAGGAGTCGTAGTCCCAGGTGCCCTCGCAGCTGTCGGCGAAGCCGGTCCAGTTCTTCTGCTTCGAGTCGAACTGCTCGAGCAGGGTGTGCCCGCGGTCGAGCCACTCGGCGAGCGTGAACACCTTGTAGGCGGAGCCGGTCTGGAAGCCGTTGCCGCCGCCCGCGGACGCGTCGACGTTGAGGTTGATCGCCGAGAACTCCGGCCCGCTCGCGATCACGTCCGGGTCCTGGCTGTAGCGCTTGTTCTGCACCATCGTGAGGATGCGCCCGGTGCCGTTCTGGACGGCGACCGCCGTCGCCCCGACGTCGAAGCGCGGATCGGAGGAGGGGACCTGCTCGTCCATCAGCTCCTGCGCGGTCCTCTGCAGATCGAGATCGATCGTCGTGTAGACCTTGATCCCGCCCTGCTTGATCGCCGCGTAGCGCTCGTCGTCGGTCGCTCCGAGCGCCGGGTCGTCTCGGAGGACGTGGGTCACGTAGTCGCAGAAGTAGGCCGCGCTGCCGGCCGTCTGGCAGCCGGTGGACGGCGGGGTGATGTCGGGGGTGATCGCCTCGGCGGCCGCGGCGTCGTGCGCGGCCTGGTCGATGCTCCCCGTCTCGAGCATCCGGTCGAGGATGTAGTCGCGCCGCTCCCGGGTCTGCGCGTAGCCGTTCGCTTCGCCGTTGGCCGTGTCGTCCGGACGGTCGAAGCGGAACTTCTCGGGGTTGTTCACGATGGCCAGGAGCGAGGCGGACTGCGCGAGGGAGAGGTCGGCCGCCGGGATGCCGTAGTAGTACTCCGCCGCGGCCTCGATGCCGTAGACGGTGCCTCCGAACAGCGCGATGTTGAGGTAGCCGAGGAGGATGTCGTCCTTCGAGGACACCTTCTCGAGCCCGATCGCGAGCCGCATCTCCTTGAGCTTGCGCTCGGCCGTGGTCGCCGTCGCCTCCGCGTACGCGCGGTCGCGGTCCGCCTCGTCCGGGATCGACTCGGCCTTCTGCACCAGCACGTTCTTCACGTACTGCTGCGTGATCGACGAGCCGCCCTGGGTGTCGCCGTCGAGGAGGTAGGTGCTGGCGATGGCGCGGAGGGTGCCCTGCAGGTCGATCCCGCCGTGGTCGTAGAAGCGCGGGTCCTCGCTCGCGACGAGCGCGTCCTTCACGGAGTCGGCGATCCGGTCGGCCGGCACCTCGATCCGGTTCTGGTCGTAGAAGGAGGCCAGCAGCGTCGGATCGTCCGGGTCGCCCGCGTAGACGTCGCTCTTCTGCATCAGGCGCCCGACCTCGAGGTAGCTCGGGAGGGACTGGAACGCCGAGATGGTGCCGGAGGTCGCCGCGCCGGTGAGCGCGGCGGCGGGGGCGACCACGAGCGAGGCGAGCAGACCCGCCAGGACGCTGACGATCACGAATCCGAACAGCGCGCCGAGAGCCCCGTGGACGGTTCGACGGGGCTGGAAGACGGGGACGTTCGGTCGCTTCAGGATGGATCCTCTCGCTGCACCAGCACCCTAGGCGAGGCCTGCGACATCCCCGACGAGGCGCGCCACGGCCGCGCCGGACGCCCGTCCGCCCGGAGTCGGCGCGACGGCGCCCGCGCAGGCTCGGCGCCACGACAGCAGAGTGGGCCGACCCCCGGAGGGATCGGCCCCTTCACGGGACGGGCGACGTCTCTACTCGATCAGGTCGCCGTTCAGGTCCGAGATGTCGTTCGGATTGGCCGGAGCCTTGCCCGTGCTCACCTGGAGGGGGATCACCCCGCCGGCGACCGCCGTCTCCTCCGCGCTCGGCGTCGTCGACACGACGGAGCCTTCAGGGATCGTCGCGGAGTCGACCGACTCGTGCATCCCGACGACGAAACCAGCGGCGGTGAGGATCGCCGTGGCGCTCTCGACCGTCTCGCCCGTGACGTCGGGGACCTCGGAGTTCGCCGCCGATCGCGGCGAGTACGCGAGCATCGAGGCCGGCGGTGCCGTGAAGTCGTCGCCGCCGTACTTCTCGTCGAGCGCCGTCATGATCGGCTTCCAGATGGCGTGCCGGGCGTTGGAGGCGCGGATGGTGCCCTTCTCGCCCGTCAGGCTGATGAAGCGCAGGTTCTGCTTGGTGTTGTCGGCGAAGCCGTTGATGCTGCCGACCCAGACCGCCAGGGAGGCGGCCTTGCTGGCGCCCGCCGTCCACACGTCGGCGGCCTCGTCGGTGGTGCCCGTCTTGCCGATGTGCTCGATCCCGTCGAAGGGGTTCGAGGCGTAGGCCGTTCCGGAGGTCATCACCCGCTGCATCGCGTACTGCATCCCTCGGGCGACCTCGGGCGACACGGAGGGCGTGCACGCCGATGCCGGGGCGGCGACGGCGTTGCCCTCGCTGTCGGTGATCCGGTCGATGACGATCGCCGAGCAGGTCGTGCCGTCGTTCGCGATCCCCGCGTAGGCGTTGGCCACCGTCAGGGGCGCGATCTCGTTCGTCCCGAGGACCGAGGCCGGCCCGTTGGCGAGCTCGCGGCCGTCGGCGCGGTGCATCCCGAACGACTCGGCGGTGGTGCGGATGTCGCAGAGGTCGAGCTGCTGCGCCATTCCCATGAAGCCGGTGTTGATCGAGTTCGTGGTCGCGCCGAGCGCGCTCATCGAGCTCGCGTCCTCCGACGGGTCGTCGTTGCGAGGCGAGAACTTGCCGTAGTAGCCGCCGTCGCCCTCGACGTTGCACTTCTGGGGGTAGGAGCTGAAGCCGGAGGTGGGGGAGGCGAACGACTCGTTGACGGTGTGCCCCGCCTTCAGCCACTGCGCCAGCGTGAACACCTTGTAGGTCGATCCGGTCTGCACGCCGGAGCCGCCGCCCATGCTGAGGTCGACGTTGAGGTTGATCGCGCTGTAGCCGGGGTTCGCGGCGAGGAACTGCTCGTCCTGGCTGTACTGCGTGTTCTGCACCATGGAGAGCACGCGGCCCGTCTTCGCCTCGACGGAGGCGGCCGTCGCGCCGACCTGGAAGCGCGGGTCGACGGAGGGGATGTAGGCGTTGAGCGCCGCCTGCGAGACCTGCTGGATGTCGAGGTCGAGGGTCGTCACGACGTCGAAGCCGCCCTGGCGGATGCGCTGGTAGCGCTCGTCGTCGGTCGCCCCGAAGACGGAGTCGTTGCGGAGGACGTTCAGCACGTAGTCGCAGAAGTACGCGGCGTTGCCGGCGGTGGTGCAGCCGGTCGAGGGCTCCGTGATGTTCGGGGTGATCGGCTCGGCGACGGCGGCGTCGTGCGCGGCCTGGTCGATCCGGCCGTGCTTGAGCTCCTCCGACAGGATGTAGTCGCGGCGCTCCTTGGTGGCGGCGTAGCCGTTGGCGGCGCCGTTCGCCTCGTCGCCCGGGTTGTCGAAGCGGAACTTCGCCGGGTTGTTCACGATCGCCAGCAGCGCGGCCGCCTGCGAGGTCGAGAGCTGGCTCGCGGGGATGCCGTAGTAGTAGTTCGCCGCGGCCTCGATGCCGTAGACGGTGCCCCCGAAGAGGGCGATGTTGAGGTAGCCGAGCAGGATGTCGTCCTTCGACGCCTCCTTCTCGAGTCCGATCGCGAGGCGCATCTCCTTGAGCTTGCGCTCGGGGGTCGGGTCCGTCGCCTCCTGGTAGGCCTTGTCGCGCGCGGCCTCGTCGGTGATCGACTCCGCCTTCTGCACCAGGACGTTCTTGACGTACTGCTGCGTGATCGACGACCCGCCCTGCAGGTCGTCGCCCGTCAGCGTGACGGCGATGGCCCGGAGCGTGCCCTGGAGGTCGATGCCGCCGTGCTCGTAGAAGCGCGGGTCCTCGCCGGCGACGGCGGCGTCCTTCGCGGACTGCGCGACGTCGTCCCAGCCGACCTCCACGCGGTTCTGGTCGTAGACGGAGGCGAGGAGGGTCGTTCCGTCGCTCGCGTAGACGTTGGTGCGCTGCATCAGCTGGCCCACGTCGAGGTAGCCCGGCAGGTTCTGGAACATGCCGATCGTGTTGCTCGTCGCCAGGCCCGTCAGCGCGAGAGCCGGCGTGACGCCGACGGTGATCAGGACGCCCGCCACGGCGCTCATCCCGATGAACCCCATGACCGCCCGCAGCGACATCCCGAGCGGCCGGACGGAGCGGCGGGATGCAGTGGGAAGTGCCATGGAGCGGTCGTCCTTTCGACGCGGCGCGGGGCCGCGGAGATGTGAGGGAGGGTGGCGAGAAGCCTCGCGAGCAGTCGCGCGATCCCCCGAGTTCATGGTACGTGACGGGTGCGCCCGCGGGGCGTCCTCCTCCCGGTGGAGATGAGGAGCTGGCGGGTGATGCGCAGGAGCGGGCGCGTCCGGGGTGCTGACCTCGGGTCGATGCATCCGTATCGTGGGGGGAGCGCCGCTCCGAGGGGCGCTGCAGCACCCGTTCCACCCACCGCTCCGGGGCCCCGGGCGGCCGGCCCCGGCAGAAAGCGCACACCATGGCACGCATCCACGACGACGTGACCCAGCTCGTCGGCAGGACCCCTCTCGTCCGCATCAACCGGCTGGAGGGCGCCGACCAGGCGACGGTCCTCGCCAAGCTCGAGTTCTACAACCCTGCGAACAGCGTGAAGGACCGCATCGGCGTCGCCATCATCGACGCGGCCGAGGCCTCCGGCGAGCTGCACCCCGGCGGGACGATCGTCGAGGGCACGAGCGGCAACACCGGCATCGCGCTCGCGATGGTGGGTGCCGCCCGCGGCTACAAGGTCGTCCTCACGATGCCCGAGACGATGTCCGTCGAGCGCCGGGTCCTCCTCCGCGCCTACGGAGCCGAGATCGTGCTCACCCCCGGCAGCGAGGGCATGCGCGGAGCGGTCGAGCGCGCCCGCGCGATCGTCGACGAGACCCCCGGCGCGATCCTCGCCCGCCAGTTCGAGAACGCTGCCAACCCCGAGGTGCACCGCCGCACCACCGCGGAGGAGGTCTGGGAGGACACCGACGGCGAGGTCGACGTCTTCGTGGCCGGCATCGGCACCGGCGGCACCATCACCGGAGTCGGCCAGGTGCTCAAGGAGCGCAAGCCCGGTGTGCAGATCATCGGAGTGGAGCCGATCGACTCCCCGCTCCTCACCCAGGGCACCGCCGGTCCGCACAAGATCCAGGGCATCGGCGCCAACTTCGTCCCCGCGATCCTCGACCGCGAGGTCTACGACGAGATCATCGACGTGACGCTCGACGACTCCGTGCGGGTGGCCCGCGAGATGGCCGCGCAGGAGGGGATCCTCGGCGGCATCTCCTCCGGCTCGATCATGTGGGCCGCGCTCGAGGTCGCGAAGCGCCCCGAGAACGCGGGGAAGACCATCGTCGCCATCGTCTGCGACTTCGGCGAGCGGTACATCTCGACCGTCCTGTACGAGGACCTCCGCAGCTGAGCCCCTCGAGACGAGGCGGGACGCCCCGCTCCGGACGCGACGGTCGGCCGGAGCGCCGCGTCCCGTCCGGACCGGAGCGTCCCGGGCTCCTCGCCCTGCTCCGCGAGGACGTCCGCACCGCCCGGGAGCGCGACCCCGCCGCCCGGAGCGCGGTGGAGGTCGTCCTCTCCTACCCGGGAGTGCATGCGGTCTGGGTGCACCGCGTCGCGCACGCCTGGTGGCGGCGGGGCCTCCGCCTGCCCGCCCGGCTGCTCAGCCAGGCGGCGCGCGCGGCGACCGGAGTGGAGATCCACCCCGGTGCGACCATCGGCCGGCGTCTGTTCATCGACCACGGCATGGGCGTCGTCATCGGCGAGACCGCGCGGATCGGCGACGACTGCATGCTCTACCACTCCGTCACGCTGGGCGGGAGGTCGGCCCGGCGCGAGCGTCGGCACCCCACGCTCGGCGACCGGGTGGTCGTCGGCGCCGGCGCGGTCGTCCTGGGCCCGCTCGTGCTCGGATCCGACGTCAGCGTGGGCGCGAACGCCGTCGTGGTGAAGGACGCGCCCGACGGGGCGGTGCTCGTCGGCATCCCGGCCCGCGATCTGCGCGATCAGGGCGGGGAGGAGGACCCGCTCGCCGAGTCCGGCCGCTCCACCGGCCCGGCGGGACGCGTCTAGCCGGCGACGCTCAGTCGTCGCCCCTCGGCGAGATGTCGCGCGGGGCGCTCTTGATCTGCGCGAAGGCGTCCAGTGCGTGCGCCCGCGTCTCCTTGAGGTCGACGAGGGGCGCCGGGTAGCCGTCCGCGCCTCCGGTCAGCGTGTCCCCTAGCGTCCACGGCTCGTGCACGGCGGCGCCCTCGACTCCGCCGAGCTCCGGCACGTTGTGGCGGATGTACTCGCCGGCCGGGTCGAACTTCCTCGACTGCGTGACCGGGTTGAAGACCCGGAAGAACGGCGACGCATCGGCTCCCGAGCCCGCGACCCACTGCCAGTTCGCGGCGTTGCTCGCTGGGTCCGCGTCCACCAGGGTGTCCCAGAACCACTCCTCGCCCACCCGCCAGTCGACCAGCAGGTTCTTGATCAGGAACGACGCGGTCACCATCCGGACCCGGTTGTGCATGTAGCCGGTGCTCCAGAGCTCGCGCATGCCGGCGTCCACCAGGGGGTAGCCGGTGCGCCCCTGGTGCCAGGCGTCGATCGCCTCCTGGCCGGGGCGTCCCCACGGGAAGGAGTCGAACCGGGTGTCGAAGTTCGCGGTCGCCAGATCCGGCCAGTGGAACAGCAGGTGGTAGCAGAACTCGCGCCAGAGCACCTCGGAGAGGAACCGGTCGCTGCCGTCGCCGCGGTGCAGGCCCTTCGCGTGCGCCTCCTCCAGGGCGTGCCACACCTGGAAGGGGCTGATCTCGCCCCACCTCAGGTGCGGGGAGAGGTTCGAGGTGGCGTCCTCCGCCGGCCGGTCGCGACCGTCGGCGTAGTCGTCGAGCTGCTCCGCGAGGAACGCGCGCAGCCGGTCGGCCGCCGCCTTCTCGCCGGGGACCCAGCGCTCGCGCAGCCCTCCCGCCCAGTCGGGACGCGTGGGCAGCAGCTCCCAGTCGTCGAGGGAGTCGGAGGCGATCTCTCCCGTGACGCCGTCGAGCGAGCGGGGGCGGGGGAGCGGCGCGCGCGGCGTCGGCTTGGCGCGGCAGGCGCGGGCGAAGGGCGTGTAGACGGAGTAGGGGCCGCCCGCGCCGGTCTGCACGGTCCACGGCTCGAACATCAGCGAGCCCTGGTGGCTCTCGGCCTCGAGGCCGCCGTTGCGGAGCGATTCCTTCACCGCCGCATCGACGGTGCGCTCGGCCCTCCCGTAGCGGCGGTTCCAGTGCACGGCTCCGGCGCCGATCTCCTCGGCGAGCTGGAGGACGACGGCCTCGGCCGGCCCGCGGCGCAGGATCAGCGGGGCGCCGTGCTCGCGCAGGTCGGCGGCGAGGGCTGCGAGGCTGCCGTGCAGCCACCAGCGGGAGGCGCCCCCGAGCGGACGGATGCCCGCCGACTCCTCGTCGAGCACGTAGCAGACCGCGACGGGGCCGCCACGGTCGATCGCGGCGCGCAGAGCGGGGTTGTCGGCCAGGCGCAGGTCGTCGCGGAGCCAGACGAGGGTGGGGGAGGTGTCACTCATGGTGACCACCATGATCCGCGAGTCCCGCGCCGCGGCGAAGACCTGGCCGGTCGCTGCGGCCCGTGCTAGCGGGGACGGATCAGGCGGAGGCGATGCCGTCGCGGAGCTTGTCGCAGAGCGCGGTCAGCTGCTTCAGCTCGTCCTCGTCGAGGACGCCGCCGACCTGCTCCGAGATGGTCCTCATGTGGGTGAGCGCGACGCGGCGGAAGAGCGCGTAGCCCTCGTCGGTGATCGCGATGATCGTGCCGCGGGCGTCCGCCGGATCCTCGCTCTTCTCGACGCAGCCGCGGGCGGCGAGCCGGTCGATCAGCCTGCTGACGCTGGGCTGCGTCAGGAGGACGTGCCGGTTCAGGTCGCGCAGCCGTGCGCGCCGACCGGGCTGCCGGGTGAGGTTGAAGAGCACGTCGTACTCGTTCATCGAGATCTCCCGCGAGGGGAACTCGGTGCTCAGGGTGCGCATCACCTGGACCTGGGCGCGGAAGAGCGACTCCCAGGCGGCGACGGCCTCTCTCGACCCCAATGGTCCTCCTTCACGGCACTCAGGAAGCGGTTCCCTGACATCCAGACGCCGTACAGCCTACGCCGGGGTGCTGGGAGGAGGGGAGTCGGAGGAAGGGGGCCGGGGGAACGACAGAAGGCCGGCCGCTGAGGCGAGCGGCCGGCCTTCATTCCCTTGCACCAAGAGTGTCCTGCAATCACTTCTCGCGCTTCCCGCCACAGCAAACGGTCGACGCACTTGAACTATATAACGACCCGGTAACGACGCAACCCTCTCTTTCCTGAATCCTCCCTGAGCCGCCCCGCCCCGCCCGTCGCCGCGCCCGCCCGCGCTCCGCACGACTCTCTCCTGACCCAGGACGCCCCGTCTGCTGCCTCCGACGTCCGCACCGAACCGCAGCCCATCCCTGACCGTCGACGGACACGACGAGCACCCCCTGCCCTCGTCCCCCGCCGACGCGGCCCGGCCCCGTCGTCCTGCCCCGCGAGGCGCGACCCGCCCCGCCACGGCTTCGACCACGCAGCGGGCCGTCGAGCAGCCCTCCAGGTGTGAGGAGCGGTCGCGCGCATCCGTCGAGGTCGAGAGGACGTCCCGCCCTCAAGGCGAACGCGGGAAACGCGTGTCAGCGTTTCCCGCTAGCCGGTCGCGATCCGCTCTCCGAATCGCGACAACGGGTGAAGCCGACCGCGGCGAGGAGAACGCAAGCGTTCTCCTCGCAATTCAGAACAGATCCGGCGACGGCGTCGACGCGTAGCGGATGGCGACGTCGGCGTGGCGGTCGAAGCGGTAGCCGACTCCGCGGACGGTGCGCACGATCTCCTCGTAGCGGCCGAGCTTGGCGCGGAGGCGGCGGACGTGGACGTCGATGGTGCGCTCGTTCGGCGCGTCGTCGTCCGCGGCGCCCCAGAGCGAGGCGATGAGCTCGGCGCGCTCGATGGTGCGGCCCTCGCGGAGCACGAGGTACTGGAGGAGCTCGAACTCCTTGTAGGTGAGGGGGGTGGTCTCCTCGTCGAGGATGACGCGCTTGCGGGAGATGTCGATGACGACGCCGCCGGGTGCACGGTCGGGATCGGGCTCGGCGTCGGAGCGGCGCTTGGCGACGGCGGCCGGGTCCTGCAGCGCGAGGCGGACCACGTCCACGTCGCGGCCGCCGGCGCCCTGCGGGGCGAGGGCGACGGAGGCGTAGGTCTCGGCGTCGGGGGCGAGCTGCGCCGTGACGCGCTTGAGCTCCTCGACCAGGCGGCCGAGGTCGACTCCGGCGGCACGGGCCTTGGCCTCGTCGATGCCGACGTAGAGGGCGAAGCCGCGGGCCTCGGTGCCCTGGGGGACGGCGCGGAGGCGGGGCGCTGCGGGCGCGGCGTCGGCGACCGGCTGGAGGCGGGGCGCCTCGGTGGGGGTGGTGGCGGTGGCGGTGCGGGTGTGGAGGAGGGTCATGACGAGTCCTTGGCTGGTCGGATCCGGGACGAGTGTCCGAGGGAGCGGATCCGGGTGTGCGCGATCGAGCCGGCCCGCGGTGCGCGGTGGCGGCAGAGACGGATGCGGGGCATCCAGGGGATCGTCCGCGCCTCGGACGCTCAGCCGATCGTGACGATCAGCGGGCGGAGGCGGTGCGGGGATCCGGCGAGGTCAGTTCCTCATGCACACATTCGACAGCACATGACGGGGCCACCGGCCATCATCATGCCGGCATTCCCGATGGCCTCGAGGGAGGTCGGGGCGTGCAGGGTGTCAGTCATGTCCGCCAGTAAAGCGGAGGCCGGTGCACGGCGTCAACACTTCCGTGGGGATGGACGGCGCGTCGGGGGTGGTTCCGGTGCTCGGGAGGAGGCGCGCGCCGTGATTGGGGACCTCGATGCGCCCGCTGCGCGGGCTGCTCGATCCGCAGGATGGGCTTTGCCGGACGGTCGCGGTGGGGGCTGTCGAGACCCTCGCTGCGCCGGCCGACCGGCACGGCTCAGCGGGGCTTCCTGTTCCGGGGCGCGACGGAAGGCCCGCTCGTCCGGGGGCCGGCGGGCTCAGCCCGCGAGGCCGTAGAGGCGGTCGCCCGCGTCGCCGAGGCCGGGGACGATGTAGCCGAGCTCGTTGAGCTTCTCGTCGAGGGAGCCGAGGACGATGGTCACGTCGCGGTCGCCGAAGGCCTTCTCGACGGCGGCCAGGCCCTCGGGGGCGGCGAGCAGGCAGACGGCGGTGACGTCGACCGCTCCCCGGTCGAAGAGGAACTGGATGGCCGCGACGAGCGAGCCGCCGGTCGCGAGCATCGGGTCGAGGACGAAGCACTGGCGGTTCGACAGGTCGTCGGGCAGGCGCTCCGCGTACGTGGTCGGCTCGAGCGTCTCCTCGTTGCGTGCCATGCCCAGGAAGCCGACCTCGGCGGTCGGGATGAGCTTGACCATGCCCTCGAGCATCCCGAGGCCGGCCCGGAGGATCGGGACGACCAGCGGCTGCGGGTCGCTGAGCGCGAGGCCGGTGGTCTGCGTCACGGGGGTCTCGATGGTGACGGTGCGGGTGCGGACGCCGCGGGTGGCCTCGTAGGCGAGGAGCGTCATCAGCTCCTCGGCGAGCTGCCGGAAGGTGGGGGAGGGGGTGCGCTTGTCACGCAGCACGGTGAGCTTGTGGGTGATCAGCGGGTGGTCGGCTACGTGGACGCGCATAAGCTCAATCTACTGGCCGGAGCGGCGCCCCACCGGCCGCAGCGGGCCGCCGCAGGAGGGGGAGCGATGCGCGACAGCGATCTCCGCGTCCCCCGCCGCTCCGAGGAGTGGATGGGCCTGGCGCTCGACGAGGCGCGGCGGGCCGCGGGCTGGGGCGACGTCCCCGTGGGCGCGGTGGTCCTCGACTCGGAGGGTGCGGTGCTCGGGCTGGGGCGCAACGAGCGCGAGCTGCGGCGGGATCCGACGGCGCACGCCGAGGTGGTCGCGATCCGCGCGGCGGCCGAGGCCCGCGGCGACTGGCATCTCGAGGGCTGCACGCTGGTGGTCACGCTCGAGCCGTGCGTGCTCTGCGCCGGAGCGATCCTGGCGGCGCGGATCGACCGCGTCGTCTTCGGTGCGTGGGACGAGAAGGCGGGCGCCTCCGGATCCGTGCACGACCTCCTCCGCGACCGCCGGCACAACCACGTGGTCGAGGTGTACCCCGGGGTCCGCGCCGCGGAGTGCTCGCGGCTCCTGCTCGACTTCTTCGCCGACCGCCGCTGACGCCGACCGCCGCTGACGCCGACCGCCGCCGAACCCTCAGCTCGGAGCGCCCAGCCACTCCGTCAGCGCGAGCCGCGTCGCCGCGTGCATCCGCTCGAAGCGCTCCGCCGCGACGTCGTCGGCGAGCACGGCGGCGTCGTAGCCCGCCGCTCCTGCCCACTCCCCGTCGCCCTCGAGCCACTGCGCGGCCATCGTGCCGGTCAGCTCGGGGTGGAACTGCACGCCGAGGAGCCAGTCCTCCACGGCGAACGCCTGCACCTCGCCCGCCGGCGACGACGCCAGCAGCGCTGCTCCGCTCGGCAGCGCGAAGGTGTCGCCGTGCCACTGCATCACGTCGACGCCGGCGAGGTGCCGGAGCGGGGAGCCGGCGCCCTCCTCCGTGAGCACGACCGGGCGGAAGCCGACCTCGCGGGCCGATCCGGGATGGACGGACTCGCCCAGGGCGGTCGCGATCAGCTGCGCTCCGAAGCAGACGCCGAGCGTGGGACGGCGGTGGTGCATCCGGTCCTGCAGGAGCGCGATCTCGGGGCTGATGAAGGGGTGCCGCGAGGTCTCGTAGACGCCGGCGCTGGAGCCGAGCGTGACGACGAGGTCGGGGGCGAGGATGTCGATCGCGTCGAGGTCCGTCCCTGCGACGGCGTCGACGGCGAACCCCCGCTCGGTCAGCATCGGCTCGAGCGCGCCGAGCCCGGCACCGCGCTCGTTGACGATCGCCAGGGCCCGGCGCATCTCAGGCGCTCCCCTGCGGCGCGGCCGGCGGGGAGGCGGCGGGCGGAGCGGAGGCGGCCGGAGCGGCCGCGGCGGCCGTCCCTTCCGCCTCCGTCACGGCCGGACGGGCCGCCGCCGATCCTGCGCGTCCACGGTCGACGTCGGGCTCGAGGTAGATCGTGGTGGCGGTGGGGACGGCCTCGCGGATCCGCCTCTCCGCCGCGTCGATCCCGGCGGCCACGTGCTCGAGGGTCTCGGCGGCCGGGAAGGCGAGCTTCGCGGCCACGAGGATCTCGTCCGGTCCGAGGTAGAGGGTGCGCATGTGGATGACGCGCTCGACGTCGCGACCAGCCTCGAGCGAGGCGCGGATCGAGGCGGCGTCGGCGGGAGTCGCCCCCTCGCCGACCAGCAGGCTCTTCGTCTCGACGCCCAGCACGATCGCCACCACGATCAGCAGGGTGCCGATCATGATCGTTCCGATCGCGTCGTAGACCGAGTCGCCGGTGATCACGGTCAGCCCGACTCCGAGCAGCGCGAACGTCAGGCCGGTGAGCGCGGCGACGTCCTCGAGGAGCACGACCGGCAGCTCCGGCGCCTTCGCCCGGCGGATGAACTGGAACCAGGACTGCGAGCCGCGGACCCGGTTCGACTCCTTCACTCCGGTGCGCAGCGAGTAGCCCTCGAGGCAGATCGAGATCACGAGGACCAGGATCGGCAGCCAGGCGTTCTCGAGCTCGTGCGGCTCGGCGATCTTCTCGATGCCCTCGTAGAGCGAGAAGACGCCGCCGACGGAGAACAGGATGATCGACACCACGAAGGCGTAGACGTAGCGCTCGCGCCCGTAGCCGAACGGGTGCTCCTCGTCGGCGGCCTTCCGCGACTTGCGGCCGCCGAGCAGCAGGAGCAGCTGATTGCCGGAGTCGGCGAGCGAGTGCACGCCCTCGGCGAGCATGGAGGCGGATCCGGAGAAGAACCAGGCGACGAACTTCGTCAGGGCGATGCCGAGGTTGGCCGCGAGCGCCGCGATGATCGCGGTGCCGCCTCCGGATGCGCTCACGTGGTCTCCTCGGGCTCGCCGCTGGATGGTCGGGCCATCCTACGAGGCGCCGGACCGCACCCGGACCCCCTTGCCGCGGGCTCTTCGTAGGATGAGCGGCGTGACCGATGCGCCCGTCCTGCTCCCGTCCATCGCCGTCCTCGGCCTCGGCTCGATGGGGGGCGCGATCCTCCAGGGCCTGCTGGCTCCCGGCGTGCGCGTCGAGGGGGGCGTGCGGGTGACCAACCGCGACTCCGCGAAGGCCGCCGCGTGGGACGGCCACCCGGTGGTCACCGCCTTCGCCACCGCGGACGACCCGGAGGCCAACCGGCGTGCGGTCGAGGGCGCGGCGATCGTGCTCGTGGCCGTCAAGCCGCACATGGTGCCGGACCTGCTCGACGAGATCGCCGACGCGCTCGCCCCGGGCGCGGTCGTCGTCTCCGTCGCCGCCGGTGTGACCGCGGCCACGTTCGAGCGGCACCTGCCCGCGTCCGTCGCCGTGCTCCGCTCGATGCCGAACACTCCCGCGGTCGTGGGCCGCGCCGTCACCGGCCTCAGCGCGGGCACGCGGTCCGGCGACGAGGACCTGGCGCTCGTGCGCCGCCTGTTCGAGACGGTCGGCGAGGTGGTCGAGGTGCCGGAGTCGCAGCTCGACGCGCTCTCGACGATCTCCGGCTCGGGGCCCGCCTACGTGTTCCTGCTGATCGAGGAGCTCATCGCGGCCGCTGTCGCGAAGGGCTTCACTCCGGAGCAGGCGTCGACGATGGTGGTCGGCACGTTCCGCGGCGCGGCCGAGCTGCTCGCGGACTCCGGCGAGGAGCCCGCGGAGCTGCGCCGGCGGGTCACGAGCCCGAAGGGCACCACCGAGCGGGCCGTCGCGGTCCTGCAGGAGGCCGACCTCGCCGCCCTCTTCACGCGGGCGACCGACGCCGCGCTGGCCCGCGCCCGCGAGCTCGCCGCCTCCTGACTCCGCCCTCCTCTCCGCGAGACGCCGCTCGGGTACGCGACACGCCGGAGCGGGCGTACCGGAGCGGCATCCCGCAGAGGAGGAGGAGGGAGGGGGCGCGGGTCAGGAGCCGAGGGCCGCGAAGCGCTCGATGTCGCTGGGGGTGCCGCTGACCACGATGAGGTCGTGGTTCGAGACGACGGTCTGCTCGGTCGCGTAGGTGAAGGGCTTGCCCGGGCTCTTGACGCCGACGACGGTCACGCGGTGCTTGCGGCGCACGCCCGACTCCGTGAGCGTCAGCCCCCGGATCGGCTTGGGCGGGTACATCTTCGCGAGCACGAAGTCGTCGTCGAACTCGATGAAGTCGAGCATGCGGCCCGAGACCAGGTGCGCGACGCGCTCGCCCGCCTCCGCCTCGGGGTAGATCACGTGGTTCGCGCCGATCCGCTCGAGGATCTTGCCGTGCGAGCGCGAGATCGCCTTCGCCCAGATCTGCGGGATCTTGAGGTCGACGAGGTTCGCGGTGATCAGCACGGACGCCTCGATGGAGGAGCCGACCGCGACGACGGCGACCTGGAAGTCCTGCGCGCCGATCTGCGCGAGGGCGTCGAGCGAGCGGGCGTCGGCCTGCACCGCGTGGGTGACCCGCTCCGACCACTTCTGCACGAGACCGGCGTCGGCGTCGATGGCGAGGACCTCGCGGTCGAGGCGGTCGAGCTGGCCGGCCGTGGCGGCTCCGAAGCGCCCGAGGCCGATCACCAGCACCGGGGCGTCGTACCTGATGCGGTCAACCAACGATGGGCCTCTCTTCCGGTCGTCTGAACAACTGCCTCCGCTGGCTCGCGGCGAGCGCGGCGGCGAGAGTCACGGTACCAACGCGGCCCATGAACATCGTCAGCGCCAGGATGTAGACCCCGGACGGCGGCAGCTCCGCGGTGAGCCCCGTCGAGAGCCCGGAGGTCGCGAAGGCCGAGATCACGTCGAAGAGCACGTGGTCGAGCGAGGCCTTGGTGATGTGCAGGATCAGGACGCTCGACACGGCGACCGTCGTCGCGCCCCACAGCACGACCGAGACGGCCAGGCGCAGGACGTCGTTCGGGATCCGGCGGCCGAACGCCTCCATGTCGTTGTTGCCTCGGGCCTCGGCGAAGGCGGCCAGGAACAGGATCGCGAGGGTCGTGACCTTGATCCCGCCGGCCGTGGAGGCCGATCCTCCGCCGATGAACATCAGCATGTCCGTCACGAGCAGGCTCGAGCCGTTGAGGTCGGGGACCGAGATCGTCGAGAAGCCGCCCGACCGCGTCATCGTCGAGAGGAAGAAGGACTGGAAGACGGTGTCTCCCGCATCGAGGCTGCCGAAGGTCCTCGGATTGTCGAACTCGAGCACGATGTAGAGGACGGCCCCGGCGACGAGCAGGATCACGGAGGTGACCAGCGTCAGCTTCACGTGCACCGACCACTTGCGCGGGCGCCGCCAGCCGCGGGAGAAGGCGTAGATGACGGGGAAGCCGATCGAGCCGAGGAAGACGCCGAGCATCAGGATGCCGAGGAACCAGTAGTCGTCCTCGAACGGGGTGAGTCCCGCGGCGTTCGGGGCGAAGCCGGTGTTCGTGAACGCCATCGCGGAGTAGTAGAAGGAGTGCCAGACGGCCTCGCCGATCGGGATCCCGTCGATCAGCATCCGCGGGAACAGCAGGAGCGCGACGATGATCTCGATCGCGGCGGCGCTGATCGCGACGGTGGCGAGCAGCCCGCCGATCTCGCCCAGGCGCACGGCCTGGCCCTCGGCGACGGGGCCGGAGTGGATCCGCAGAGGGTTCGAGTCGCTGGCGACCATGAGCTTCGCCCGGAGCCCGAGGCGGCGCGAGATCGCCAGGCCCATGATCGAGGCGAGCGTCAGCACTCCCAGAGCGCCGATGTTCACGCCGACGAAGATGATCGAGTGGCCGAACGCCGACCAGTGCGTCGCCATGTCGACCGTCGCGAGGCCGGTCACGCAGATCACCGACATCGCGGTGAAGAAGGCGTCGTGCAGCGGAGTGACGGTGCCCGTGGTGCTCGACACCGGCAGCGAGAACAGCAGGGTGAACACGAGCACGAGCGCCGAGAAGATGAGGATCGCGAAGCGGGACGGCGAGCGTCCGGCGAAGTCGTCGATGAGGTCGCGGGCCCGCTCGAAACCCGACCAGGGGGAGACGGGCGAGACGCCCACGGGGCTGCGGAACTGCTGCCGAACCACCACGGCGGATCCTCCACTCGATCGCGGCCATGCTACCCGCTCGGTGCCGGGCTCCCGGGGCGCTGACTAGCCTGGGCGCATGGCTGACATCTTCGGGGTGATCGCGGACGGGACCCGCCGGGACATCCTCGCCCTGCTGCTCGAGCAGCGGCGGGACGGCTCGGCCGAGGGCATGAGCGTGTCGCGGATCGTGGCGCGCCTCGAGCTGAGCCAGCCGACCGTCTCGAAGCACCTCAAGGTGCTGCGCGAGACCGGCCTCGTCACGGTGCGCGAGAGCGGACAGCACCGCTTCTACGCGCTCGAGTACGCGCCGCTGGCGGAGGTCGAGGACTGGCTGCTGCCCTTCCTCGCCGAGGACGAGGCGGCCGGCGCCCTGCTCGACGCTCCGACCGCGGCCCGGGCGGAGTCGCTGGGTCGGGCGCTCGCCGAGCGCACCCACCAGGTCAGCACCGTGGTGCAGGACATCCAGCGGGGCGTCAGCGAGGGAGCGACGAAGGTGGCGGAGGCGCTGCGCATCCGCAAGTGAGGGGCGCCGAGGAGCCGGAAACGGTGGAGCCCCGGGTCGTGTAAGCTCGCGGGAGCCAGTTTTTCGTAAGCGGCCGCCCGTCGGGCGGTCGACCCCCTGAACGTTGTGAGGTCTTCGTGGGTTCTGTCATCAAGAAGCGTCGCAAGCGTATGGCGAAGAAGAAGCACCGCAAGCTGCTTCGCAAGACTCGCCACCAGCGTCGCAACAAGAAGTAGGCTCGCGCCTCTTCCCACTCGAGCGTCCGCCCTTCCGGGGTCGGGCGCTCGTCTGCGTTCTCGGATCATCCCGGCGGCGCTCGCCGTCTCGGCGCCCGTCGCCGGGGCCGCCGTACACTGACCGCATGGTGGACGTGGAGCTGACGCTCGTGGGCAAGCCGGGCTGTCATCTCTGCGACGACGCGCGGACCGTGGTCGAGCAGGTGGTCGCCGATCTGGGCGGCGAGGCGTCGGTCGCCGTCTCGGAGGTGTCGATCCTCGACGATCCCGAGCTGCACGAGCGCTTCGTCGAGGAGATCCCGGTGGTGCTGATCGACGGGCGCGTGCACACCTTCTGGCGGGTCGATCCCGCGCGGCTCCGGCGGGCCCTCCTCGATCGCGGGTGAGCTTCGACCGGGCCGTCCGGACGGAAGCACGACCGCGACGTCCCTCTGACGGGGGACGGGACGGCTCGCGAAAGCTCGCCTCTCGCCCTTACCCTCGTGAGGGGGGAGTGCGCTCCTCCGTGCGCGGACGCAGATCGTCGCCCGTGGAGGAAGGAACCGCCATGCCGTCATCCCGCCGACTCGCCCTGCCCGCCGCCGCTCTCGCGGCGCTCGTGCTCGGCCTGGCCCTCCCCGGAGCGGCCGTCGCGGCCCCCTCCGCCTCGACGGTCTCGACCACGGTCGAGCAGCCGGCCGCGACGACCATCCCCGGCGTGCCGGAGGATCCCGAGCAGCCGGGCGACGGCGGCTCCGACCCCGTTCCCGGCGTCCCCGAGGAGCCGTCCGTTCCCGGAGTGCCCGAGGAGCCGGCAGAACCCGAGCAGCCCGCTCCCGTCGACCCCGCGCCCGTCGACCCCGCGCCCGTGGACCCCGCGCCGGTCGATCCGGCACCGGTCGACCCCGCGCCCCAGCAGCCGAGCCAGCCCTCCACCGGCGGCGGATCCACCGGCGGCGGCTCGACCGGCGGCGGCTCGACCGGCGGCGGCTCGACCGGCGGCGGCCAGCAGGGCGGCTCCGGCGGCGGTCAGCCCTCCACCGGCGGCGGATCGTCCTCCGGCGGCTCCGGCTCCGGCGGCGGCACCACCGGCGGAGCGACGTCCGGCGGCACCTCCGGCGGCGGCACCACAACCGGCACCACCACGTCCGGCAGCGCCGGCTCCTCCGGTGCGGGCGCCGTCACTCCGGCGGCGTCGGCCCCCGGACGCACCGAGCTCGGCACCTCGACCGAGGGCGCGAAGCCGGCGGCCGGTGCCGCGACCGCGGACGTCTTCCTCACCCGCGAGCTCGCCGTGCAGCCGGAGGCGCTCACCGTCGAGCTCGCCCGCTTCTACGGCGTCGGCTTCTCGTACACCGGCTTCGCCAGCGGCGAGGCCGTCTCCGCGGTCCTCCGCGACCCGAACGGCACCAAGACCCCGCTGACCCTCGAGGCGGGCAGCGGCACCGCGACCGTGCCGACCGCGCTGATCACCAAGTCGGGCGCCTTCACGGTCGACCTCACGGGCGACCAGGGCTCCGCCGCCAAGGTCGTCTTCCGGCTCGCGCCCTCCACCGGCAACGGCCTCCTGCTCGAGCCGCGCGAGCTCGGCGACGGCAGCACCGAGGCGCCCCGCGGCGCCGTCTGGGGCTTCGACGCCGACGAGGAGGTCGCCGTGGGCGCCTTCGAGACCTCCGGGTCCCGCGCCGACCTGGCCGCCGGCGACGTCGCCGTGCAGTCCGACTCCATCGGCTGGGCCGAGCTGGCGCTGGGCGACGCGGTCATCGCCGACCCCGACCCCTCCGTCTACTGCGTCGTCGCCTTCGGCCGCGAGTCGCACCGCACGGCAGCTGTGACCGTCTCCTACCGTGACAGCGACACCACGGCCGCACCGTGGGAGGCGCAGCAGGTCTGCGGCACCGCGATCAGCGCCGCGCGCACCGCCTTCCTCAGCACGGCCGCCTCGGCGGGACCGGCCGGCATCACGCCGACCACCGCGCTGATGATCGGCGGCGGCGCGGTCGCCGCGTCGCTCGTCGCCTGCGCGGCCGTCCTGGTCGTGATGCGCCGCCGGCGCATGAACACGGACCTCTTCATCGGCGGACCGCTGCCGCGCACGCAGAGCGACTGACGCGTCCGGAGGACGAGGGAAGGCCCGCGGGACGCGATCCCGCGGGCCTTCCCTCGTCCTCTCCCGGCGCTCAGCCGGCCGCGGTGAAGCGGAGGAGGATCGTCCGCGCCTCCGGCCGCAGCTGGAAGTCGGGCCACACGTCCGGACCGCACGCGCGGGAGCCCAGGCCGTGCTGGGCGGCGTCGATCACGAGGACCGCGCGCTCCGACTCCGGCAGCTCGTGCGGGTGCGCGGCTGCCGTGATCTCCTGCGGCGTGTGCCGCGCCAGGGTGAAGCCGGGGAGGCGCCCGTGCAGGTCGCGCGCGGCTTCGATGCGGAGCCGGGGCGAGCCCGCCTCCGTCAGCGTCAGCTCGCGCACGCTGCTGCGGTGACCGCTCTCCTGCGGGCGGGCGTACGGAGTCGTCAGCCGGTCCATGTCCGCCGTGAAGCGCCCCACCCGCGCGGCCCGGAGGCTGTCGGGGTAGGACTCGAGCGGGCCGGTGCCGAACCACTCCGCGCCGTCGATCGACGCGGGCATGTCGATCCGGATGCCCAGCCGCGGCCAGACGGAGTCCCAGCCCCGGGTCGGCACGAGGTCGACGCGGAGGACCGTGCTCTCCCCGTCGACGCTCCAGCGCTCCTCCATCAGGAGTCCCGCGTCGAGGTCCGCGGCCGAGAAGCGGGTCACGCGGCGGAGCCCGGCGGAGGCGTCCACCTCCTGCACGCGGCCGACCAGGCGGTCGAGTCCGGCCTCGCGCCAGCGGGCGGCGGAGGAGGGGGCCGGCATCCCGCGGCCGTCGCCGTCGTACGGGTCGCCGGTGACGTAGCCGGGGAAGCCCGCGCCCTCGTCGTTGTCGGTCGGGGCGCGCCAGAGCTCGGCGCGCGGTCCGTCGACGGGCAGGCCGGCGAGGGAGGCGAGCCGGCCGTCGCGGAACCGCGCGACTCCGAGCGCGCCGCCCTCGAGGGGCGGAGCGGCGCGGACGGCGCGGGTCCACGCGGGCACCGCCGACGGCACGGCGAGGAGGTGCTGACCGGTGGAGAGCACGTGGCCCTCCTCCGCCCAGGCGGTCGAGGCGTCGAGGACCGCGTCGACGGTGAGCCAGGTCTCGCCGCCGGGACGCACCTCGAGCGGGGGGAGCTCGACGTGCACGGCGTCGCCGGCCGCGATGACCGGGGCGTCGAGCACTCCCTCCGCGGTGACCCGCCCGTCCCGCTCGACCCGCCACGCGAAGCGCAGATCGGCGGTGGAGGCGTCGTGCCGGCGGTTCTCGATGACGACGCCGTCGCCGCGGACCGTGAGGCGCACCGGAGCGACGATCTGCTTCCACTCGAACAGGCCCGGGCTGGGCGTGCCGTCGGAGAGCACCATGCCGTCCATCACGAAGTTGCCGTCGTGCACCACCTCGCCGAAGTCGCCGCCGTACGCGTAGTACTCGACGCCCTCCGGCGTGCGCGCCCGCAGGCCGTGGTCGCGCCACTCCCAGACGAAGCCGCCGTGCAGCCGCGGGAAGCGGTCGACGAGGTCCTCGTACTGGTCGATCGCTCCCGGGCCGTTGCCCATCGCGTGCACGTACTCGCAGAGCAGGAAGGGCTTGGAGCGCTGCCGAGCGGACTCGCCGGGGGAGCAGCCGAGCAGCGGAGTGAGCGAGCCGTCGGTGCCGATCCGCTCGGTCTCGGGGATCGAGGAGTACATCCGCGAGTACACGTCGGTGTACGCGCCGGTGTAGTCGCCCTCGTAGTGGACGGGGCGCTCGGGGTCGCGGCCGTGCACCCAGGCGGACATCGCGGCGAGGTTCGCGCCGGTGCCCGCCTCGTTGCCGAGGGACCAGAGCACGATGCTCGGGTGGTTCTTGTCGCGCTCGACGGTCCGCTCGATGCGGTCGAGGTAGGCCTCTCGCCAGGCGGGGTCGTCGCTGGGGTTGCCCGCCCAGCCGACCCGCTCGAAGCCGTGGGTCTCGAGATCGCACTCGAGGACCACCCAGAAGCCGAGCTCGTCGGCGAGGTCGAGCAGACGGGGATGCGGCGGGTAGTGGCTGGTGCGGATGGCGTTCACGTTGAAGCGCTTCATCATCGCGAGGTCCTCGCGGGCGGAGTCCTCGTCGAACGCTCGACCGCGGTCGGGGTGCGTCTCGTGGCGGTTGACTCCATGGAAGACGACGCGCTCGCCGTTGACCAGGAAGCGGTCGCCGCGGATCTCGACCGTGCGGAAGCCGAGCCGCAGCGAGACCGTCTCGCCGGCGGAGGCGAGCGTCGCGTCGTAGAGGCGCGGAGCCTCCGCCGACCACGGCTCGACCTCGGGGACCTCGATCGCGGCGATCTCCTCCGCCGAGGCCCAGACCGTCTCGATCCCGAGCCCGGGCACGCGCAGCGTCAGCGGGAACGCGTCGGCCGCGGCGGTCACCTCCGCCTCGATGCGGCCCGCGCCGCCGGCGAAGGAGGAGCGCAGCCACACGTCCTCGATCCCGCCGACGGGGCGCGCGAGCAGGTGCACCGAGCGGAAGATCCCCGGCAGCCACCACTGGTCCTGGTCCTCCACGTAGCTCGAGGCCGACCACTGGTGCACGCGGACCACGACGAGGTTCTCGCCCGGGCGGACGACGCCGGTGACGTCGAACTCCTGCGCGAGCCGGCTGCCGGAGCCGATCCCGATCTCGACGCCGTTGACCCAGACGCGGTAGCGGGACTCGACCCCGTCGAAGCGCAGGACGACCGCCTCGGCGGAGTCCCACTCCTCCGGGACCACGACAGTGCGGCGGTAGTCGCCCGTCGGGTTCGCGTCCGGCACGAACGGCGGCTCGGTCGGGAACGGGAACTGCACGTTCGTGTAGACCGGCAGTCCGTAGCGCCCGTCGCCCTGCAGCACCCAGTGCGAGGGCACCGGCATCAGGTCCCAGCCGGAGTCGTCGAACGACTCGTCCCCGACGGCGTCCACGCCCTCGCCCTCCGGCAGCACGCCGGCGCCGCCCGGGGTCCCCGGAGCGGCGGGGAGCAGGCGGAAGCGCCACTCCCCGTCCAGCGGGAGCGCCGGGGCGTCGGTGTGCAGCCACGAGCGGGGGGCCCGGCGGCGGCCGGAGCCCGGTCCGGTGTCCGTCAGGTAGTGGGAGGTCGTCGGGGGAGTCGTCACTTCACGGAGCCTTCCGTCAGGCCGCCGCGCCAGAAGCGCTGCAGCACGATCATGGCGATGGCGAGCGGGATGATCGACAGCAGGACGCCGCCGGTCGTCAGCTCGTAGAACTCGGGCAGGCGGTCGACCTGTCCGAGCCAGTTGTTCAGTCCCAGTGTGATCGGGAACAGGTTCGTGTCCGAGAGCATCACCAGGGGCAGGAAGTAGTTGTTCCAGATCCCGACCAGCTGGAAGAGGAACACGGTGACCAGCGCGGGAGTCAGGATGCGCAGCCCGAGCGTGTGGAAGATCCGCAGCTCCCCGGCGCCGTCGATGCGCGCCGCCTCGATGATCGCGGTGTCCACGGTCGCCTGAGCGTAGATCCGGCAGAGGAACAGCCCGAACGGCGAGACGAGCGAGGGGATCAGCACGCTCCAGTAGGTGTTCGCGATGCCCATCTGGCTGAAGAGCAGGAACAGCGGCAGAGCGGTCGCGGTGCCCGGCACCAGGACGCCCGCGAGGATCGTCCCGAACACGAGCCTGCTGCCGCGGAACTCGTACTTGGCCAGCGCGTAGCCGCCGGCCGCGGCGAGGTAGGTCGCGAGCAGGGCGCCCACTCCGGCGTAGAGGACGGAGTTGAGGAACCAGCGGACGAAGATGCCGTCGCCGTAGGTCAGCACCTGCGTCAGGTTGTCCCAGAGCGCGAACGTCGGGGCGAACCAGAAGCCGTAGGTGGCGAAGAGGTCCTCGGTCGTCTTGGTCGCCGCGACGACGACCCAGTAGACGGGGATGAGGAAGTAGACCGCCACGACGACGAGGATCGCGGTGACGATGATGGTCGAGGCGCGGTTGCGGCCGGCCGAGCGGTCGGGCCCGCGTCCGGCCTTCACGGGGCGGTCGGCGGTGACGACTCCGGTGGTCGTGGTCGGCGGGGTCTCGGTGCGGCTCATGACGACCTCCTGTTCGAGATCGAGAGGAACGTGAAGGAGAGCAGGAACGCGACCAGCGCGATCAGGACGGCCTGGGCGGCGGCGACGTTGTAGTCGTTGTAGGCGAAGGCCGTGGTGTACGCGCTGAGGTTCGGCGTGTACTGGCTGTCGATCGCCGGAGCGACCGTCTTCAGCACCTGCGCCTCGGCGAACAGCTGGAGCGTTCCGATGATCGAGAAGATCGTCGTCAGCACCAGCGCGGGGCGGATGAGCGGCAGCTGGATGCTGCGGGCGACGCGCCAGGTGGAGGCGCCGTCGACCTTCGCCGCCTCGTAGAGCTCGACCGGGATCGCCTTCAGCTGGGCGACGATGATCAGCATGTTGTAGCCGGTGTAGCTCCAGAGCGAGATGTTCGCGATCGACCAGAGCACCGTGTCCGCACCGAGGAAGTCGGGCTGGAGCCCGACCACGTTCGCCGCGTCGATGAGCGGGCTGAGGCCGGGCACGTAGAGGAACGACCACAGGATCGTCGCGATCACTCCGGGCACTCCGTAGGGGAGGAAGTAGGCCGCCCGGAAGAAGCCGGGGAACTTCGCCGACGCCGACTCGAGCATCAGCGCGAGGACGGTGCAGAGGGCGATCATCACCGGCACCTGGACGATGCCGAAGAGGAACATCCGCCCGATGGAGGCGATGAAGTTGCCGTCGGCGAGGGCCTGCGCGTAGTTGTCGAAGCCCGCGAACCCGCTGGTGACCCCGGCCTCGCCGAAGAGGCCGGAGCGCGTCACCTTCGTGAAGCTGGAGCCGACGGCGACGACGATCGGGACGATGAACGTGAGGACGAACAGGGCCAGGAAGGGGCCGAGGAGGATCCACGGGGCGCGGGCGACCGCGCGGCTGCGCCGGGGCGCGCCCGGCGTCCGCGTGGTGGCCGCGACCGCGGCGGCGGGGGAGGTCGTGGTGGTCATGCGGAGGCCCTCCTGATGCTCAGGCCCTTGTTCTCGAAGACCGTGATGATCTGCTGCTCCGCCTCGGCGACCGCGTCCACGAGCGAGAGCCCGGACGCCTTCTTCCGGAAGCCGTCGCTGAGGATGTTGAAGGACTGCTGCGTGACGGGCCACCAGGACCAGTCCGGGTTCTGCTCCTTCGATGCGGGCACGAGGACGTCCTCGTTGTAGTTCTGCCCGCTGAAGAAGTCGCTCGGACCCTTGCGGGCCGTGCCGATCTCGCCGACCGCGGGAGACCAGCCGATGCCGCTGTTGGCGATCATCGCGTCGATGCCCTCCTGCGTGGTGGTCATCCAGACGGCGAACTCGATCGCCTCCTCCGGGTGCTTGCTGCTCGAGAACACCGCCGCGGTCGATCCGCCGAGGAAGCTCGAGCCGAAGCCGGTGTCGCCCCAGACCGGCATGGGAGCAGCGCGCCACTTGCCCGCGCCTCCGCTGACCCCCTCGATCAGGGCGTCGCCCCAGCTGCCGGTGGCGCAGGAGGCGATCCCGCCCTTCGCCGCGGCCGCGAACCACGCGGGGGAGTACGCGCCGTAACCGGTCTGCACCAGGTCCTGGTCGATGGCCGTGTCGAAGAAGGAGGCGACGCGCGTCGTGGCGTCGTCGGTCATGTCGATGACCCAGCCGTCCTCCTCCGGGCGCAGCCACTGCGCACCGGCCTGCGTCGCGAACGCGGCGAAGACCGAGGCGTCGGCGAGGGGGAAGCAGTCGATGTAGGAGCCGGCTCCGCGCAGCTCCGTCGCCACCGCGGCCCAGTCGTCCCAGGTCGTCGGCGGCTCCGCACCCACCTTCCCGAACACCTCGGGCTGGTAGAAGAGCGCCATCGGGCCGCTGTCCTGCGGGATGCCGTAGACGCCGCCGGTGTAGCTGACTTGGCCCCAGAGCGTGGGGTCGTACAGGTCGCGGTACTGCTCGACGCCGTACCGGGTGAGGTCGACGAGGCCGTTGACGAGCATGAACTCGGGGACGGAGCGGATCTCCACCTGGCCGAGGTCGGGCCCGCCGCCCGCGGCGAGGGCCGAGTAGAGCTTCTGGTACCCGCCCGCGTTGCCGCCGGGGATCCAGACGGCCTCGACCTGGATCTCGGGGTGCGAGGCGTTCCAGACGTCGCAGACCTTCTGCAGGTCCTTCAGCCAGCCCCAGTACTGCAGGCGGACCGGGCCGGTGGCCGGGGCGATCGTCGGCGCCGTGTTGACCGAGACGGTGCCCGGTGTCGCGCAGGCCGTCAGGCTCCCGAGTGCCGCGGTGCCGAGACCGGCGGCGATGAGCTGTCTCCGGGTGAACGGATGCATCTTCCCTCACTTCGTCGTGGTGGAGAGCCGGGGAGTCTCACCCGGCGATGATCGGGACGCTACCACGAATTCGAGTAGGTACTCGAAATTGGCGGCACTGCTCCTCCGCCGCCGCTACGCTGGCCGTTCGAGGGGCACGGCGAGGCGCCTCCAGTGCTGAGGAGGGGTCGATGGCGGAGGCGACGAGGCGACGCGGCCCGTACGCGAAGTCGGCCGAGCGCCGCCGCGCCATCATCGAGGCCGCCCACCAGGTCTTCGCCGCGCGGGGCTACGCCCGCGGCTCCCTCCAGGAGGTCGCCGACCGCGTCGGGCTCAGCCAGACGAGCCTCCTGCACTACTTCCCGTCGAAGACCGACCTGCTCTTCGCGGTCCTCGAGCACCGCGACCTGATCACGGGCGACGGTTCCTCGCCGCCGGACCCGGAGGAGGGGCTGGTCGCCGGCATCCTGCGGCAGACCCGCTACAACGAGACGGCGCCCGGAGTGATCGAGCTGTACGCCGTGCTCTGCGGCGAGTCGACGACGCAGGAGCACCCGGGGCGCGACTTCTTCGCCGCGCGGTTCCGCCGCCTCCGCAGCGAGTACGCGGCCGAGCTGCGCGAGCTCCAGGCCGCCGGGCGCCTGCGCGAGGGGTCCGATCCGGAGCGGGTGGCGGCGTCGATCATCGCGCTCTGGGACGGCGTGCAGCTGCAGTGGCTGCTCGAGCGCGACGCGGTGGACATGGTGGCGTGCCTGGCCGACTACCTCGACCTCGTGGTGCTGCCGGTTCCCTAGCGGCTGGCGCGAGGGAACCCCGGCGCATCGAGGGGGACCCGCCGTCCGCGGCGGTCTCGATGGTCCGGGGTTCCCGCGACCGGGATCCGCGCCTACGGCAGCAGGCGGGTCGGGCCGCGGAACAGGTAGGTGACCTCGCGGAGGTTCGCCTGGTTCAGCATCAGCATGATCACGCGCGAGAGCCCCATGCCGAAGCCGCCGTGCGGCGGGACGCCGTAGCGGAAGAAGTCGAGGTAGAACTCGAGCTCCTCCGGGTCCAGGCCCTTCTCGCGGGCCTGCTCGACGAGGACGTCGACGCGGTGCTCGCGCTGGGCTCCGGTCGAGATCTCGACGCCGTTGTAGATGAGGTCGTAGCTGTTGGTGATCGTCCCGTCGCCCTCGCGGCGCATGTGGTAGAACGGCCGGATGCTTGACGCGTAGTCGGTGAGGAACACGAAGTCGTGCCCGAACTCCTCCTGCACGTAGGCCGCGATGCGGCGCTCGCCCTCGGGGTCCATGTCGTCGTCGGCCCGGGGCACCTCGTAGCCGCGCTCGGCGACGATGCGCTTGGCCTCGGCGAGCGGGATGCGCGGGAACGGCGTGGTCGGGACGGTCAGGTCGATGTCGAAGAGCGCCTTGACCTCGGCGCCGTGCTTCTCGACGACGGCGGTGAGGCCGGCGACCATCAGCTGCTCGTGCAGCTCCATGACGTCCTCGTGCGAGTCGATCCAGGAGACCTCGGCGTCGACGCTCGTGAACTCGGTCGCGTGACGCGAGGTGAAGCTCGGGTCGGCGCGGAAGGCGGGGCCGACCTCGAAGACCTTGCCGAAGCCGGCGGGCTGCGCCATCTGCTTGAAGAACTGGGGGCTCTGCGCCAGGTAGGCCTTCGTCTCGAAGTACTCGACCTCGAAGAGCTCGGCCCGCGACTCCGAGGCGCTCGCCATGAGCTTCGGGGTGTGGATCTCGATGAAGTCGTGCTCGATCCAGTACGTGCGCAGCGCGTGCTCGAACGTGGTCTGCACACGGGCGATGAGGTTCTGCTCGGGACGGCGCAGGTCGAGGAAGCGCCAGTCCATGCGCTTGTCGATGCCGGAGTCGGGCGCGATCGGCGCCTCCGGGATCGACGCGGCGACGACCTCGAGCGTCTCGAGCTTGACCTCGATGCCGCCGAGCTTCACGCGCTCGTCGTGCTTGAGCGAGCCGGTGACGGTGATGAAGGAGCCCTGGGCGAGGCCGGAGATCTCCTCGGTGATCGCGAGGCGCGCAGCCGACGCGTTGTCGCCCTCGACGGCCTCGCGCACGGCCGGGTTCACCAGCTGCACGGCACCCGACTCGTCGCGCAGGACGACGAACTGCACCTTCTTCTGGTCGCGCACGGTCTCGACCCAGCCGGACACGCGGACGGGTCCGTCCTCGAGCGCGGCGAGCTTCTTGACAGTGGTTCGGGGGAGGCGGGTCTCGTCGGTCACGGTAGGGGAGTCTACTCGGGGGCCGCCGGGCGGGCGCGGAGCAGGAGCACGCGCCGGCCCGAGGCCTCCGGCGCAGCACGAAAGGGGGTGCAGTCGGTCCCCCTGCGTGCTCCGGCGTCGGGCTAGCATCGCGGAGCGAGCGCGCGGCTCGAGAGGATCCGAGGGGGATGTGCCATGGCGGGACCGGGATTCGCGGTCATCGACTTCGAGACGACGGGGGTCCGTCCCGAGCGGGGCGACCGCGTCATCGAGGTCGCTGTCGTCCATCTCGATGCGGAGGGGCGCTTCGAGGCGGCGTTCGAGACGCTCGTGAACCCGGACCGCGATCTCGGTGCGCAGAGGATCCACGGCATCTCGGCGCGCGAGATACTCGACGCACCGTCCTTCGCCGCGATCGCCTCCGATCTGCTGACACATCTCGACGGTCGGGTGGTCGTCGCCCACAACGCGAGCTTCGAGCGGCGGTTCCTGACAGCGGAACTGGCCCGACTCGGCGTCGAGACGACACTCTCGAGCGAGATGCTGCTGTGCACGATGCAGCTCGCACGCGAGTTCCTGCCGGGTGCGGGGCGCTCGCTCGCCGACTGCTGCGCCGCTTTCGACATCCCGCTGGAGAACGCTCACCGAGCGGTCGTCGATGCGACCGCCACGGGCCGCCTGCTCGCGGAGTACATCGCCGTCTCCGGTGGTCGCGACCCCTGGGACGATCACCTGAGAGAGGCACTCGCCTACGGCTGGCCTCCCGTTCCGCGGAGGCGCACACTGTGGACGCCCCGACCCGCGACCGCCGTGGCTCCCGCCTCCTTCCTGGAGCGCGTCGTCCAGCGGATGCCCGACCACTCCGGACCCGTAGAGCACGGCGAGTACCTCGCCCTCCTGGACCGCTGCCTCCTGGACCGCGTCATCTCAGCGCACGAGGAGCGCGAACTGGTCACCGCGGCCGACGACCTCGGAATCGGTCGTGCGGTCGTGCGCGTCCTCCACGACCGCTACTTCGACGACCTGACCGCGGTCGCCTGGTCGGACGGCGTCCTCGCCGACGACGAGCTGATGGACCTCGCCACTGTCGCCGAACTGCTCGGCATCGATCACGAGCGGCTCGTCGCCGCCACGGAGCCGCGGAACGCCGTCGAACAGCCCGCGCCCGTCGTCGACCGCTTCTCGCTCGAGCCGGGCGACCTCGTCGTCCTGACCGGGGAGATGCGCCGGACCCGCCAGGAGTGGACGACCGTCCTCGAGGACTGCGGGCTGATCGCTCACCCCGGAGTGACGAAGAAGGTCAAGCTGGTCGTCGCCGCCGATCCCGACTCCCTGTCCGGCAAGGCGAGGAAGGCCCGCGACTACGGGATCCCCGTCGTGAGCGAGGACGGCCTCGCCGCCCTCCTGAGCGCATGAGCACCGCACTGATCACCGGCGCGTCCTCCGGCAGCGGCCTCGCCTTCGCCCGGGCGTTCGCGCGCCGCGGCTGGAGCCTCGTCCTCGTCGCCCGCAGCGAGCAGCGCCTCCAGGAGGCGGCGGCCGGACTGCGCGGCCTCGGCGCCGCGGCGGTCGAGGTCCTGCCCGCGGACCTCGGCGACCGCGAGCAGGTCGAGCGCGTGCGCGCGCGGCTCGTCGATCCGGCTCGTCCGGTCCGCGTCCTCGTCAACAACGCCGGCTTCGGGATCGACGGGACCTTCGCCGAGCCGGACGTCGCCGCCCAGGACCGTGCCTTCGAGGTGATGGTGCGCTCGGTCGCCGTGCTCTCGGGCGCGGCGGCCGAGGCGATGACCTCCCGCGGCCGCGGCGCGATCCTCACGGTCTCGAGCGTCGCGGGCTTCGTGCACCTCGGCCCCTACTCCGCGGTGAAGGCGTGGGCGACCGCCTTCGCGCAGTCGCTGGCCGTCGAGCTGCGCGGCACCGGCGTCCGCTCGGCCGCGCTCTGCCCGGGCTGGGTGCGCACCGAGTTCCACGAGCGGGCGGCGATGGACACCTCCTCCATCCCCTCCTTCCTCTGGCTCGATGCGGACGCAGTGGTCGAGGAGTTCCTCCGCGACGTCGCGCGCGGTTCCGTCGTCTCGGTGCCGTCGGTGCGCTTCGGAGTCCCGATGGCCGTGGTGCGGCACCTGCCCGGACCGCTCGTGCGGCGGCTGTCGGCGGCGGTCTCGGCGCGGCGCTGAGGCTCCGCTCAGGTTCGGCTCAGGCGACCCTTTTCCCGGCGTTCCCCCACGCCGCGTTCCGTACACTTGACGCTCGTGGTTGCCGATCAGATCCATCTCGTGCGGCACGGCGAGGTGTTCAACCCCGACCGGGTCCTCTACGGGCGACTCCCGAACTTCCGGCTCTCGGATCTGGGCCACCGCATGGCCCGCTCCGCCGCCGACGACCTGCTCGAGCGCCGTCGCCACGTCACGGCGCTGATCGCCTCGCCGCTCCAGCGCACGCAGGAGTCCGCGCAGCCGATCTCGCAGGCGTTCGAGCTCGAGATCCGCACCGATGAGCGGGTGATCGAGCCGAGCAACCGCTTCGAGGGGAAGTCCCTCGCCGCGCGCAGCTCCGCCCTGCGGAACCCCAAGCACTGGCCCTGGCTCCGCAACCCCTTCGAGCCCAGCTGGGGCGAGCCGTACCTCTCCATCTCGGCGCGGATGTACGCGGCGATCGAGTCGGCGTGGGAGAGCACGGAGGAGGGCGACGCCGCGATCGTCAGCCACCAGCTCCCCATCTGGACGGTCCACCGCGCCCTCGCCGGCGAGCGCCTCTTCCACGATCCGCGCAAGCGCCGCTGCGCGCTCTCGAGCATCACGACCCTCGAGCGGCGCGGGGACGGCTTCGTCGAGGTCGGCTACTCCGACCCGGCCGCCGGCCTGCAGGGCCTGGCCACCGACGTGGGAGCGGTCTGATGCGCCGGACGGGGCGGCTCCGCGCAGCGGGCGTCCTCGCGCTGGCCGCCGCGCTCGCGCTGACGGGCTGCTCCGAGGATCCGCTCGCCGACCAGTACCGCAACGGCAGCAACAAGGGCTACATCTCGGGGGACGGCACCGTCACCGAGATCGCCGCCGCCGACCGGGACGACCCCATCGTCTTCTCCGGCACCGACGAGACCGGCGCCACCATCGACTCCGCCGACCTCGCCGGGCAGGTCGTCGTCGTCAACTTCTGGTACGCCAGCTGCGCCCCGTGCCGCGCCGAGGCCGCTGACCTCGAGACGGTGAACACGGAGTTCGCCGACAAGGGCGTGTCGTTCGTCGGCGTCAACGTGCGCGACCAGGCCCCCACCGCGGCCGCCTTCGCCGAGACCTTCGGGCTCGGCTACCCCTCCATCGTCGACACCGACTCGTCGGTGCAGCTCGCCTTCACCGGCACCGTCCCGCCGAACGCCGTGCCCACGACGCTCGTCCTCGACAGGGAGGGGCGCGTCGCGTCGCGCATCCTCGGCCAGCTCCAGGAGGCGTCGATCCTCTCGACCCTCGTGGGCGACACGCTCGCCGAGGGGGAGTAGCGGCGTGGGCGACATCGTCGTCAGCGGTCAGCTCCTGCTGGCCGTGCCGATCGCGCTCCTGGCCGGGCTCGTGTCCTTCGCGTCGCCCTGCGTGCTCCCGCTGGTGCCCGGCTACCTCGCCTACGTCGGCGGATTCACCGACGCCGACGAGCGCGCGGCACGCGGACGCCGCCGGGTCGTGCTGGGCGTCCTCCTCTTCGTGCTCGGATTCTCGCTGGTGTTCGTCCTCTACGGTGCGGCGGCGGGCACGGTCGGCTTCTGGCTGCGCCAGTACACCGACCTGATCACCCGCGTCCTCGGGCTCGTCGTGATCGCGATGGGGCTCGTCTTCATCGGCCAGTTCTCGTTCCTCCAGCGCACGCTCCGGCCCGGGATCCGTCCCGCCACCGGGCTGATCGGAGCGCCGCTGCTCGGCATCGTCTTCGGCGTCGGCTGGACGCCCTGCCTCGGCCCGACGCTGAGCTCGATCCTCGCCCTCAGCTACGGCGTGGGCTCGCCCTGGCGCGGCGCCCTCCTCGCCCTGGTCTACTGCCTCGGACTCGGCATCCCCTTCCTCCTCGTCGCCTTCGGCTTCAGCTGGGTGACCAGCACGCTCGCCTTCGTGAAGCGCCACATCCGCGTGGTCAACATCCTCGGCGGCGCCGCCCTCGTCCTGATCGGAGTCCTGATGGTCACGGGCATCTGGAACACCCTCGTCTACGGATCCCTCTCGGCGGTGATCGATGGCTTCCAGCCGGCGATCTGAGCCCGAGGAGAGCACGCGCCGCCCCGACGAGGCCGCGCAGCGGAGGACGGACGCCTCCTTCCGCCCCGCCGACCACTACGACTCCGACGGCACCGTCACGCAGCCGGCGCTCGGGTTCACCGGCTGGCTCCGCTGGATGTGGCGCCAGCTCACCAGCATGCGCACGGCGCTGTTCCTGCTGCTGCTGCTGGCGATCGCGGCGGTCCCCGGATCGCTCGTGCCGCAGCGCTCCTCCGACCCCAACGGCGTGACCCAGTACTTCGTCGACAACCCCGACCTCGCGCCCCTGCTCGACAAGGTGCAGGCGTTCGACACCTACACCTCCGCCTGGTTCTCGAGCATCTACCTGCTGCTGTTCATCTCCCTGATCGGCTGCATCGTCCCGCGCACGCGCCACCACTTCCAGGCGATGCGGTCGCGGCCGCCGCGCACCCCGGCACGCCTGCAGCGCCTCGCCGGCTACACCGTCCGCGAGGTCGAGGGCGCGACGGAGGAGGAGGCCGTCGCCTCCGCCCACTCCGTCCTGCGCCGGGCGGGCTACCGCGTCGAGCGCTACGACGACCCGCGCGGCCGCTGGTCGAGCGTCTCGGCCGAGCGCGGCTACCTCCGCGAGACCGGCAACCTGGTCTTCCACTCCGCCCTGGTCGGCATCCTCGTCGCCGTCGGAGTGGGCGGCGGGTTCGGCTACAGCGGGCAGCGCGTGCTGGTCGAGGGCTCCCAGGGGTTCGCGAACAACCTCGCGGCCTACGACTCCTTCAACCCCGGCCGCTTCTTCGACAGCAGCCAGCTCGACCCGTACCAGCTGACCCTCGACAGCCTCGACGTGAAGTACGAGGAGCAGAACCAGTCGGCGCTCGGCCAGCCCGTCGATTTCACCGCGAACGTCACGACCTCCGAGCGCGGCGGGGGCACCGAGGACCGCACGATCAAGGTCAACGACCCGCTCGCGATCGGCGGCACGAACGTCTACCTCCTCGGCAACGGCTACGCCCCGACGATCACGGTCCGCGACCCCTCCGGCCGGGCGATCTTCACCGACTCGGTGCCGTTCCTCCCGCAGGACGCGAACCTGACCTCCGTCGGCGTCGTGAAGGTGCCGGACGGGCTCTCGGAGCAGCTGGGCCTCACCGGCTTCTTCTACCCGACGCAGGACACGCTGGCCTCCGGGGCGTCGACCTCGATCTTCCCCGACCTGCAGTACCCCGTGCTCTCGCTGAACGTCTTCGCGGGCGACCTCGGCCTCGACGGGGGAGTGCCCACATCCGTCTACGTGCTCAACACCGACTCGCTGACCCGGCTCACCGGCGGCACCACCGGCGTCGCGCCGATCACCCTCAAGCCCGGCGACACGGCCGAGCTCCCGAACGGGCTCGGCAGCGTGACCTTCGACAACACGGGCGCCGACCCGACGCGGATCGGCACCGACAGCGTCAAGCGCTTCGCCTCGTTCGACATCCACCACGACGCGACCCAGGGCTGGGTGCTGCTCTTCGCGATCCTCGTGCTCGCCGGACTCCTCACCTCGCTGTTCGTCCCGCGGCGCCGCGTGTGGGTGAAGGCGACCGCCCAGGACGACGGCGGCCTCCTCCTCGAGTACGCGGGACTCGCCCGCGGCGAGGACCCCCAGCTGGTGCGCGCCGTGCGGACGATCGCCGACCGGCACGCCCCGCTCGACTGACCCGCCTCCCGGACGCCCCGGAGGCCCCTCCACAGGCGTCGCCCGGCTGGGCAGGGGCCGAGTCTGTGCAAGCGCGAAGGGGCGGGCGGGGCGGCGAGCGATTACCCTGAGGAGGTGATCGCGACCCTCTCGCAGTACTCGGTGCTGTGCCTCTCCTCCGCCATGGGCATCTACGCCATGGCGTTCGTCTTCTTCGCGATCGACCTCGCCCGCCGCGCCTCCCTGGCCGACGGCGAGTCGATCGAGGTCGTGCAGGAGGCGGAGCGCGTCGCCTCCGCGGCCGCCGCCGACCGCGCGGCCAGCGGCAAGGCCACCGTCGCCGCCGCCGGCTCCGGACGCACCGCGACGCTCTCCCGCATCGGCAGCCGCGTCGAGGACGAGGTCTACCGCGCCCCCGCCCGCTCGAAGACCATGCGCATCGGGTTCTCGCTCACGCTCCTCGGCTTCGTGCTCCACCTCGGCGCGACCGTCCTCCGCGGCGTCGCCGCCGGCCGCGTCCCCTGGGCGAACATGTACGAGTTCTCGATGACCGGGACGCTCATCATCATCGGCGTCTTCCTCGCCGTCCAGCTGCGCTGGGACCTCCGCTTCCTCGGAGCGTTCATCACCGGCCTCGTCCTGGTGCTCCTCGGCATCGCGACCGTCAACTACTACGTCGCCGTCGTCCCGCTCCCGCCGGCACTCCAGTCCTACTGGCTGGTCATCCACGTGCTCGTCGCGATCCTCGGCACCGCGTTCTTCGCCCTCGGCTTCGCGCTCTCGGTCACCCAACTCCTCCAGGCCCGCCGCGAATCCTCCGGCGACAGCCCCCGCTCGGTCCTCCGCTTCCTGCGCACCCTGCCCAGCTCCCTCACCCTCGAGAACCTCGCTTACCGCGTCACGATCCTCGGCTTCATCCTCTGGACCTTCACGCTCATCGCCGGCGCCGTCTGGGCCGAGAAGGCCTGGGGCCGCTACTGGGGCTGGGACACCAAGGAGGTCTGGACCTTCATCATCTGGACCATCTACGCCGGCTACATCCACGCCCGCGCCACCCGCGGCTGGCGCGGCACCCCCTCCGCCTGGCTCGCCATCGTCGGCTTCGCCGCCGTCATGTTCAACTTCGGCGTCGTCAACGTGTTCTTCAAGGGACTCCATGCCTACTCCGGCCTCGACACCGGCATGTAATCGGGTCGGCGGGGCCTGGTGGGGCCCCTCGCGGCGTTGTCGGCGACGAACGTAGCTCCGCTACGCCCGACCCCTCCGCCTTGCGATCGGGTCGGCGGGGCCTGGCGGGGCCGCTCGCGGCGTTGTCGGCGACGAACGTAGCTCCGCTACGCCCGACGCCTCCGCCTTGCGATCGACCCCACCAGGCCCCGCCGACCGCTTACCAGGACACGAACGAGGACGGCTCCGCTTCGCGGTCGCCGCGGGAGGCCTCCGCTTCGCGGTCGGGTCTGGCCGGGCTCCGCTATGCGGTCGGGTTCGTTGGGCTCCGCTACGCGGTCGAGTTCGTTGGGCTCCGCTTCGCGGTCGGGTCCGGGTGGGCTCCGCTACGCGGCCGGGTTCTGATGAGCTGGGCTTCGCGGGAAGGCCGGGGTAGACGGCGGTCGACGGAACATGCTGATCGGGTAGCGCGCGCAGCGCGCGTATCGAGATCCCATGGCGCGAACGCGGGGAGCGGGCCGGTCGAGTTTCCGCAGATGGACGCGCAGGGGGGGGGCGGTGCCTGCTGGTCGAGTAGTGCGCGGAGCGGGCGTGTCGCGCACAGGGGGCATGGACGGGCTGCGGGCGGATCCGTGCCTGTCGGGTGGCGGTGGTGGACGCCGGGGGCGACGGCGGACGGGTCAGACGGCGGTGACGATGTCGATGAGGTGGGGGGCGAAAGGGGCGTCGAGGGCGAGGACGATGCGGGTGCGGGCGTCGGAGGGATGGACGCCGCGGTAGATGCCGCGGAGGTCGGCGACGGTCTGGCCGCGGCCGGGGCCGTGGGTGGCGTCGACAGTGACGTGGACGCGCGGGGCGGAGGTGAGGGCGACGGCGTCGACAGCGATCGCGGCGGCCATCGGGTCGTGCATGGCAGCGGTGCGCTCGCCGAAGTGGCCGACGTAGAAGTCGAAGTAGAAGTCGAGCGCCTGCCCGATGGCCTGCGCGAGGGGATCGGGCGACGCGAGCAGGACGGCGCGGTCCTCCTCCGTCAGCAGGTGCCGCATGGTCACGTCCAGGGGCACGAGCGTCAGATCCCAGTCGGCCGCGACGACCTCGGCGGCGGCCGCCGGGTCGTGCCAGATGTTGGCCTCCGCCACGGCGGTCACGTTGCCGGGGACCAGCGCGGCTCCGCCCATCACCGTCACCGAGTGGACGAGGGACGCGATCTCCGGGTGCGCACGGAGGGCGAGCGCGAGATTCGTCAGCGGGCCGATCGCGACCAGCCGCAGCTCGCCCTCGTGCTCGCGGGCGAGACGGAGGAGGAGGTCGGCCGGATCCTCGTCGACCGGCTCGCCGCCCTCGGGCAGCGCGACCCCGCCGATGCCGTCGTCGCCGTGCACGTGCGGGGATCCGCCGGCGTAGTCCTCCTCGAGGAAGTGGTGCGCCCCCACGGCGACCGGCACGTCGTCGCGGCCGGCCAGCGCGAGCAGGCCGAGGCTGTTGACGGCGGCCCGGCGGGCGTCGGTGTTGCCGCTGACCGTGCTGATCCCGACGAGGCGGGCCCGGGGCGAGCGGAGGAGGTACGCCAGGGCGAGCGAGTCGTCGATGCCGGTGTCGCAGTCGAGGAAGACGGGGACGGTCGATGCGCTCACGGGGCTCCGATGCTCGAGGGTGGGGGACGCGTCGGGCACCGGCGGCCGACGCTCCCATTCTGCCGCCCCTCCGACACGGCGCCCGCCGCCGACGATCAGAGCAGCGCGTAGGAGTCGCGGAGCCGCGCCCGCCACCAGGCGAGCCGCTCCGGCGACACGGCGTGACGGGAGAGGAGCTCTTCCGAGACCTCCACGCGGCCGACGGGGATGCCGCCGTCGACCGGCCGCAGCGGCCGCTCCGTGACGTCCGCGGCGAGGAGGGACGCGGTGCCGAGTCCGCAGTCGAAGGGCAGCTCGGGGAGCGCCGCGGCCAGGGCGGCGCCCATGGCGAGTCCGACCGAGCTGTCGATCGCGCTCGAGACCACCGCCGGCAGCCCCGCCTCGGCGACGAGGGCCAGCGCCCGGCGCGTCCCGCCGAGCGGCTGGGCCTTCACGACCAGCAGGTCCGCGGCTCCGGCCCGGGCGACGGCGAGCGGATCGGCGGCCTTGCGGACGCTCTCGTCGGCGGCGATCGGGATGCCCATGTACTTCACCCGGTAGCGCAGCTCCGCCAGCTCGTCGACGCTCGCGCACGGCTGCTCGACGTACTCGAGGTCGGACTCCGCGAGGGCGTGGACGGCGTGCTCGGCCTCGTCGAGGTTCCAGCCGCCGTTCGCGTCCACGCGGATCCGGCCCTCCGGACCGAGCAGGCGGCGGACCTCGACGACCCGGGCCACGTCGTCGGCCAGCGTCTGGCCGCGCTCGGCGACCTTCACCTTCGCCGTGCGGCAGCCGTGGTAGCTCGCGAGCACGGCGGCGACCTCGTGCGGTGCCACGGCCGGGATGGTCGCGTTCACCGGGATGCGGTCGCGCAGCGGTGCCGGCTGCTCGCTCCAGCCGTAGTCGATCGCCGCCCGGAGCCACGCCGCCGACTCCTCTGCGCCGTACTCGAGGAAGGGCGAGAACTCGGTCCAGCCCTCGGGGCCGCGCACGAGCGCGATCTCGCGGTGGTCGACGCCGCGGAAGCGGGTGCGGAGCGGCAGAGCGACGACGCGGAGTCCCGCGTCGATCTCGCCGAGGGAGGGGAGCGGGGAGGCGGGCACGACGTCGTCCATCCGGCCATTGTCCACCGGCCGGGGCCACGCGGCGGCCACCCGCGCGCAGGAGGTCGGCGACGCGCGCGCAAGCCCCCGGGGTCCCTCCTCCGAGCGGCCGCCGAGGTGCCAGACTGACGAGGCTGCCGTTGGAGTCCGGAGGAGTGCGATGAGCCAGATGCCGATGAGCCCGCCGCCCGCGCCCGCCCCGGGCCCGACGCAGGGCTCCGTCCCCTCCCACCGCCCGCTCGGCAGGGGCGCCTGGATCGCGCTGGGCACGAGCCTCCTCGTGGGCGTCGTCTACACCGGCGTGCTCGGCACGCTCGTCGCCGTCGGAGTGGGCGGCGCGCTCGACTCCGCCGCCGGCAGCGCGTCGACGAGCGCTCCGTCCGAGCCGTTCGGCGACCCGACGGACGACCCGTTCGGCAGCGGGGACCCGTCCGATCCGCTCTACGACTACCCCGGCTACCAGGACGGCGACGCCGCGACGATCCTCGGCCAGCCGTCCGCGGAGGACGTGCGCGCGAGTGCCGAGAAGGCCGTCGCGGCCGTCGAGGGCGCCGTCCCCGAGGAGTGGACCTCGGCCGACGACGAGTACTACGAGCAGTCGCAGAACGCCTACGGCGGGCCCTCCCTCCTCTACGACTACATCTCGGCGACCGAGTACGCCGCCGCCGACGTCTCGACCGACGCCGATAGGCAGGCGGCGGTCGACCGCTTCACCGCAGCGCTCTCGCCCCTCGGCTTCGACGACGTCGAGGTGGCCGACACCCCCGAGGAGTGGTCGGAGGCGGGCTACGAGCTCGACGGCGACCTCTCGGACGAGGAGGCCTCGGCCGCGCTCTGGATCGTCACCGCCCGCTCCTCCGCCGACCTCGTGCCCGCGATCGAGCTGGGCCTCGTCGACCTCGACGCCGATCCGACCGGCCTGGTCGCCGACATGCTCGACGGAGTCGGCCTCTCGCCGGACCCGCAGGGCGCGTTCCTCGCCGGGTACGCGAACGGGGTCCTGCAGGACGAGGACCGCGGCGAGTTCACCGACCGCCTCGAGGAGTACGGCGGAGTCGCCGCGACCTGACCGGGCGCTACAAGCAAGCCCGTCCGCCCGCAAGCCCGAATCGGCGCACCGCCCGCGCCCTACGGTGAGGGGATGGCTGCACCCCGCTCGACCAGGCCCCTGCGCGACTACGCCGCGATCGGAGACGGTCGCACGGTCGCCCTGATCGCGAAGGACGGCAGCGTCGACTGGATGCCCGTCCCGGACCTCGGCTCCACCCCCGCCTTCGCCGCCCTGATCGACGCCGAGTCCGGCGGCTGCGTCGAGCTCGCCCCCGAGGAGCCCGCCGAGGTCTCGCGCGCCTACATCCGCGACACGAACGTCCTCGAGACCACCTTCACCACCGAGTCGGGCACCGTCCGCGTGACGGACGCGCTCGTCACCGGGATCGCGGGCCGCCTCCCGTGGGCCGAGCTCGCGCGCCGCGTGGACGGTGTCGACGGCGAGGTGCGGATGCGGTGGGCCGTGCGTCCCGGAACGGGACTCGGCCGGTTCTCCCCGTGGATCCAGAACGCCGACGGCCGCTCGCTCATCCGCGCCGGAGACATCACCATCGGCGTCACCGGGCAGGAGCACGGGCCCGACGGCGACGACGCACCCTCCGGCGCCGGCGACGAGCTGACGGGCTCCTTCGTCGTGACCGCGGGGAAGGACGCCGTGCGGCACGTCCTGGTCGTGTCGGCCACGCACGACGAGCCGCTGCACTTCCCGGTCGCGAAGAACGTCGACCGCGGCATCGACCGCACCATCCGCAGCTGGCAGGACTGGTCGGAGGAGTTCTCCTACGACGGCCCGTGGTCCGAGGCCGTCCAGCGCAGCGCCCTCGCGCTCAAGCTGTTGATCTACTCGCCCACAGGAGCCATCGCCGCGGCCGCGACCACGTCGCTCCCGGAGTCGCCCAACGGCGGCAAGAACTGGGACTACCGCTTCGCCTGGGTGCGCGACGCCGCGTACACGATGCACGCGCTGGTGCGCTTCGGCCTGCGCGAGGAGACGCACGCCGCGCTGTCCTGGCTCCTCCGCACGATCAAGGAGCACGGGCCGGACCTGCACATCTTCTACGGACTCGACGGCTCCATGCCGACCGTCCTGGAGGAGTTCGACGTCCCGGGCTACGCCGGCATCGGCCCGGTCGTCGCCGGCAACGCAGCGCAGAGCCAGCTGCAGCTGGGCGTCTTCGGCGACCTCTTCGACATCTGCCGCATCTACGTCGACGAGGGCAACGTCCTCGACATCCAGACCGGTCGGCTCCTCGCCCGCGTCGCCGACACCACCTGCGACCTGTGGCGGAACCGCGATGCAGGAATGTGGGAGCTGGAGGAGGAGCAGCACTACACCTCCTCGAAGATGGGCTGCTGGCAGGCGCTCGACGCGGCCGTGCACCTGGCGGAGCTCGGCCAGGTCGCGGGCAGCCCCGACCGATGGCGCTTCGAGCGCGACCGCATCCGGGAGTGGATCGAGGAGCACTGCTGGTCCGAGGAGCTCGGCTCCTACGTGATGTACCCGGGCAGCGAGGAGCTGGACGCCTCGGTGCTCCTGCACGCGCCCAGCGGCTACGAGCGCGGTGAGCGGATGATCTCCACCATCGACGCCCTGGTGAAGGAGCTCGGCCGCGGCGCGCTGCTGTTCCGCTACTCCGGCATGGAGGGCGAGGAGCACCCGTTCGTGGCCTGCTCGTTCTGGCTCGCCTCCGCCCTGGCCTGCGTCGGTCGGCACGACGAGTCGGTCGCCCTGATGGACGAGCTCGTCGCCACGGTCCCGAACGACGTCGGGATCATGTCCGAGATGATCGCGGTCGACGACCTGGCCTTCTGGGGCAACCTGCCGCAGGGGCTCAGCCACCTCGCGTTGATCAACGCGGCCATCACCATCGAGGAGCTGGCGCCGGAGAAGGTCGGCCGCGCGTAACCCCGCCGACGGCGTCCGCGCAACCCGTTGAGGGCCGGCTCCAAGGGGCGTAGACCGGTACCACCCCCTCGCACCGCACCCACAAGGAGCACCTCAGCATGGATCTCGGGATCACCGGCCGCACCGCCCTCGTCACCGGAGGCGACTCCGGCATCGGCCTGGCCACGGCGCAGCTCCTCCTCGCCGAGGGCGCGACCGTCGTGATCACCGACAAGGACCAGGCGGAGCTCGACCGGGCGGCGGCCGGGCTCGACGCTCCGGAGGGCCGCCTGCACGCCTTCGCCGCCGACGTCATCAGCACGGAGCAGCTCGCCGAGCTGCACCGCCGCGTGGCCGGAGCGGTCGGCGCGATCGACATCCTCGTGCAGTGCGCCGGAGTCACGGGGGCGCAGGGCCTCTTCCACGAGATCGACGACGAGGGCTGGACCAGCACCCTCGAGGTCGACCTGCTCGGTCCCGTGCGGCTCGTGCGCGAGTTCCTCCCCGACCTCCGCACCGGAGGCTGGGGCCGGCTCGTGCTCACCGCCTCCGAGGACGCCGTGCAGCCCTACGACGACGAACTGCCCTACTGCGCCGCGAAGGCGGGCGTCCTCGCCTTCGCCAAGGGACTCTCGCGCTCCTACGCGCAGGAGGGCCTGCTCGTGAACACGGTCTCGCCCGCGTTCATCCGCACTCCGATGACCGACGCGATGATGTCCAAGCGCGCCGAGCAGAGGGGCACCTCGGTCGACGAGGCGATCTCGTCCTTCCTCGACGAGGAGCGGCCGTACATGGAGCTGAAGCGCCGGGGCGAGGCCGAGGAGGTCGCAGCCGTGATCGCCTTCCTCTGCTCCGACCGCGCCTCGTTCGTGAACGGCTCGAACTACCGCGTCGACTCCGGATCCGTCGCCACGATCTGATCCCCGCAACCACGGGCCCCGCCCAGCGCGCGCACCCCGCGCGTGCGGGCGCCGTCCAGCCGAAGAAGCCAGACTCGGGGCGGGACACCGCACCCGGCACTGCAAGAGAAAGGAACGGTCCATGACCACCACCCTCGAACGCCACGTCGAAGCCCCCGCGGGCTCCGGTGCCAAGACCAGCCGCCGTCAGAACGCCGAGAAGGGCTTCAAGGCCTCCAAGGAGCTGCTCGACAGCCTCCAGATCGTCCTCGTCGACCTGATCGAGCTCCACGTCCAGGGCAAGCAGGCCCACTGGAACGTCGTCGGCAAGAACTTCCGCGACCTCCACCTGCAGCTCGACGAGATCATCGAGGCCGCGCGCGAGTTCAGCGACGACATCGCCGAGCGCATGCGCGCCCTCCACGGGATCCCGGACGGCCGCAGCGACACCGTCGCCGCGACCACCACCCTCCCCGAGTACCCGCACGGCGAGATCGACACGGCCGAGACCGTCGACCTGGTCACGATCCGCCTCGAGAACACCGCCGCCACCATGCGCGAGGTCCACGACCAGGTGGACGAGGAGGACCCGACCAGCGCGGATCTCCTCCACGCGATCATCCAGAGCCTCGAGCAGTACGCCTGGATGGTGTCGGCCGAGAACCGCACCACCTCCGCCGCCAAGTAGGGGCGAGCACCGGCAAGGGGACTCCGCGTCAGCGGGGTCCCCTTCCGTCTGCCCGGGCGGTGTCGAGTCGCCGTGCAGTCCAGATCAGTAGGGTCGTGGCATGAGCACGCAGGTCTCCGAACTGTTCGACGCCCACCGCTGGGCGGCCGTCGACGGCTTCGACGCACTCGAGGACATCACCTACCACCACGACCGCTCCGGCCGCATCGCGCGGGTCGCGTTCGACCGGCCCGAGGTCCGCAACGCGTTCCGGCCGCGCACGGTCGACGAGCTGTTCCGCGCCCTCGAGGACGCCCGGACGAACCCGCGCATCGGCGTCGTCATCCTCACCGGCAACGGCCCGAGCCCGCGCGACGGAGGCTGGGCGTTCTGCTCGGGAGGAGACCAGCGGATCCGCGGCCGCGACGGCTACCGGTACTCCGACGGCGAGACCGCCGAGGGCATCGACTCCGCGCGGAACGGCCGCCTGCACATCCTCGAGGTGCAGCGCCTCATCCGCTTCATGCCGAAGGTCGTCATCGCGGCCGTCCCCGGCTGGGCCGCGGGAGGCGGGCACTCGCTGCACGTGGTCTGCGACCTCACCCTCGCCTCCGCTGAGCACGGGCGCTTCAAGCAGACGGACGCCGACGTCGGCTCCTTCGACGCGGGCTACGGCTCCGCGTACTTCGCCCGCCAGATCGGGCAGAAGGCCGCGCGCGAGGTGTTCTTCCTCGCGCGGGAGTACTCCGCGCAGCGCGCCTACGAGATGGGCGCCGTGAACGCGGTCGTCCCGCACGCCGAGCTCGAGACGACCGCGGTGGAGTGGGCCGAGACGATCCTCACCAAGTCGCCCACGGCCATCCGGATGCTGAAGTACGCGTTCAACGCCGTGGACGACGGCCTCGTGGGCCAGCAGCTCTTCGCGGGCGAGACCACGCGCCTCGCCTACGGCACCGACGAGGCCGTCGAGGGACGCGACTCCTTCCTCGAGAAGCGCGAGCCCGACTGGTCGCCGTTCCCGTGGCAGTTCTGAGCCGGAGGGCACGCAGGTGACCCGCCCGCTCGCCGGTGTCGACGCGACGGTCGAGGCCGTCCTCCTCGCTCTGCGCGCGGCCCTGGACGGCAGCGGCCCGGCGATCCGCGTCTCCGCCCCCGGCGCCGCGACCGCCTCCGATGGCGCCGTCGTGCCCCAGCGCGTCGCCGTCGTCGTCGAGACCTCGGGCTCGTCGGGGCCGCCCAAGCGGGTCGCGCTCTCGACAGCGGCCCTGCTCACCAGCGCCTCCGCGACCCTCGCCGAGCTGGGCGGGCCGGGACGCTGGCTGCTCTGCCTGCCGACGCACTACGTCGCGGGACTGCAGGTGCTCGTCCGCTCGCTGACGGCGGAGGCCGACCCGGTCGTCCTCCCGGCCGGCGGCTTCGACGCGGCGGCCTTCCTCGCTCTCGCTCGGACGATGCCGGCGGGGGAGCGGAGGTACTCCTCGCTGGTCCCCGTGCAGCTCGCGAGGCTGCTGGATCTCGCCGAGCGCGATCCGGCCGCGGCCGAGGCGCTCCGCTCGTTCGACGCGCTCCTGATCGGCGGCCAGGCGACGCCGCAGCCGTTGCGGGACCGCGCCGCCGCCCTCGGTGCGCGCATCCGCCTGACCTACGGATCGAGCGAGACGTCCGGCGGCTGCGTCTACGACGGCGTCCCGCTCCACGACGTGCGGATGCGCGTCGAGAACGGGCAGGTGCTGCTCGGCGGCCCGACCCTCGCGGAGGGCTACCTCGACGCCGACGGCGCGATCGACCACGAGCGCAACGCCTCCGCCTTCCTCGAGCTCGACGGGGAGCGCTGGTACCGCACGGGCGACGCGGGGTCGATCGTCGACGGGCGCCTCCGGGTGACCGGTCGGCTCGACCGCGTGATCGTGTCGGGCGGGGAGAAGGTGTCGCTCGACGCCGTCGAGGCCGTGCTCCGCGAGGGGCCCGTCCCCGACGCGGTCGTCGTGCGGCGGGCGGACGAGCAGTGGGGCGAGGTCCCGGTCGTCGTCACGGCGGAGGAGGCTCCCGCGCTCACCGGCCTGCGCACCCTGATCGCCGACCGCCTCGGGCGCGCCGCCGCTCCCGCGGCCGTGCTGCCGGTCGGCCGCATCCCCCTCCTCGCCTCCGGGAAGCCCGACCGCCGCGCCCTCGAGGTGCTCGCCGAGCAGGCCTGACCGGCTCCGAGCGTCGACGGGCCGGTGGGTAGGATTCCCTCCGTGTCGAGTACGAGTCGCAAGAAGAAGTCCTCCAGCGGCCGCCCCGGGGGCAGCCCGCGAGCGGTCGTCGTGAAGCCCGCCGGTCCCCGCGAGTGGATCGCCGGCGCCCGCCTCCGCACCCTCCCGCTGGCCGTCGCCCCCGTGCTCATCGGCACCGGAGCGACCCAGGTCGTCGACGAGGGCTGGCACTGGGTGCGCGCCCTGCTCTGCCTGGCCGTCTCGCTCGCCCTGCAGATCGCCGTCAACTACGCCAACGACTACTCCGACGGCGTGCGCGGCACCGACGCCAACCGCGTCGGACCCTCGCGGCTGACCGGCTCCGGAGCGGCGAAGCCCCGCCAGGTGCTCACCGTCGCCCTGGTCTTCTTCGGGATCGCGGCCGTCGCCGGCCTCGTGCTCACCGCCCTCTCAGGGCAGTGGTGGTTCCTGATCGTCGGCGCGGCGGCGATCGCGGCCGGCTGGTTCTACACCGGCGGACGCCGCCCCTACGGCTACCTCGGGCTCGGCGAGCTCTTCGTCTTCGTGTTCTTCGGCCTGGTCGCCACCGTCGGCACCACGTTCGTGCAGATCGGCCGCACCAACCAGGAGTCGTGGCTCGGCGCCGTGGCGGCGGGCCTGTTCGCCTGCGCCGTGCTCATGGTCAACAACATCCGCGACATCCCGACCGACCGCCTCTCGGGCAAGCGGACCCTCGCGGTGCTCGCAGGACCGGCCGTGTCCCGAGCGATCTACACGGGCTTCGTGCTGATCCCGTTCGGCATCGCGGTGATCCTCGCGCTGTTCTACCCGCTGGCGTGGCTGACGCTCTTCGTGCTTCTGATGATCCTGCCGGCCATCCTGATCACCCTGACGGCGAAGACGGCGAAGGAGCTCATCCTGGCGCTGCAGCTGACCAGCCTGGGCGGGCTCGCCTACGCGGTCATCCTCGGGGCGGCGCTGGCGTTCTAGAGCGGCGGCTCGCACGAGGCGAGCTCGGGTGGGCCGGATTCGGGTGAGATCGGCTGTTGCGTGCCGGGCCTGGTGCGAGCGGGGTCAGCGCGTCCGAGGGGAGCCCTCGCCGGCGGGATCGCCCGGCTCAGCGGTCGTCGCGGGTCGCGTCGACCGCGGCGTCCTCGACGTCGTCGTCGGTCGGAGCGCGCGGGACGTCCTTGCGGCGCTCGTAGATCGCCTCCGCGATGCGCTCGCGGGGCTTCCTCAGCAGGATGTACGAGAGGGACAGGCTCGCGATCGCGGCGACGAAGCCCGCGGTGACCGCTGCCGTCAGCTCCGAGTCGACGAAGGTGCGCGCCGGCAGGTACACCAGCACGAAGACGCCGGCGAACATCGCCAGGCGCAGGAGCGAGTAGACGACGACCGCGCGGCTCAGTTTCACCGGGACAGTGTACGTCGGCCCCTGCACGCGCTTCCGTGAGCACCGTGGGAGCCTCCTGTCCAGCGTCCGTGCAGACCCTCCCCGACGGGGGTGCCGGACGTAGACTCGTGTCCATGATCCGCCTCGTCATCGGCCTGCTCGTGGCCCTCGCCGTCTTCACGGTCTACACCGTGATCGACGTCGCGATGAGCAACCGTCACGCCGTGCGGGCGATCCCGAAGTGGTCCTGGCTCCTGGTGGTGCTGATCCTCCCGGTCATCGGTGCGGGACTGTGGTTCTGGATCGGCCGCCCCCGCAAGCAGCGCGCCGCCGGCCGCCGCTACACCGCTCCGGACGACGACCCCGACTTCCTCGGCACCCTCCGCACCGAGCGCGACCCCGAGGAGGAGCGCCTGCAGGCCGAGCGCATCGCCCAGCTCGAGCGCGACCTCGCCGACATGGACGAGCAGGGCGAGGCCGACGGCCCCGGCCGCCGGGATGCCTGAGCACCGGCCGGTCGCCCCCTCCACCCGATTCGCGGTCGACCTCCTCACCCGCTTCGTCGCGCTCGGCGTCCGCGACGTCGTCGTCGCTCCGGGCTCCCGCTCGCAGGCGCTCGCCCTGGTGGCGGCCGAGCTCGAGACCCGCGGCGACGTCCGGCTGCACGTGCGGATCGACGAGCGCTCGGCGGGGTTCCTGGCGCTGGGCCTGGCCCTCGAATCCCGGATGCCGGCGCTCGTGATCACGACCTCCGGCACGGCGACCGCGAACCTGCACCCGGCCGTGCTCGAGGCGGACGCCTCGGACGTGCCGATGATCGTCCTGACCGCCGACCGGCCCGACGAGCTGCGCGGCATCCGCTCGAACCAGACGGTCGAGCAGCGCGAGCTGTACGGGCGAGCCGTGCGGCTGTTCGAGGACGTCGCTGCTCCGGACGACGCCTCCCGGCCCGAGGACGCGCGGGCGCTCGCCGATCGTGCCGTCACCGCGGCGCGCCGCGGGCCGGTCCACCTGAACCTCTCCTTCCGCGACCCGCTCTCCTCCGCTCTGCCCGACATGGAGGGAATCGAACCGGTCTCGTCGCCCGCTGTCCGATCCGGGATCCCGCGTGCCGTCGTGACCGCCGGTCCCGGTGAGCCGCTCACGGTCGTCATCGCCGGGGACAAGGCGGGCGCCGCGGCCGAGGAGATCGCTCGCGCCGGCGACTGGCCGCTGCTGGCCGAGGTCTCCTCCGGCGCCCGCTTCGGACCGCAGCTCGTCGTCGCCTGGCGGCGCCTGCTCGGCGAGCCCGACTTCGGCGGACGCATCCGCCGGGCGATCGTGCTCGGACACCCGACGCTCTCCCGCGAGGTCCCCGAACTGCTGCGCCGCGAGGACGTCGAGGTGATCGTCGTGGACGCCGTGCGCGATCAGTTCTACAACCCCGGCCGGCGCGCCCGCCGCGTCGGAGGCGTCGACGTGGTCCGCCCCGAGGGGTCGCCGCGTCCTGAGCGCGGCGAGCGCGCCTGGGCCGGATCCTGGGTGTCCGCGAGCCGCGCCCTGACGGTCGACCCCGACGAGCTGGACGAGGTCCCCGACGCGGGGTCGATGTCGGTCGAGGACCGCCGCGGCTACGCGCGCAACGCCCTCGCCGCGATCAGGGCACCGCTCACCCGCGACTTCGTCGTCGCCGCGGTCTGGAAGGTCACCTGGCCGCACGACCGGCTGCTGTTCGGAGCGTCGCGGCTGATCCGCGTCGCCGACGGGACCCTGCCGGGCAAGCGGATATCCGTCCTGGCGAACCGCGGCCTCGCCGGCATCGACGGCACGATCTCGACGGCTCTCGGGATCGCGGTGGCTTCGCAGGCGACCGAGCAGGGAGCCGGCGGAGTCACCCGGGCGGTCCTCGGCGATCTCACTCTGCTCCACGAGGCCGGCGGCCTCCTCCTCCCGCCCGGAGAGCGACGCCCGCGCGTGCAGCTCGTCGTCGTGAACGACGGGGGCGGCACGATCTTCGACGGACTCGAGGTCGCGTCGAGCTCGCATCCTGATGCGTTCGACCGCGTGCAGTTCACCCCGCAGAACGCCGATCTGGAGGCTCTCGCGCGCGGCTACGGGTGGGGCCACCGTCGTGCGGCGACGCGCGGCGAGCTGGAGCAGGCGCTGACCTCGCCGGGTGACGGGCCGGGCATCGTGGAGATCCGGCTCGAGCGCTGAGTCCGCACGGGTCCGGTCGGTCGGTCCTCCACAGGTCGTCGTCGGACGCTGTTCTCCCGGGGACGCCTCGTTCGAGCTCCGCAGCTCGTCTGCTGCTGCTTCGCTGGAGGCATGGCTGATGCGGAGACGGTGCGAGGAGAGGTCCTCGCCCTCGGCGACCGGGCGGCGGCGCTCGCGAGGAGCGCCTCCCCGGTGCTCCTGACCGCGGCGGAGGCGCTGCACGCGGGACACCGCGCGGCGCTGACCTGTCCCGACGCGTTCGCCCGAGGCTCCTCGACGGACAGCAAGGATGCGACGGACCTCGTCGAACGGTCGATCCGAGCGGAGTTCGCCGTCGCCCTCGGGGTCTCCGAGCGCACCGCCGCCAGGGAGCTGCTGCACGCCTCGCTCCTGATGGAGGAGCTGCCGCGGACCCGCTCCGCGCTCGCCGACGCCAGGATGCGCTGGGAGGCCGGCCAGCTCGTCTGCTCCGTCGCGGCGACCCTCCCGGCAGCGGCGCGCGCGGCCTACGACGACCGGGCCGTCGACCTCGCGGAGACGCTGACCCCGGGGCAGCTGCGCCACGCCCTCGCGCGGGTGCGGGAGGAGCTGCACGACGAGCCCCTCGCCGAGCGGCACGCTCGCGCCCGTGAGGACCGCCGGGTGTGGACGACAGCCGGGATCGACGGCATGGCGACGGTGTGCGCGCACGTCCCCGCGCCCGAGGCCGTCGGAGCGCTCGCCCGGCTCGACCGCATCGCGAGGGATCTGCGGGACGGCGCCGAAGGGGACCGCGATCTGCGGACGCTGGCGCAGCTCCGCGCCGACGCGTGGGCCGACCTGCTCTGCCACGGGGACGTGGCGGGGACCACTCCGGAGGGAGCCGCGGCGCCCTCGACCGGGCTGCGGGCCGAGGTGAGAGTCACCGTGGCGGCGAGCACCGCCGCAGGTGACGACGAGGCGGCCGCCGAGCTCGACGGCTACGGGCCGATCCCCGCCGAGGCGGTGCGAGCGCTCATCGACGACGACGCCGCCTTCACTCCCGTGCTGACCGACGAGGAGACCGGCGCGGTCGTCTCCGTCGGGCGCCGCCACCGGCTCCCACCGCCGAGGATGAGGCTGCTGGTCCGCCTCCGCGACCAGACCTGCCGCTTCCCGGGCTGCACCCGGCCGGCGTCCTCGACGGAGACCGACCACAGCGTCGAATGGCGGAACGGGGGAGAGACGACTCCCGACAACCTCGCCTCCCTGTGCGTCGCCCACCACCACGTGCGCCACGGCGACCGGTGGACGTATCTGCTCCATCCGGACGGCACAGCGGACTGGACCACACCGACCGGCCGCCGCGTGACGACCCGGCCGCCGGCGCTGCCCGGGCGACCGCCGGTGGGCGCAGGACGACGGCCGGGGGTTCCCCGGCTCGACGGGGACCGGGCGGGGTAAGCGGCGGGTAGCCGACGGCTTCAACGATTCCCGACGTGCGTCAGGCCAGAGCGTCGGTGATCGGGCGGAACTTCATGCGGGTCTCGGCGAGCTCGGACTCGGGAACGCTGTCGGCCACGATGCCGGCGCCCGCCCAGGCCGTGACCGCGCCCTCGGCCGTGACCTCGGCGCTACGGAGTCCGACGGCCCACTCGCCGTCGCCGTTGCCGTCGATCCAGCCGACGGGTCCTGCGTACCGACCGCGGTCGAAGGGCTCCAGGTGCTCGATGAGCGCAAGGGCGTCGGCGGTCGGAGTGCCGGCCACTGCCGCGGTCGGGTGAAGAGCATCGACGAGATCGAGCGCGGTGGAGGAGTCGCCCAGAATTCCTCGCACGTCCGTCGCGAGGTGCCAGAGATTCGGCAGGCGGAGCGTGAACGGGGCGGCGCCCGCCGTCAGCTCCCGTGTGTGGGGCTCGAGTTCCCGGACCAGACTGGCGAGAGCGAAAGCGTGCTCCGAGCGGTCCTTCGGACTCTCGAGCAGAGCGGCCTCCACGTCCGCGTCGGCGAGGGGATCCTCGCCTCGTGCGGCCGTGCCGGCCAACACCCTCGCCGAGATCTCGCCCCGATCGACCGCGACCAGCGTCTCCGGACTGGCGCCGAGGAATCCGTCCACGGCGAAGCCCCAGCAGTCCGGGTACCGCTCGGTGAGCGCACCCAGCATCCGACGCAGGTCCGCCCCCGGCGGGAGCCGCCCCTGCAGATCGCGCGCGATCACGACCTTGGACAGCTCACCCGCCCGGATCGTCTCCACCGCGGCAGCGACCGCCGCGCGGTACCCGTCCGGCGGCAGCGCACCCGGCGAGAGCGGCACGTGGTACTCCGCCCCCAGCGGCTCCTCGCTCGGCGTATACGGTCTCTCCGCCTCGCCGATCGTGATCCGCGTCAGCCATGACCGGCCGTCGCGCGTCCCGATCACGGTGCGCGGCACGATCAGCACGCTCGTCGCCTCGGATCGGCTCGAGAAAGCGAAGGTCCCGAACGCGACCAGCCCCGTCCCGGGCAGTCCGACCCGGTCCTCCACCGTCGCCGCGTCGCAGAGCCGCCGCCAGGCCGCCGCCGCCTCCCGCAGCCGTTCCGGGCCCGAGAACTCGAGGCGCAGGGCCTCCCCGCGTCCGCTGAGCCCGGCGCCGTCGCGCTGCCAGAGGAGGGGCCGCCTCGGGTCGGAGTGGGAGAGGAGCGACGGCGGAGAGTCCAGTGGAGTCGTCTCCGCACGCAGCAGGGGGGTTCCAGCGCCGATGAGCGTCACCTCAGCAGGGTACGCCCGCGCCAGAGGATGGGACGTCCCATGCCGCGGGGCTCGGGGCGCAGGGCTCCGTTGCTACCGTGATCCGGTCCGGGGCCGCCGCGCGAGGCGGAGCGGGGCGGTCCCGGCGCTTCCCCAGGGGGGAGCGCGCCGACCGGGCGCGGGACGGCGGATGCACAGCCGCCGTCCCTCGTCTCGCCGTAGACTTGCGGATCGTGACGAAGGCAGACCTCACCAAACGGCCCGACGAGGTCGCCTCGATGTTCGACACCGTGGCTCCCGCCTACGACCTGGTGAACGGACTCCTCTCGGTGGGGAACGACCGGCTCTGGCGGATCGCGACGACTCGCGCCGTCAACCCTGCTCCCGGTGAGCGCATTCTCGACATCGCGGCCGGCACCGGAACGTCGAGCGCGTCGCTGGCGCGGTCGGGCGCCCAGGTCGTCGCAGCCGACTTCTCCCCGGGGATGATCGCCGTCGGCCGTCGCCGTCAGGCGGGCAACGACCGGATCGAGTTCGTCCAGGCCGACGCGATGGACCTCCCGTTCGAGGACGAGTCGTTCGACGCCGTGACCATCTCGTTCGGTCTGCGCAACGTGGCCGAGCCGAGGACGGCGCTCGCCGAGTTCCTGCGTGTGCTGAAGCCCGGCGGCCGGGTCGTGATCTGCGAGTTCTCGACTCCGCCGATCGCTCCGCTGGCCGCCGCGTACGACTTCTACCTGTCGACGGTCATGCCCGCCGTCGTGCGCCTCGCGTCGTCGAACAATCCTGCGTACGACTATCTCGGCGATTCCATCCGGGCCTGGCCGGAGCAGAGCGTCGTCGCCGCCTGGCTCCGCGCGGCGGGCTTCGAGCGCGTGGCCTACCGCGATCTGACCGCTGGCATCGTGGCGCTGCACCGCGGCGTCAAGCCGATCGCGGCGACCCGATGACGACCGGGGTCCGCACAGGCCGAGACGTTAGGGTTTCCCTGTGAACGCCACTGCGCCCGTCGCCCGTCGCAGCCCGTCTCTGACGGCGCAGCTCGGCCTCTCCGAGCGCATCTTCTCCTCCTCGTCGGACCGGGCTCTCGCCCGCACGATCGACGCGGGTCTGGAGCAGGTCGAGGAGGGTCTCGTCCGGCAGCTGTCCTTCGCGGACGCTGTGGCCGACGTCTCCACCCGGTACCTCCTCGAGGCGGGCGGCAAGCGCGTGCGCCCGATGCTCACCCTCCTGGCCGCGTCGCTGGGCCGCGGCAACACGCCGCAGGTCCTGCTCGGTGCGCAGGCGATCGAGATCACGCATCTCGCATCGCTCTACCACGACGACGTCATGGACGAGGCGGAGAAGCGCCGCGGCGTCCCGTCGGCGCAGACCGTGTGGGGCAACAACGTGGCCATCCTGACGGGCGATCTGCTCTTCGCCCGCGCGAACCAGCTGATGGTCGAGCTCGGCGACAAGGCGATCCGGCTCCAGGCCGACACGTTCGAGCGGCTCGTCCTCGGGCAGCTGCACGAGACGGTCGGCCCGACCGACGGCGAGGACCCGGTCGAGCACTACCTGTCCGTCCTGGCCGACAAGACCGGGTCCCTGATCGCCGCGGCGGGCCGCACGGGAGTCGCGTTCTCGGAGGCTCCGGAGGAGTACGAGGAGGCCATGCGCGTCTTCGGCGAGAAGATCGGCGTCGCGTTCCAGATCGTCGACGACGTCATCGACCTCTCTCCCCAGCCGGAGGAGACCGGCAAGAACCCCGGCACGGACATCCGCGCCGGCGTGTCGACGCTGCCGATCCTGCGCCTGCGCGAGCGCGCCTCCTCGGACAGGGACGCCGCGGCTCTCCTCGCCCGCATCGAGAGCTATGTGAGCCGCTCGAACGACGCCATCGCGCACACGGAGGAGCAGAGCGCCGACATCTCGGACGCCATCGCTCAGCTGCGCGATCACGACGTCACCGCGCAGACCCTCGCCGAGGCCCACCGGTGGGCCGACGAGGCCGTCGCTGCCCTCGCTCCGCTGCCCGACGGCTCCGTCCGCAAGGCGCTGACGCGCTTCGCCGACACCGTCGTCGAGCGCAACGGCTGACCCCGATCGTCGCGGCGCACCCTGCGCCGCAGGAATGAGACCGGTTGTGCGCTGCGGCGCCCCGGCAGGAGGAACGCAATGACCAAGCTCAGGCTGGCCATCGTCGGCGCGGGTCCCGCGGGCATCTACGCCGCCGACCTCATGATCAAGGCCGAGAAGAAGTACGACGTCTCGATCGATCTGTTCGAGCACCTGCCCGCGCCCTACGGCCTGGTCCGCTACGGCGTCGCGCCCGATCACCCGCGCATCAAGGGGATCATCACCGCGCTGCGGGAGGTGCTCGACCGGGGCGACATCCGCATCTTCGGCAACGTGCACTTCGGGACCGACATCACGCTCGAGGATCTCAAGCGGCACTACCACGCCGTGATCTTCGCGACCGGCGCCGTCCGCGACGCTCCGCTCGACGTCCCGGGTGTCGAGCTCCAGGGCTCCTACGGTGCGGCCGACTTCGTCAGCTGGTTCGACGGCCACCCCGACGTGTCGCGCACCTGGCCGCTGGAGGCGTCCTCCGTCGCCGTCATCGGCAACGGCAACGTGGCGCTCGACGTCTCGCGGATGCTGGCGAAGCACGCCGAGGACCTCCTGCCCACCGAGGTCCCGCCGAACGTCTACGAGGGGCTGAAGGCGTCTCCTGTCACCGACGTGCACGTCTTCGGGCGCCGCGGTCCCGCTCAGGTGAAGTTCACGCCGCTGGAGCTGCGCGAGCTGGGCGAGCTGCGCGACGTCGACATGATCGTCGCCGACGAGGACTTCGACCTCGATCCCGCTTCGGAGGCCGCCATCGCGACCAACAAGCAGGTCATGGTCATCAACCGGGTGCTCAATCAGTGGCGCACCCGCGACGTCGGGAGCGCCTCGCGTCGTCTCCACCTGCACTTCTGGGCGAAGCCGCTCGAGTTCGTGGACGACGGATCCGGTCGGGTCGGCGCGATCCGGTACGAGCGCACCGAGCCGGACGGCGAGGGCGGAGTGCGCGGCACGGGTGAGATCCGCGAGGTCCCGGTCCAGGCCGTGTACCGCGCGGTCGGCTACTTCGGCTCGCCGCTCGACGGCCTCCCGTTCGACGAGATGCGCGGCGTGATCCCGAACCGCGAGGGCCAGGTCCTGGACGACGAGGACCAGCAGGTCCACGGCGTGTACGCGACCGGCTGGATCAAGCGCGGACCGGTGGGCCTCATCGGGCACACCAAGTCCGACGCCATGGAGACCGTCGCGCACGTGCTCAACGACCAGGCGTCCTGGTGGACGCCCGAGCACCCCGAGGAGGCGGCCGTGGTCGCCCTGCTCGAGGAGCGGGAGATCGCCTACACGGATCTCGACGGCTGGCACCGGCTGGACGAGCACGAGATGGCGCTCGGCGAGCCCGAGGGCCGTGCGCGCGTGAAGGTCGTTCCTCGCGAGGACATGATCGCGATCTCGCGGGCGGAGCCGGTCGCGCTCTGACGCGTGCTCTCCGAACGGCCCTCCGGTGCACTCCGGGGGGCCGTTCGTCGTTCCGGCGCGGACGCCGCGCACCTCCTCTAGGATTCGGGCACCGCTCTGGACGGAGACAGCATGACCACGGCCTCGCCCCACGACGTCATCCGGGTGCGCGGTGCGCGCCAGAACAACCTCCGGGGGATCGACGTCGACATCCCGAAGCGGAGGATCACCGTGTTCACCGGGGTCTCGGGCTCCGGCAAGTCGTCGCTCGTCTTCGGCACCATCGCGGCCGAGTCCCAGCGCCTCATCAACGAGACCTACTCCGCCTTCGTGCAGCAGTTCATGGGGTCGCCGGCCCGCCCGGACGTGGAGTCGCTCGACGGACTGTCGGCCACGATCGTCGTCGACCAGGAGCGGATGGGGTCGAACGGCCGGTCCACGGTCGGCACGGCGACCGACGCGTACACGATGCTGCGGATCCTCTTCAGCCGGATCGGCGATCCGCACGCGGGCACGAGCGGTGCGTTCTCCTTCAACCTGCCGGAGGGGATGTGCCCGCGGTGCGAGGGGACGGGCCGGGTGTCGAGCATCGACCTCGACGCGCTGATCGACCGCTCGAAGTCGCTCGAGGGCGGCGCTCTCGACGCGATCCCCAACTTCGTCGTCGGCGGCTGGTACTGGAAGGGCCTCGCCGAGTCGGGCCTCTATCCGGCCGATGTGCCGATCGCCGACTTCACGCCCGAGCAGATGGACGCGTTCCTCCACCGTCCGGCCACGAAGATGGCCATCGCCGGGATGACGATGACCTACGAGGGCCTCCTGGTGAAGGTCACCCGCCTCTACCTGGCGAAGGAGGCGGCGCAGCCGCACATCCGCGCCTTCGCCGAGCGGGTGGCCACCTTCGCCGCCTGTCCCGAGTGCGGAGGCGGCCGGCTCACCCGCGCGGCACTGGAGTCGCGCATCGGGGGCCGGAACATCGCCGAGTGCGCCGCGCTGCAGGCGACCGACCTCGCCGCGTGGCTCCGCGGGCTGCAGGCGCCGTCCGTCGCTCCTATCGTCGAGACCCTCCTCGGGACGCTCGACGCCCTCGTCCAGGTCGGGCTGGGCTACCTGTCGCTCGATCGGGAGTCGGGCACCCTCTCGGGCGGTGAGGCGCAGCGGGTCAAGATGGTGCGGCATCTGGGATCGAGCCTCACGGACGTCACGTACGTCTTCGACGAGCCGACGGCGGGTCTGCATCCGCACGACGTCTCGCGGATGATCGAGCTGCTGCGCCGCCTGCGGGACAAGGGCAACACCGTCCTGGTGGTCGAGCACAAGCCGGAGATCATCGAGATCGCCGATCACGTGGTCGACCTCGGTCCGAGGGCCGGTGCGCACGGCGGCGAGCTGCGGTTCGAGGGGACGGTGGCGCAGCTGCGCACGTCCGACACCCTGACGGGCCGTCATCTCGGTCACCGCGTCCCGCTGAAGGAGGCCGTGCGCCGTCCGACCGGGGCGGTGGAGATCCGCGGGGCCTCCACGCACAACCTCCGCGGCGTCGACGTGGACGTCCCGCTGGGCGTGCTGACCGTCGTCACCGGAGTCGCAGGGTCGGGGAAGTCGTCGCTCCTGCACGGCTCGCTCGCGGGTCGGCCCGGCGTGGTGGTGGCCGACCAGTCGCCGATCCGCGGCTCGCGGCGCAGCAATCCGGCGACCTACACCGGGGTCCTCGACGCGATCCGGGCGGCCTTCGCGAAGGCGAACGGTGTGAGACCGGCGCTCTTCAGCGCGAACTCGGCAGGCGCCTGCCCCGTCTGCAAGGGGGCCGGGATGATCTTCACCGAGCTGGGCCCCGCCGCGACGGTCTCGTCGGTCTGCGAGGAGTGCGACGGCAAGCGGTTCACCGCTGAGGTGCTCGAGTACCGCCTCCGCGGGAGGAACATCCACGAGGTGCTCTCGATGCCGATCGTCGACGCCGCGGAGTTCTTCGCGAGCGGACCGGCGCACACGGTGCTCGCCCGTCTCGTCGACGTCGGTCTCGGCTACCTCACGCTCGGACAGCCGCTGAACACGCTGTCCGGGGGCGAGCGTCAGCGCCTCAAGCTCGCGATCAACATGGCCTCGTCCGGATCCGTCTACCTGCTCGACGAGCCGACCACGGGCCTGCACCTCGCGGACGTCGACACGCTGCTCGGACTGCTCGACCGGCTGGTCGACTCCGGGAACTCGGTCGTGGTGATCGAGCACCACCGCGCCCTGATGGCGCACGCGGACTGGATCATCGACGTGGGGCCCGGAGCCGGGCACGACGGAGGGACGATCGTCTTCGAGGGGACTCCGGTCGGGCTCGCGGCGGCGGACACGCTGACCGGACGCGCCCTCGCCGAGTACGCGCGCTGACGCGTCCGCAGCCGCGACGCTCGCGCGTCAGCGCGAGAACGGGCCGGACAGGGCCGCCCACTGCAGGAGCATGATCGTCTTCGCGTCGACGATCTGCACGCCGATCTGGGTCAGCGCCTCGTCGAACGAGAGCTCGAGGACCTCGATGTCCTCGCCCTCGTCGGCGAGTCCCGCGAACGCTCCGCTGCGGGTGCCCGCGCGGTAGCGGCCGGCGTAGAAGTGCAGCTTCTCGGTGACCGAGCCGGGGCTCATGAACGCGTCGAACACGTGCTCGAGCCGGCCGACCTCGAGTCCGGTCTCCTCGGACGCCTCGCGGCGGGCGCCCTCCTCGGGCCCGTCCTCGTCCAGGAGACCGGCGGGCACTTCGAGGAGCATCCCGTCGAGGTCGCCGTTCACGTACGCGGGGTAGCGGAACTGCCGGATCAGGACGACGGTGCGCGCGTCGGCGTCGTAGAGCAGGACCGCCGCGCCGTTCCCCCGGTCGTACGTCTCGCGCTGCTCGCTCGTCCAGCTGCCGTCGCGGTGCCGGTAGTCGAAGCGGGTGGTGCGGAGGACGTACCAGTCGCTCGAGAGGAGGGTGACCTCCTTCACGACGACGTCGGGGTTCCCGACGAGGTCGAGCCCGTCCCTGTCGAGTCCGGTGCGGCCCCGCCGGTCGGGGTCGTCGATTCCGGCGGTCACGCGCGTGCTCCCGTGTGCGTCATTCCTCAGCGGAAGTTGACGAACTGGAGGTCGAGCTCGAGGTCGGCTCCGCGCAGGAGCGCCATGGTCGCCTGGAGGTCGTCGCGGCTCTTCGAGGAGACGCGGAGCTCGTCGCCCTGGATCTGCGACTTGACCGACTTCGGCGCCTCGTCGCGGATGAGCTTGTTGATCTTCTTCGCGTGCTCCTGGTCGATGCCCTCCTTGAGGGTGGCCTCGATCCGGTACTCCTTGCCGGACGCGAAGGGCTCGCCCGCGTCGAGGCTCTTGAGGCTGATGCCGCGCTTGATCAGCTTCGACTGGAAGACGTCGAGGATGGCGTTCGCCCGCTCCTCGGTGTTGGCCTTGATCAGGATCTTCTCGCCGCTCCAGGCGATCGAGGCGCCGACGTTCTTGAAGTCGTAGCGCTGCTCGACCTCCTTGTGGGCCTGGTTCAGGGCGTTGTCCGCCTCCATCTTGTCGATCTTGCTGACGACGTCGAACGTTGAATCTGCCATGGCTCCGAGTTTAGCTTTCAGGCGTGGCGGAGCCCGGCCCCAGGCGCGGCTGGTACCTCTGAGGGGTGCGCCGCCTCCCCGTTCTCGTCCTCGTCCCGCTCGCCGGCCTCCTCCTGGCCGGCTGCGGCCAGCGGCCGCCCGCGCTGACGGTCGAGGAGGGCCTGTCCACCGTCCCTCCCGCGGCGACCGCTCCCGTCGCGGCCGACCCCGTCGTGCTGGAGGATCCCGAGCAGGCCGCGGCGACGCCGGTGCGACTGCTCGCCGACGAGGCGTGGCTGGGCACGGCGTCCGAGGGGAGCGGCATCCCGCTGCGTGCGCTCACCGCCTACGCGGGCACGGCCCTCCTCACGGCGTCGGTCGACCCCGACTGCCGGTTGGACTGGGCGACCCTGGCCGGCATCGGCTACGTCGAGAGCAGGCACGGCACGATCGACGGCGGCGAGCTGGGCGAGGACGGGCGGCCGACGGAGCCGATCTACGGTCCGCGCCTGGACGGAACGCGCTTCGACCGGGTCCCCGACAACGACGGCGGGGCTCTGGACGGCGACGCCGAGGTCGACCGGGCGATGGGTCCGCTGCAGATCATCCCGGCGACGTGGATGGCGTGGGCGTCGAGCGGATGGGATCCGCAGAACGTGGACCAGCAGGCGGTGACCGCCGCCCGGTACCTCTGCGACGCCGGCGGCGACCTCTCGACGGAGTCGGGATGGCGGGCGGCGATCGCGGCCTACAACCCGGCCGGGAGCTACGCGGGGAAGGTCGCGGAGGCGGCGTCCCGCTACGCGGCGGAGGCGGACTGAGGCCTCGCGGCACCGATTTCCGATCCGCCGGTCGCGTGGGTATCCTTGCTGAGCGCCTCCGGTTGTGAACACGTGGTCGGGTGCGCCACGGCGAGTTACCCTAGCGGCCAAAGGGATCTGACTGTAAATCAGACGGCGTAGCCTTCGGGGGTTCGAATCCCTCACTCGCCACCGAGCAGAAACACCCAGCAGACGCCCCGGCATCACGAGATGCGCGGGGCGTTCCGCATGTCGGGGGATCGCCCTTCCGGCGGAGCGCCTTTCCGGCGGAGCGCCTTTCCGGGGGAGCGCCTTTCCGGGGGAGCACCGGTCCGGCGGATCGCCGGACCCGGCCTCTTCGTCCCGTCGCACCTCGCGCGCCGTCGGCCCGGCCCGCCCCGTCGCCTCAGCCCCGCGCCTCCTGCTCCAGGAACGCTGCGAGGGAGAGCGGCGGCCGTCCGGTCAGCCGCTCGACGTCGGACGAGACGTGCTCCAGCTGTCCGGCGGCGATCGCGGAGTAGGTGCTGACCCAGGCGTCCAGCTGCCAGCCCGGTGCGTTCCAGCGGCGGCGTGACGCGTACGCCTCCTCGAGGGTCTCGTCGACGTACACGGCGGGGCGGCCCGCCGCCGTCAGGGTCGCCGCGACCTCGTCGAGGGTGAGGGCCTCGGGCCCGGTCAGCTCGTAGGCGGCTCCGCGGTGCTCGGAGGGGGAGCGGAGGACAGCCGCGGCCGAGCGGGCCACATCCTCGCGCGCGACGACGGCGGCCCGGCCCGTTCCCGCGGGTCCGCGGATCGCGCCGTCCTCGCCGAGCATCGCGGGCAGGAAGTCGAGGTAGAGGTTGTCGCGGAGTAACGTCCAGCCCATGCCCGAGCGGCGGATCGCGTCCTCGGTGGCCGCGTGGTCTCGGGCGAGGGTGAAGACCGCGTCGGGTGCGGCTCCGGCGAAGGAGGTGTAGACGACGTGCTCGACACCCGCGGCGGCGGCTGCACCGACGAACGCGAGGTGCTCGGCGCGGCGCTCCTCGTTCTCGGAGGCGGAGACCATCAGGAGGAGGCGCACGCCCTCGAGCGAGTCGCCCGCGTCGGCGAAGGAGGAGCGCACCACCTCGGCCCCGGTGAGCTCGGGCGCGCGGGACGGGTCGCGGACCAGCAGGCGGAGGGCGTGACCGGCGTCGGCGAGCTCGCGCGCGACGCGACCGCCCACGGCTCCGGTGGCTCCGGTGAGGGCGATAGGGGTGCTCATCCCCCCATGATGGGCCCGATCCCTAGGCTGGGACCATGAGCGACAACGCCCCCCTCCTCGCCATCGCCCGCTCGATCGCCGTCGAGGCGGCGCACCTCGCCCGCCAGCGGCGGGAGGACGGTGTCGAGATCGCCGCGTCGAAGTCGTCTCCGGAGGACGTGGTGACGGCCGCGGACCGGGAGGTCGAGGAGCTGATCCGCCGGCGCCTGGCCGAGGCGCGTCCGGACGACGGCTTCCTCGGCGAGGAGTCGGGGTCGGGGGGCGGCACGAGCGGGCTGACCTGGGTCGTCGATCCGATCGACGGGACCGTCAACTACCTCTACGGCATCCCCTCCTACGCGGTCAGCATCGCTGTGGTGGAGGGGGAGCCGGATCCCGCGACCTGGACCGCGCTCGCCGGCGCGGTCGTGAACGGAGCGACGGGCGAGGTGACCACGGCCAGCCGAGGCGGGGGAGCCGAGCGGGACGGAGTCGCGCTGCAGGTCTCGGCTCCCTCCTCCCTCTCGCTCGCGCTGGTGGGCACCGGCTTCGGCTACGACGCGGGCCGCCGGATGCGTCAGGGCGCCGTGGTGCAGGAGCTCCTGGGCTCGGTCCGCGACATCCGCCGCATCGGCTCGGCGGCGCTCGACCTGTGCTCGGTGGCCACCGGGCAGCTGAACGCGTACTACGAGCGGGGCCTGAACCCGTGGGACCTCGCTGCGGGCGCCCTCATCGCCGAGGAGGCGGGTGCGCGGGTCGCGGGACTCGACGGCGCACCCTTCGGCTCCGGGCTGCTCATCGCGGCACCGGATCCTCTCTTCGCCGAGCTGGAGGATCTGCTGCGCCGCCTGCGCGCGGACGAGGTGTAACCGCTCTCCCAGGCCGAGCCGACACGGATTCCGTGCGCCGAGAGGCGGATCGGCGCAGGATCCCGCCGGGGCTCGCCGCGCGTCGTGCCCCGATCGCGCCTGTGCGCGGCGGCCTCTGGCCGGATCCCGCCGGCCGTGGTTATCCTTTATGAATTCGTGATGTTCGCACAGGCTGCGCTCACGGAGCCGAGCGTTGCCTCTCCCTGGAGGCCCGCTCGTCCCCTGCCCCCGACGGAAGACATCGATTTCGTGAGCCCCGATTCGCCCGCCCCCGCTGCCCCTGCATCGACCCCCGGCGAATCGACTCCACCCCTCTCCCGTCGCGAGCTCCGCGAGCGCGAGCGCGCTCTGGCCCTCGCCTCCGACGTCTCGCTGGCGAGCGGCTCCGACGACCTCCTCGCGGCTCCCACGGCGGAGCAGCTGCGCGAGGCGGAGCGCCGCGTCGCCTCGGTCCGCAGCGCCCCGGCGCCCGTCCCCGCTCCGCGCGCGACGCCGCTCCGGCCCGTGCGCCGGGCCCGGGTCGGCGGACTCGTCGCCCTCTCCTTCGTCGCGGCCATCGTGGCGGCGACCTCTCTGCCGGCCACATCTCTCCTGACCGCGGAGGACGTGCAGGCGCAGAGCCTCTCGACCCCCTTCGGCGCCGACGCCCGCCGCGGCGCGCAGTCGTTCGTCGCCGGCGAGGTCAGCGCCGAGACGGTCGCCCGCGACGGGTTCGGCGTGCAGGAGCGCAAGACGCAGACCAACGTCGCCGACATCGTCCGCACCTCCGACACCGGCTTCACGAACGACCCGAACGCGTCCATCCAGTGGCCCTTCGCCGTCGGCGTGCCGGTGGGCGACCGCTTCGGCTACCGCAACTGCGCGGGCTGCTCGGTGAACCACGGCGGCACCGACTTCAACCCGGGCGACGGCTCGCCCATCCAGGCGATCGCCGACGGCGTCGTGCGCACGGTCATCGACGGCGAGGGCTCGCTCGGCGTGCACGTGATCGTCGACCACGAGATCGACGGGCAGCTCGTCTCGAGCGTGTACGCGCACATGCAGCACGGCTCGGCGGCCGTCTCCGAGGGCGACCCGGTGAAGGTCGGTCAGCTCCTCGGCCTGGTGGGCACGACCGGCATGTCGACCGGCCCGCACCTGCACTTCGAGATCCGCCTCGACGGAGTGACGAAGGTCGACTCCTACCTCTGGCTCAAGGCCAACGCCGGGCGCTGACCCGGCGGCGGGACGCGGGAGCCGCCGGGCGGACCCCGCGGCCCGCTACTCCGCGTGCAGCCAGACCGTGGTGTCGGCGGGCAGCGCCGGCTCGTGCAGCTCCTCCGAGGACAGCACCACGGAGCCGACGGGCAGCTCGACCGGAGCCTCGCCGAGGTTCGCGATCACCGTGACGGCTCCGTTGCGGAACGCCACGACGTCCTCCGGGTAGCCCTCGAGCCATTCGACGGCGCCGGAGCCCAGGTCCTCGGCGCGGCGCACCGCGAGCAGGGACCGGTACAGCTCGAGCGTCGAGCCCGCGACACCGCGCTGGCGGTCGCGCGCGAGCGGCGCCCAGTCGCCGGGCTGCGGCAGCCAGGAGTCGCCGGTGCCGCTGAAGCCGTACGCGGGTGCGTCCGCCTCCCACGGGATCGGCACCCGGCAACCGTCACGGCCGTAGCGCTCGCCGCCCGTGCGGAACCAGGTCGGGTCCTGACGCGCCGAGTCCGGCAGGTCGATCGCCTCGGGGAGCCCGAGCTCCTCGCCCTGGTAGACGTAGGCGGAGCCGGGGAGCGCGAGCATGAGGGCGGTCGCGGCACGAGCGCGGCGCAGCCCCAGGACGGGGTCGGGGAGTCCCGGCGTGCGCGGGCCGATGCCGTAGCCCTGCGGGTTGTCGGACGTCAGTGCCAGGCGGCTCGCGTGGCGCACGACGTCGTGGTTCGACAGCACCCAGGTCGACGGGGCGCCGACGGCGGCGAAGGCCTCGACGGAGGAGTCGATGATGTCGCGGAGGGCGGGTGCGCTCCACGGGGTCTCGAGGTAGGCGAAGTTGAAGGCCTGGTGCATCTCGTCGGGGCGGACCCAGCGGGCGAGCTTGGAGAGGGGCTGCACCCACGCCTCGGCGCAGAGCACGCGGTCGTCCGGGTACTCGGCGAGCAGGGAGTGCCAGTCGCGGTAGATCTCGTGGACGCCGTCCTGCGCCCAGTAGGGGGCGGTGGCGGGCTGCTCGCCGTCGGCGGGAGCGACTCCGCCCATCGACCCGCTGTCGGCGGGCGGCGTGTAGTCGGGCAGCCCCTCGGCCTTGATCATCCCGTGCGCGACGTCGACGCGGAAGCCGTCGACGCCGCGGTCGAGCCAGAAGCGGAGGACCTCCCGGAAGCGCTCGCGCACCCACTCGTTCGTCCAGTCGAAGTCGGGCTGCGAGGTGTCGAAGAGGTGCAGGTACCACTGGCCGGCCGAGCCGTCGGGCTCCATGACGCGGGTCCACGCGGGGCCGCCGAAGACAGACTCCCAGTTGTTCGGGGGCAGCTCGCCCGACTCGCCCCGGCCGTCGCGGAACAGGTAGCGCGCCCGCTCGGCGCTGCCCGCGGGAGCGGCGAGCGCCTCCTGGAACCAGCGGTGGGCGCTGGAGGAGTGGTTGGGGACGAGGTCGACGATGATCCGGATGCCCAGGGCGTGAGCGCGGGCGAGCATCGCGTCGAAGTCGGCGAGGGTGCCGAAGAGCGGATCGACGTCGCAGTAGTCGGCGACGTCGTAGCCCGCGTCCTTCTGCGGCGAGGTCATGAAGGGCGAGAGCCAGATCGCGTCGACGCCGAGCTCGGCGAGGCTCTCGAGGCGCGAGGCGATGCCGGGCAGGTCGCCGATGCCGTCGCCGTCCGCGTCCGCGAAGGAGCGCGGGTAGATCTGGTAGATGACGGCGGTGCGCCACCACTCGGCTCCCCGGCGGTGCTCGGCCTCGGAGTCGGGGCCGGGGGAGTTCTCGGGCGCGCCGGAGGTAGCGGAGTCCAGGGTCATGCGGTCGAGTTTATCGGGCGGCTCGTGGGCGCCGGGGGCACGCCCCCCGCCGTCCCGTACAGTCGACGGGTGATCGAAGAGACGCCGGACGAGGCCCGAGCCCGACGCCGACGGGCGCTGCTGTGGGTGGTGCCGCTGCTGGTGCTGCTGGTCGGCGGCCTGGTCGCCGTCACCCTCGCGATCGGCGGATTCGCGCTGCGCAGCATGACCGGCGCCTCCGCCGTGCAGCTCGTCCTCGTCGCCTAGGCGGTCGCGGCCGGGCCGTCCTCGTCCTCGGGCGGGGGCGCGGAGGAGGTGCGCGCCCGCTCCTCGGACGCGTGCACGGTCTCGGGCCCGGTCGCGCGGGCCTGCTCGTCGGCGCGGGTGACCGCCTCCGCGAGCTCGTCGGCGACGAGGTACCCGGGAGAGACGGCCTCGGCCCGGTAGGCCGCCCGGCCGACCATGTGCGCCGAGACGGGCACGGTCAGCAGCTGGAAGCCGATCACCAGCACGATGGTCCCCGCGGCGGCGAAGCCGGGGTTCCGGATGGCGACCGCGAGCATCACGCAGATCAGTCCGAGCACCTGCGGCTTCGTGCCCGCGTGCATCCGGGAGAGCAGATCGTCGAACCGCATCAAGCCGATCGCGGCCAGCAGCGAGAGCAGGGCGCCGACCAGCAGCAGCACAGCGGTGAGCACGTCGAAGAACAGGTCCATGTCAGTCCTCCTCGCGGTTGGCCATGAACTTGGCGACGCTGATCGATCCGAAGACGGCGAACAGCGCGAGCCCGAGCGCGACGGGCAGGGTCCGCGCGTGGTGGTTGACCGCCATCTCGGCGCCGATCCCGCAGATGATCGTCGCGACGAGCACGTCGGCCGCGACGACCCGATCGAGCACGGACGGACCGCGGAGGATCCGCACGAGCGCGAGCAGGCAGGCGGCGCCGAAGACCGGCACCAGGATCCAGATCAGCCAGTCGATCACCGGACCACCCCCGATCCGGCCTCGATCGGCCGATTCACGCGCTGCACGTCCTCGCGGGAGCCGATGGCCCGGACGATACGCGCTTCCGTCCGGAGGACCGTCCGGCGCACCTCGTCGATCCGCTCGCCCTCGTCGTGGGTCACGCCGAGCACGTGCAGGTAGAGGACGTTCAGCTGCGGGTCCACGTCGATCACCAGGGAGCCGGGGACGAGCGAGACGGCCTCCGTCGTCCAGACGAGCATCCCCTCGGAGCGGCTGCGCAGGTGCACGGCGACGATGGCGTTGTGGACCGGGACGGGCAGGGTCAGGATCTGCCAGGACACCCGCACCGAGGCCACCGCGATGTCGGCCAGCAGGCGCAGGAGGAAGAGGAGCACGAACCACGGGTTGATGCGGTTCGAGAACTCGACCGGCGGCAGGTAGAACACCCGGGTGATCAGCAGGGCGACCAGGAAGCCGGTGACGATCGACAGCACCGAGACGTCGTCCCAGAGCAGCACCCAGATCCCGACGAGGGTCACGAACATCGCGACGCGGTTCCAGATGTCGACGCGGCGGCGGGGGCTCATCGCGGCCCCTCCTCTCCGAAGGACGAGTCGCGGTAGACGGTCGCGATGTAGGTCGCGGGGTCGGCGACCGCGCTCGCCGCTCGCTCGCTCGCGTCGTAGAGGGGACCGGCGCCGACGGTCAGCACGACGCCGACGACGACCATCCCCGCGGTGGCGAGCACCATCATGGGCGGCGAGTGGCGGGTGCGGATGCTGCCCGTGTCGTCGGGGTCCTCCTGCAGCTGGTCGATCAGGGGCGACTCGTAGCCGGGCACCTCCTCCTGGCGGCGCCAGAAGACCATGTTCCAGACGCGCGCGACGGCGTAGAGGGTCAGGAGCGAGGTCACGGCCCCGGCGGCGATGACGGCCCAGATCAGCCACGACGGCTGGTCGACGGCCGACTCCGTGCCGGCGACGAAGAGCCCCACCTTGCCGAGGAAGCCGGTGAACGGCGGGATCCCGCCGAGGTTCATCGCGGGGATGAAGTAGAGCAGCGCCAGCAGCGGCGAGGCCTTGAGCAGCCCGCCGAGGCGCAGGATCGAGGTGGTGCCGCCGACGCGCTCGATCAGGCCGGTCGCGAGGAAGAGCGTCGTCTGCACCGTGATGTGGTGGATGACGTAGAAGATCGTCGCCGCGTAGCCGGCCGGGGTGCCCACGGCGATCCCGAAGACCATGTAGCCGATGTGCGAGACCAGCGTGAAGGACAGCATCCGCTTGATGTCGGCCTGCGCGACCGCGCCGAGGATGCCGACGATCAGCGTCAGCAGCGCCACCACCAGCAGCACCTCGCTCAGCCTCCCGCCGGGGAAGAGCAGGGTCTCGGTGCGGATCAGCGCGTACACGCCGACCTTGGTGAGGAGTCCGGCGAAGACGGCGGTGACCGGCGCCGGAGCCGTGGGGTACGAGTCCGGGAGCCAGAACGACAGGGGGAACACGGCCGCCTTGATCCCGAAGCCGAGCAGCAGCACCACGTGGAGCACCAGCTGCACGTCGGCGGGGAGCTCGGCGATGCGGATCGAGAGCTGCGCCATGTTGACCGTGCCGGTGGCGCCGTAGAGCAGGCCGATGGCCGAGAGGAAGAACACGCTCGAGACCAGGCTGACGACCACGTAGGTCGTGCCGGCGCGGATCCGCGGCGCGGTGCCGCCCAGGGTGATCAGCACGTAGCTCGCGGCCAGCAGGATCTCGAAGCCGACGTAGAGGTTGAAGAGGTCGCCCGCGACGAAGGCGTTGAGGATGCCCGCCGAGAGGATCAGGTAGGTCGGGTGGAAGATCGTGACCGGCGTCTCGCGGTTGCCGTCGACGAGGCCCTGGCCGACCGAGAACAGCAGGACGCCCAGCAGGGTGATCGAGGTGATCACGAGCATCAGCGCGGCGAGCGGATCGACGACCAGCACGATGCCCCACGGCGGCTCCCAGCCGCCCACGTAGACGGCGCTGCCGCCTCCGTCGCCGGTGAGGACCAGCACGAGCATCACCGAGGAGATCACCAGAACGCTCGAGAGCGTCACGATGTTCACGGTGATCTGCGCGCGCCGGTGGCGTCCGAGGATCAGCGCGACGGCCGCTCCCAGGAGGGGGAGGGTGACGACGAGCGGGATCAGGGCGTTCATCGGTCCTCCTTCCTGTCGTCGGTCATGGCGCTCTCCCCGTGCTTGGCGGCGGTGCCCTCGTCGCTGGACTCGAGCAGGACGTCGAGCGCCCGGTCGTCGGCGGTGGTCTGGGCCGAGATGCCCGCCGCGTCCTCGCGGACGGAGGCGTCGGTCTCGTCGTCCTCCACCTGGTCGGCGTTGGCGAGGCGCCAGCGCCGGTAGATCATCGCGAGGAGGAAGGCGGACACCCCGAAGGTGATCACGATCGCGGTGAGGATCAGCGCCTGTGGCAGCGGGTCGGCCATCTCGGCGGCGATCTGCTCGTAGGAGCGCCCGTCGTCGGTGACGAACGGCGCGATGCCCGAGCGGCCGGCCATCAGCAGGATGAGGATGTTGGTCGCGTTCCCGACGAGCAGGAACCCGATCAGGATGCGGGTGAGGCTGCGCTCGAGCATCTGATAGACGCCCGCCGCGTACATCACCGCCATCACGACGACGAGGACGAGGGTGATGCTCATGCGCCGTCCCCCCTGCCCGGTCCGCCGACGACCGTGGAGCCGGTGGGGAGCGAGGTCTCGAGCCCGTCGACCGTGCCCTGGCCGGGGCCGGGGGTGCTGTCCGTCGAGTGCGTGACGCCGTCGCCCGAGGGGGAGCCCTGCTCGGCCTCCTCGCCGTGGCGGTCGACCTCGCCGCCGAGGCTGCGGAGGATGTCGAGGGCGAGGCCGATCACGATCAGGTACACCCCGATGTCGAAGAGGGTGGACGTGCCCAGGTGGAGCTCGCCCAGCACCGGCACCTCGAGGTCGAGCCAGCTCGATTCGAGGACCTCGAGGCCGAAGGCGAGGGAGGAGACGGCGGTGCCGACGGCGAAGAAGAGGCCGAGTCCGAGGACCTTGCCCGCGTCGATCGGCGCGGCCTCGCCGAGCTCGAAGCGGCCGCCGGCGAGGTAGCGCGCGACGAGGGCGAGACCGGCGAGCAGGCCGCCCGCGAAGCCTCCGCCCGGGGTGTTGTGTCCGGTGAAGAGCAGGTAGACCGACACGATCATCGCGGGGTGGAAGAGCAGGCGCACCAGCACCTCGAGCACGATCGAGCGGTTCTCCGGCCGGAGCGTGCGCCCGGCGACGAGCCAGGAGCCGCGGTCGCCGTCGCGCTCAGCGTCGGCGGAGGAGGCGGTCAGGTCCATCGCGCGCTCGCGGCGGTCGTCGGCGCTCTGCGACTCGAGGCGGGGAGCGCCTCCGGCCCGGCTGGAGAGGAAGATCAGGCTCGCGACGCCGGTGGCGACCACGACGAGGACCGAGATCTCGCCCATCGTGTCCCAGGCGCGGATGTCGACGAGCAGGACGTTGACGATGTTGCGGCCCTTGCCCTCCTCGTAGGCGAGGCGGGGCAGCTCGGCCGAGATCGGCGTCGCGGTCCGGGCGCCGAGGGCGATGGTGGCGGCGAGGGCCATGACTGCTCCGACCGCGATGCCGATGACGGCGCGCAGGCGCTTGCGCATCGGCTGGTGCTTCGCGGCGATGCGGGTCGGGAGGCGGCGCAGCACCAGGACGAAGACCACGAGGGTCACCGTCTCGATGAGCGCCTGGGTGAGGGCGAGGTCCGGTGCGCCCTGCAGGGCGAAGAGGGCCACCATCCCGTAGCCGGTGGCGCCGGCCAGCAGCACGGCGGCGACGCGGTTGCGGGCGATCGCGCACAGCACCGCCGCGAGGATCATCACGGCCGCGACCGCGAGCTGGCCCGGGCTGTCCCAGAAGACGAGATCGCCCGGCCAGGTGCGGTTGAGGGCGGCCGCACCGCCGACGCCGAGGACGAAGACCGCGAAGATCACCGTCAGGTAGCGGGGGAGCGAGCCGCGCTGGACGAACTCGGTGACCGTGCTGGCGACACGGTCGAGCCAGCGGACGGTGGCCCAGTAGCCCTCGGCCGAGTCGATCCGGTTGGGCAGCATCGACTGCGCGCGCGCGACGGCGACGCGCTTGGCGAAGAGCAGGAGTCCGACGGCGATCACGAGGGCGCTGAGTGCCAGCGCGGGCTCGAAGCCGTGCCAGAGCGCGAGGTGGTAGCCGCCGTGGTCGGAGGCCTCCGCGGCGGCGGCGAGCTCCGGGTCGGCGTCCGGGGCGGCGTAGGGGAGGGTGTCCGCGTAGACGGCGACGAGCGGGTCGAGCACGGAGGCGGCGATCCCGCCGATCATGCTGGCGGCGGCCAGCAGCACCGGGGCGGCGGTGAAGGTCCACGGCTCGGCGTGCAGGTGCGTGTCCTCGAGCCCCTTCTTCCGGGCGAAGGCGCCCCAGAAGAAGCGCGCGGAGTAGGCCACGGTGAGGATCGAGCCGAGGACGAGGCCGACCAGCGCGACCCAGGCCCAGAACGAGCCCTGCTCGATCGCCGAGATCAGGCTCGTGAACACGGCCTCCTTGGCGACGAAGCCCAGCAGCGGCGGGATGCCCGCCATCGACAGCACGCCGACGAGGGCGGCGCCCGCGAGCACCGGCGCCTGCCGTCCCAGGCCGCTGAGCTTGCGGAGGTCGCGCGTGCCGGCGCGGTGGTCGACGATGCCGACGGTGAGGAAGAGCAGCGCCTTGAAGAGGGCGTGGGCGACGAGCAGGGTCAGTCCGGCCAGCGCGGCGTCGCGCGAGCCGAAGCCGACGGCGACGGTCAGGAAGCCGAGCTGGCTGACGGTGCCGTAGGCCAGCACGAGCTTGAGGTCGTACTGCCGGAGCGAGCGCCAGCCGCCGACGAGCATGGTCCAGACTCCGACGCTCACCACCACGGGCAGCCAGACGGAGTCGTCGGCGAAGCCCGGCGCGAGGCGCGCGACGAGGTAGATGCCCGCCTTCACCATCGCGGCGGCGTGCAGGTAGGCGCTGACCGGCGTGGGAGCGGCCATCGCGGCCGGCAGCCAGAAGTGGAACGGCACCAGGGCGGACTTCGAGAACGCGCCGAGCAGTACGAGCACCAGCGCCGTCGACACGATCGGGCCGGAGGGGGCGGCGGCGACGATCCCGGAGAGGCTGGTGGTACCGGCCTGCACGATCAGGACGATGATCCCGACCAGCATCGCCAGCCCGCCGAGAGTCGTGACCAGGAGCGCCTGGAGCCCGGCACCCCGGCTCTCCTTGCGCCCGCTGTAGTGGCCGATGAGGAGGTAGGAGAGGACGCTCGTCGCCTCCCAGAAGACGAAGAGGATGATCACGTCGTCGGCCGTGACCAGCCCGTACATCACTCCGGCGAACGCGGACAGGAGCGCTGCGAACCGGCCCAGCGAGGGCTCGTCGCGGCTGAAGTACGTCGCGCAGTAGGCGAGGACCAGGGCGCCGACTCCGCTGACCACGAGGGCGAGGACGATCGAGAGCGCGTCCAGGCGGAAGGAGAGGGCGATGTCGAGCGCGGGGATCCACGGCACGGACTCGCGGATCTCGCCGCCGTCGAGGATCGTCGGCAGGGCGGTCGCGGTGGCGACGAAGCTCGCGGCCGGGATCAGCGCCAGCGCGTAGAACGTCTTCGGCCCGAACCGGTCCATCAGCCAGGGGGTCACCACGGCGATCGCGAACGAGATCACGAGGATGAGGAGCATCACATGTTCCTCCCAAGGTGTACCCAGCGCATAAGTCGGTCAAGAATATCGGAGCGCCCTCCCGCGGAACCTGAGTGCGCGGAGGCTTGACGGCCCCGTCGTGATCCGCCAGGGCCCTACCGTGGGGAGCATGGCCCGCTCGCTCCTCCCCGACCAGCTCTGCCGACTCCGCGTCCACGACCTCGCGACGGGGGAGTCGACGACCGTCTTCGAGTCCGACTCCCTCCTCGTGGAGGCGCCGAACTGGACTCCGGACGGCTCCGCCCTGATCGTGAACGGCGACGGCGGCCTCTTCCGACTGCCGCTCCAGGGGACGCCCGTGCTCGAGCCGATCCCGCTCGACGGGGTGCCGGCCGAGCTCAACAACGACCACGTGCTCGCCCCGTCCGACGGGCTCGCCTACGTCTCGGCGCGCGACGGGCACCTGTACGCGGTCGAGCTCGACGGCTCCGCCCCCGCCCGCCGCCTGACCGCCGAGCGCGAGGGCGCGCGCTTCAAGCACTACCTGCACGGCGTCTCGCCCGACGGCGCGACCCTCGCGCTGATCGGCGGCGGTGACGCCTCCGGGCGGTGGCGGACCGATGTCTACACGATGCCGGTCGGAGGAGGCGCGCTCACCGCCCTGACCGACGACGAGCCGGCCGACGACGGCGTCGACGTCTCGGCCGACGGCCGCACCCTCGTCTTCAACTCCGAGCGGGCCGGAGGCGGGGCGCAGCTGTTCCGCATCGGCCTCGACGGCTCCGCGCTCTCCCGCCTGGTCGAGTCGGACACGGTCGACTGGTTCCCGCACGAGTCGCCCGACGGCGCGCACCTGCTCTACCTCGCCTATCCGGAGGGGACGGCCGGGCACCCCGAGAACGTCGACGTCGAGCTGCGGCTGCTCGACCTCCCCGGGCGCTCGACGCTCGAGCCCGGCCGCGTGCTGGAGCGCCTCCACGGCGGGCAGGGGACGATCAACGTCTCCGGCTGGGCGCCGGACTCGACGCGCTTCGCCTACGCCGACTACCCGCGGCGCTGAGAGCCTGAGTCCTTGCCGCGCATGCGCGTGAGGGGGATCGATCACGGCGGGGAGCGGGTCTTGAATCGGGGGATGAGCATCGACAGCGCAGCATCCTCCTCCGTCACCCGCTCGCCGCTCGGCGACTCCGGCATCGACGTCTTCCCGCTCTCGCTCGGCGGCAACGTCTTCGGCTGGACCGCGGGGCGGCAGACCTCCTTCGACGTCCTCGACGGCTACACGGCCGCGGGCGGCGACTTCATCGACACCGCCGACGCGTACTCCGCCTGGGTCCCGGGCAACACGGGCGGCGAGTCCGAGACGATCATCGGCGAGTGGCTCGCGCAGCGCTCGGGGGACCGGGACGACGTGGTGATCGCGACGAAGGCGGGCCGCCACCCGCAGTTCACCGGCCTCGCGCCCGACACCGTGCGCGCGGCCGCCCGCGCCTCCCTCGAGCGGCTCGCGACCGACCGGATCGACCTCTACTACGCCCACTTCGACGACGAGGCCGTGCCGATGGCCGACATCGCCGCCGTGTTCTCCGAGCTCGTGGACCAGGGCCTCGTTCGCGCGATCGGAGTGTCGAACTTCAGCGCCGAGCGCGTCGCGGAGTGGCTGCGCATCGCGGGCGAGGAGGGCCTGCACGCGCCCGTCGCGCTGCAGCCGCACTACAACCTCGTGGAGCGCGGGATCGAGGCCGACCTGCTGCCCCTCGCCCGCGAGGCGGGGCTGGCCGTCGTCCCCTACTCCGCCCTGGCGTCGGGATTCCTGACCGGCAAGTACCGCGACGGATCGACGCCCGAGGGTCCGCGCGCCGACGGCGCCTCCCGCTACCTCGACGGCCGCGGCCGCCGGGTGCTGGCGGCGCTCGATGCGGCGGCGGAGGCGCACGGCGCCGAGGTGGCGACGGTGGCCCTCGCTTGGCTCCGCTCGCAGCCCGGAGTGGTCGCGCCGATCGCCAGCGCCCGCGTGATGGAGCAGCTGCCGGCGCTGATCGCCTCGGCCTCCCTCGAGCTGAGCGCCGAGGAGCTCGCCGCGCTCGACGAGGCGAGCCGGGCGTAGCCGCAGACGGGCGGCCGCGGGGGCGCGTCCCCCGCGGTCATCGACGCTCCGCGGAGGTGCTATCGTCTAACGGTGCCAAATCGCGGGCACGCCCCGAGAGGGGCTGTCAGACCCGCAGGTGCGCCCCCTTAGCTCATTGGTAGAGCACTTCCTTGGTAAGGAAGAGGTAGTGGGTCCGATTCCCACAGGGGGCTCCGTTCCCCGCAGGCCAGACCTGCGAAGAACGCGCGGCGGGGTAGCTCAGGTGGTTAGAGCACACGGCTCATAATCGTGGTGTCGCGGGTTCAAGTCCCGCTCCCGCTACAGCGAGAAGGCCCCGGTTCGCGCGTCGAGCCGGGGCCTTCGGCTTTCCCGGGCGAGGTCCTGCCCGTGGGAGAGGTCTCAGACCGCGCAGCCCGCGAAGAGCACGTCGTCCGAGGAGACCAGGTCCTCCAGGGTCAGCAGGCGGTCGAGGTCGTGGCCGGCGGCCAGGGCGTTGGCGCGCTCCGGTGCGGTCTGGGGGGCGAGGCGCCCCTCCATGACCCCGCCGAGGGCGCGGACGGCGCAGGCGGCGACCACTCCCTCCGGGGTGCCGCCGATGCCGAGGACGAGGTCGACGCGGCCCGCGGGATCGGCCGCCTCGATCGCGACCGACACGTCGCCCTCGCCGCGCAGCTCGAGCGCGACCCCGGCCGCGCGCAGAGCCTTGATGAGCCCGGAGTGACGCGGCTTGTCGAGCACGACGACGACCAGCTCCGCGACGGGCTTCCCGAGCGCCGCCGCCAGCCGTGCGGCGTTCTCGGCGGGAGGGAGGTCGAGCGAGACGGCGCCCCGGCCCGCTCCGGAGCAGACCAGCTTGTCCATGTAGAAGACGTCACGCGGGTCGAACAGCGTGCCTCGCGGGGCCAGCGCGATCACGCTCACCGAGCCGGGGAGCCCCTCCGCCGTGAGCCGGGTCCCGTCGAGCGGATCGACCGCCACGTCGCAGGAGAGAGCGGAGGCGCGGCCGAGGCGCTCGCCGTTCGCGAGCATCGGGGCCTCGTCCTTCTCGCCCTCGCCTATCACGACGACGCCGTCGAACGGAGCGTCGGCCAGCACGGCGCGCATCGCCGCGACCGACGCCTCGTCCGCCGCGACCTTGTCGCCGCGCCCGTACCAGCCGCGCGCCGCCTCGGCCGCCGCGCGCACGGCTGCGGCCACCGCCTCCTGCAGCTCGGCCGGGTAGGCGGGCGACGCGATCAGCCGCAGGCCGCTCATGCGCGCGCGGGCTGAGCGGTCGCGGTGCGGACCAGCCGCTCCAGGGTGCGCAGGCCGTCGGAGGAGAGCACCGACTCCAGGTGCCCCTGCACCGACGCGACGTGCTCGCCGCGCAGGGCGTTGACCACTCCCGTCTCCGGGTCGACCGACACCTCGAGCCCCAGCCGGGGCGTGCGCGCGACGCCGGGGGCGACGGAGGAGAAGGTGTTGTAGAAGCCGATCGCGGCGTCCTCGCCGAACACGTCCACCGCCAGGCGCACGCCCTGGCGGGGCGCGGGCAGCGGCTCGACCGGGAGGCCCGCCAGCAGTGAGAGCATCTGGTGGCTGAGGCAGACGGCGAGCATCGGCCGCTCCGCCTCGAGGCGGGTGGTCATCAGCGAGCGCAGGTGTGCGATCCGCGGCTCGGACTCGTCGCGGGGGTCGCCCGGGCCGGGGCCGAAGACGACGAGGTCGTCGCTCAGCACGTCGGCGACCTCCGACCAGCGCTCGACCCGGGCGTCCATCCCGAGGTGGCGCAGCTGGTGGGCGAGCATCGTCGTGAACTGGTCCTCGTTGTCGACGATCAGAGCGGTGTGCCCGGCGAGGCCGGCGATGTGCTCGGGCGCCTGGGGCCGGAGCCAGAACGAGGCGAGCCGCTCGTTGCGCGCCTCGAGCGCCTCCTGCACGCCCGGCTGCGCGTTCAGGTCGATGGCCGGCGGCACCTCGCGGTGCGGCAGCAGGCCGAGGGCGGAGAGGACGCCCGACGCCTTCGCCCGCGTCTCGGCGACCTCGCCCTCGGGGGTGGAATGGCGCACGAGCGTCGCGCCGGCCGGCACGGTGAGGCGGCCGTCCGCGCGGAGGTAGGCGGTGCGGATGAGGATGGGGGCGTCGACCGTGTAGCCGTGCTCCTCCGGCTCGAAGAGGGCGAGCACGCCGGAGTAGTAGCCGCGCGGCTCCTTCTCGTACTCGGCGATCACGGCGCACGCGTTCTCCATCGGCGAGCCGGTGACCGTGGGCGCGAACATCGTCAGCCGCAGGACCTCGCGCACGTCGAGTCCGGTGCGGCCCTCGAGCAGGTACTCGGTGTGGCTGAGCCGCGACATCTGCTTGAGGAACGGCCCGAGGATGCGGCCGCCGTCCGGGCAGACCGCGCTCATCATCTTCATCTCCTCGTCCACGACCATGAAGAGCTCCTCGCTCTCCTTGACGTCGGCGAGGAACGCGAGCACCTCCTCCCCGGTGGGTCCGGCCGCGGGGTGGCGGAAGGTGCCGCTGATCGGGTTCATCATCGCGACGCCGTCGCGCACCGAGACGTGGCGCTCGGGGGTCGCGCCGACGGCGGTGACCGTCTGCGCGCCGTCGACGCCGGGGGTGTGGATCGCGAAGGTCCAGTACGCGCCGGACTCGTCGGTGAGCAGGCGGCGGAACCAGGCCAGGACCGCCTCGACGGGCGGCGCGTCGGTCTGCGCGACGAAGGCGCGGTTGATGACGAAATTGGCGCCCTCGCCGCGGCCGATCTCGTCCTCGATCACCCGGCGGACGATGTCGGCGTACTCGTCGTCCGGCACGTCGAAGCCGCGCTCCTCGACCGGGATCTCCCGCCCGGGCAGGAGCCGCAGCACCTCCGCCAGGGGGACGCTCTCGCGCTCGCGCACCACGAGGTTGCGCAGCGGGGCTCCGTCGTCCTTCGCCGCGAAGCCGCGCTCGCGCACCTGCCGGTAGGGCACGAGGGTCAGCACGTCGTCGCCGTCGAGCGGGATGTCGGCCAGGCCCTCGACGTCGAGCACGTCGCCCGTGAACACGTCGACGGCGTCGCGGCCCTGGCGGAGGACCACCGCGAACGGCAGCGTCCCGTCGGAGGCGAGGATGCGGGAGAGGAGCGAGGTCATCGTGGTCCTTGAATCGGGTCGTGCCCCACCCGGGCCCTGACATGCAGAACGACCGCCCGGAGGAGGCGGTCGCGTGCGAGGGGTCTGCGCGTCGGTCCGCCTAGGAGGCGGGCCACCAGGGGCTTCGGATCGACGTGCGCACGCGGCGAGTCTAGGGGAGAGCCGGGCGGCGGCCAAGCGGTGTCAGGCGGCCGGCCGCTCGGTCGGCTCGCCCCGCAGGGTCCGGAGCAGGAGGGTCGCGCCGGCCGTCGCGGCGGGGGTGGCGACGACCGCGCCCCCGGGGACGAGGAACGCCAGGTAGACGGCGATGCCGAAGCCGAGCGAGACCGCGCGGTGCTCGCCGAGGAGGCGGCGGCGGTCGCGGAGGGAGAGCCCCCGGGCGTCGCCCGCGAACCCGGTCAGCTCGAGCGCGAGGGCCCTCCCGCCGACCAGGGCGCCGGCGACGAGGCCGACGATCGAGCCGACCAGCGGCACCAGGCCCAGCAGCACCAGGACCACGCCGATCCCGAGGGAGGTGGCGACCAGCACGGCGGAGTCGCGGAGGCCGCGGCCGACCCCCTGCCAGAAGGTGCTCTCGCGCTCGTCGGGCACGCCGCCGAGGTCGTCCTCGACCCGCCGCCAGATCCGCTCGTAGAAGGGGTCGCCGACCAGCAGGGTCACCGCGGCGAAGAGGACCACGCCGAGGGCGAGCGCGGCGCCGACCACCGCGATCGAGAGCACCAGGCGGACGGTGGCGGCCGTGCCCTCGTCCCAGCCGCCTGCGAACGGGGTGAGCGCGGTCACCGCGTCCTGCACCCGCGTGAGCACCAGGACCAGCACGCCGACGAAGACCAGACCGACGATCAGGGGCGGGATCGCGCCGAGGAGCATCGCCCGCGGCGAGCGGACCCAGGTGCGGAAGCCGCGGAGGAAGAGCCGGGCACCGAGGCCGAGATCGCGGAGGACGCTCATCCCCCGATCCTCGCAGGTGGGTCCGGGTCGGGGGTCCGGCAGAACGCCCGACTGCACGGGACGTGGAACCTCAGACCCGCTCGAACGGAGCGAGCAGCCCCGCCATCGCCTTCGTCCGCGGCGCGGCGTACTCGTCGCGCCGCGAGGTGCTGACGCCCATCGCGACGAGCCCCTCCACCAGGCGCACCGCCGAGGCGACGCCGTCGATCACGGGCACGCCCAGCTCCCGTGAGAGGTCGCGGCACAGGTCGGCCATGCCCGCGCAGCCCAGCACGATCGAGTCGGACCCGTCGACGGCCAGCGCTTCGGCGCACTCCGCCAGGATCGCGCGGCGGGCGTCGGAGCGGGGGTCGTCGAGTTCGAGCACGGGGATGTCGCAGGCGCGCACCTGACGGCAGGCGTCGCTGAACCCGGCGCGGCGGGCGATGTCCCAGGCGCGGCCGCTCGTGCGCGAGAGCGTGGTGACCACGCTGAAGCCCCGGCCGACGAGCGCGGCCATGTGCATGGCGGCCTCGGCGATCCCCACGACCGGGCCGCTCGCGATCTCGCGCGCGGCGTCGACGCCCGGGTCGCCGAAGCACGCGATGACCGCGCCGTCGCAGCCGGCCGCCTCCGCCCGGGCGATCTCGTGCAGGACGCCGGGCACGGCGAGCGCCTCGTCGTAGTGGCTCTCGATCGACGCCGGACCCATCGGCGGGGTGACGGCCGTGATCTCGGTGCCGAGCGAGGCGACGGAGCGGGCGGCCCGGCCGATCGCCGCGGTCATCGCAGTGCTGGTGTTCGGGTTGACGACGGTGATGCGCATGGTGGTTCCTCGGTTCGGGTGCCGGGAGGGGGAGGGACCCGCCCGGCCGCCGGTCCGCGGGATGCGGAGCGGCCGGAGCGGATCCCTCCTCCGTGCCGGCCGGATCAGACGGTCGAGCCGTCGCTGACGTGCTCGAGGTCCTCGTCGAGGCGCCCGATCCGCGGCGCGCGCCGCTCGAGCACGGCCATCGCGACGAATCCGAGCCCGCAGCCGAGGAACCAGCTGTAGTCGCCGAGCCAGGTGAACTCCGCGCCTCCCGCCTCCGCGATCCAGCGCGGCACGAGCACCGAGGCGACGGAGGGGACTCCGCCGATCACGGTCGCCCAGACGGCGTTGGGGTTGAAGCCGCGCGAGAACCAGTAGCGGCCCTTCTCGCTCATCGTGTAGAGGTCGTCCACCCAGACGCGCTGGCGGCTGATCAGGTAGTAGCCCGCGATGAGGACGCCGAACAGCGGTCCGATCAGCGCGCCGAGGATGCCGAGCGTGTAGTGGATGGCGGTGTCGTTCGAGTACCAGTTCCACGGGGTGAGCAGCACCGAGCCGACGGCGGCGATCATGCCGCCCATCCGCCAGCTGATCTTCTTCGGGTTGACGTTCGAGAAGTCGAACGCGGGGGAGATGAAGTTGGCGACGATGTTGATGCCGATCGTCGCGATGACGAAGGTGAGCCCGCCGAGGAGCACGGCGAACCAGGTGTCGATCCGCTCGACGGTCTCGATCGGGTCGGTGATCAGCTCGCCGAAGACCGGCACGGTCGCCGAGGCGGTGATCACGGTGAGGAGGGAGAAGAAGAGGAAGTTGATCGGGAGGCCGAGCAGGTTGCCGCGCTTCACGGCGCCGTAGCTGCGGGCGTACCGGGAGAAGTCGCCGAAGTTGAGCATCGGGCCCGAGAAGTAGGAGACGACCAGGGCGACGGCCGAGATCATCACCGGCACCGCGGCGGCGAGGTCGAGCGGCTCGCCGGAGCCGAGGGTGAGCGAGATGTTCTCCCAGCCCGCCTGCGACACCAGGTAGACGGCCAGCACGAGCATCACCACGTAGACCGCCGGTCCCGCCCAGTCGATGAAGCGGCGGATCGACTCCATGCCCCGCCAGAACAGCGCGGCCTGCGCGACCCAGAGGATCGCGTAGGAGAGGTAGCCCAGGGCCGAGAGGCCGAGGAACGACGCCTCGGGCGTGTTCAGGGCGGCCATGCCCGGGAAGAACTTGAGGAAGACGATGTTCAGCGACTGCGCCGCCAGGTAGGTCTGCACGCCGTACCAGGCGATCGCGATCAGTCCGCGGATGATCGCCGGGATGTTCGCGCCGCGGATGCCGAAGATCGCCCGGTTGATGACGGGGTAGGGCACGCCGGTGACCTGGCTGGGCTTGGCGACGAGGTTGCAGAAGACCTGCACGATCACGATGCCCACCACCAGGGCGACGAGCACCTGCCAGCCGGCCAGGCCCAGCGCGAAGAGCGAGCCCGCGGTCACGTACCCGCCGACGCTGTGCACGTCCGACATCCAGAACGCGAAGATGTTGTAGCTCGACCAGCGCTGCTTCCGGAGCGGGGCGAGGTCCTCGTTGGAGAGGCGGTCGTCGTAGCCGGCGCTCGCCGCGGCGGCGGGATCCGGATCGACGGGAGGAGCGGTGACTCGGGGTGCGGTGACGCGGTCGGACATGGGTGGATCCACCTCTCGGGCGGTCGTGCGCAGAGCGGCACGGAGCGGATGTGTCAGGGTGGTCGGGACGTCCGGCCGAGGAGGCGGGGCGTCGCGGAGAGCGTTCCGAGTGAAGTGATCACTTCACGCGGGCCACGCTACGAGTCGGGAGGCCGCCGCTCGTTTCGGCTCCGTTACGGCTGTGTGACGATCCGCGAGAGGGGACGGGCCATGCCCTCCGACGACACCGCGCCCGACGAGGCGGCCGCCCGGGCGATCGCGGACGGGGCCGGACTCGGCGCCCGGCTGCGGGAGCTGCGGCTCTCGGCGGGCCTGTCGCTGAAGGCACTCGCCGGACGACTCGGCATCTCCGTGAGCGCCGTCTCGCAGATCGAGCGCGGAGCCATGCAGCCCTCGGTCGGCCGGCTGATCGCCCTCGTGGACGCGCTGGGGGTCCCGCTGTCCGCCGTGTTCGACCAGGGCGCGTCGGCGCCGGTCGAGACCGCGGTCGTCCGGGCGCGCGAGTCGGCGCCCGTGGCGCTCGAGGGCGGAGTGCTGTTCCGCCGTCTGGCGCCGCGTCCGCTGGACGCCGTCGACTTCTTCGAGTCGACCTACCCGCCGGGCTCGACCTCGACGGCGCACCGGCAGCTGCTCCGCCACGACGGGTTCGAGATGGGGACGGTGACGCTCGGAGAGCTGACGGTCGAGTTCGAGGACGAGTCGGTCGTCCTCGGGCCGGGCGACGCCATCACGTTCCCGTGCGAGCGGCCGCACCGCATGGTCAACACGGGCTCGACCACGGCGATCGCGACCTGGCTGATCGTCCACCGCTGACACCGCGCCGGTGCTTCGTGCCGGACCCCTGGCGGCACCACCTGCGTATGGGATCCTGGTCCTCGCTCCTCCACAACGGGCGGACGACCGTCTCCTGTCCACACCCCGGTCGGGATCGGGGCGCGGCGGGCCCTCGGTGTCGGTACCGCCTGGTGGGCTGGTCTCCTCGACCGAGGGGTGCGGAACGTGGAGGAGCGGATGGACGGCAGGAACGACGAGGGGTGCCCGCGCTGGTGTACGGGTGAGCACGACGAGCTGGTCGCAGTGGCGGAGCGGCTGCACCGCTCCGCGGCGAGCTCGCTCCCGGTGGTGCTCTGGGCGCGTGGAGACGGGGCCGCGGGCGCGACGGTGCACGTCTCCCTGTGCCGCCCGGGGGAGTCGGGGGAGGACAGGCTCCGCCTGGAGGCCGACGGGCTCGGCGAGGTCGACCTCGATCTCAGCTCGGGGTCGCGGCTGGCCGGCGCGGTGCTCCGGCTACTCGGCGCCTCGTGAGGTGCGCGGCGGGTCGGGCGGTAGGAGGTCCGTCAGCTCGATCTCGAGCGCCTCGCAGAGCGCGAGGAGGGTGTGCAGCGTGGGGTTCGCGGGCGAGCCGGGCTTCGACTCGCCCTTCTCGAACTTCTGGTAGGTGTAGCCCGCGAGCCCGGCCGCGTGGGCGATCCGCTCCTGGCTGGCGCCCTTGGCGATGCGGGCCCGGTGCATGTTGGTGCCGAGCTCGCGGGCGTAGGTCGCCCAGTCGCGCTCGGGAGTGGGTGTCGACATGCCCGCCAGCTTCGGAGAAGTTCGGCCGCGGGTCAGCCATACACGGATGGGAAATTCCCGGTGGTCATACCCGGGTGACCACCGGCGGCGCCTCCGGAGCCCCGAGGGCCCTGCGACGGCAGCGCCTAGTATGGCCGGGTGCCAGTGAACACCGAACTCGTCGGGCGCGTCTTCGCGCCCACGGAGCCCTATCAGGTGGGGCGCGAGAAGGTGCGCGAGTTCGCCCGCGCCGTCTCCGCGACCTCCCCCCTGCACCACGACGTCGAGGCCGCCCGCGCCGCCGGGCACCCCGACCTCGTCGCTCCGCCCACCTTCGCCGTCGTCGTGCAGGAGTTCACGCTCCAGCAGCTGCTCGCCGAGCCCGACGGCGGGATCGACTTCAGCCGCGTCGTGCACGGAGACCAGCGCTTCGTGCTGTCCCGTCCGGTCGTCGCCGGCGACGAGCTGACCGCGACCCTCTCGGTCGCCGCCATCAAGAAGCTCGGCGCCCACTCGATGGTCACCACCGAGTCCCGCATGGTCGACGCGAGCGGCGAGCACGTCGTCACCGCGATCTCGACCCTCGTGGTCAGGGGAGACGAATGAGCACCGCACTGCCCGCTCTCGCCGAGCTGAGCGTCGGCCAGGTCGTCGCCGAGAGCCGCTTCCCGATCGACCGCGGCACCCTGGTGCGCTACGCGGGCGCCTCGGGCGACTTCAACCCCATCCACTACCGCGACGACGTCGCCGCCGAGGTCGGCCTGCCCGGCGTGCTCGCGCACGGCATGCTCACGATGGGCACCGCGGTGCAGGTCGTCGTCGACTGGGTCGGCGACCCCGGACGCGTGGTCGACTACCAGGTGCGCTTCACCCGCCCCGTCGTGGTGGACCCGCGCGACGGCGCCGCCATCGACGTGGTCGCCAGGATCGGTGCTGTGAACGCCGAGGAGGGCTGGGTCCGCGTCGACCTCGCCGTCTCGGTCGAGGGCCAGTCCGTCCTCGGCAAGGCCCAGGCACGGGTCCGACTCGCGTGACCTCCGCGCCGCTGCTCTCCGCCCTGACCACCCTCCGCGTCGGCGGACCCGCCGAGCGCCTCGTCGAGCCCGCCACCGAGGCGGAGCTGGTCGAGACGCTCGTCGGCCTGTGGTCGGACGACGAGCCGTGGCTGCTGCTCGGCGGCGGCTCCAACCTCCTCGTGGGCGACGACGGGGTCGAGGGCACGGTCGTGCGCGTGCGCACCACCGGCGTCGAGCGGCTCCCCTCCGACGAGCCGGGGCGCGTGCTCCTGCGGGTCCAGGCGGGCGAGTCGTGGGACGGCCTCGTCGCGACGACCGTGGAGCGCGGCTGGGCGGGCCTCGAGGCCCTCAGCGGCATCCCCGGCACGGTCGGTGCGTCGCCCGTGCAGAACATCGGCGCCTACGGCCAGGAGCTCTCGGACACGCTGGTCGCGGTCGACTTCCTCGACGAGGGCGCCCGCGAGCCCGTCCGGCTGACGGCGGAGGAGCTGCAGTTCGCCTACCGCACCTCCGTGATCAAGCAGGGCCGCCGGGGCGCGGTGCTGGCCGTCGAGTTCGCGCTCGAGGAGGTCGGCGCCGAGGGCGACGGCACTCCCGTCGCCTACGGTCAGCTGGCGTCGGCGCTCGGAGTCGCGCTCGGCGACCGCGTGCCGCTCGCGCGGGTGCGCGAGACCGTGCTGGCGCTGCGTGCGGGCAAGGGCATGGTCCTCGATCCGGAGGACCCGGACACCGCGAGCGCCGGCTCCTTCTTCACCAACCCCCTCGTCACGAGCGCGTTCGCCGACTCCCTGCCGCCCGAGGCGCCGCGCTGGCCGGTCGAGCCGACGGCGGAGGCGCCCGTCATCACTCCGCTCGCCGCGGTCGAGGCCGGAGCGCCCGTCGGGCTGCCCGTGCCTCCCCGCGCCGACGGCCTGGTGAAGCTCAGCGCCGCGTGGCTGATCGAGCACGCCGGCGTCTCGCGCGGTTTCGCCCTGCCCGGCTCGCGGGCCGCCGTGTCGAGCAAGCACACCCTCGCCCTGACCAACCGCGGAGGAGCGACGGCCGAGCAGGTCGCCGAGCTCGCCCGGTACGTCCAGGGCCGCGTCCTGGCGGAGTTCGGCGTGCTGCTGCACCCCGAGCCCGTCGTGGTCGGCACCGCGGTCTGAGTCCGCGCGGTCTGCGCGCGCAGGCCCCGCGCTCGCGGGGACGCGCGCCCTCCGGCCGCGGCCTCCTCCGGCTCAGCTGTCGCGGCGGATCCAGCGGAAGCCGAAGCGGCAGGCGACGAGCCCCACGACGAGCCAGATACCGAGCACCAGCGCGACGCCGCCGAGGTCCCACGACCCGTTCACCTCCGCCTCCTCGAACCCGCTCGGCAGGAACACGGCGCGCATGCCCTGCGCGATCCACTTGAGCGGGAAGACGCTCGCCGTGTTCTGCAGCCAGTCCGGCAGCGTCGTGAACGACAGGTACGACCCCGAGATGAACTGCAGCACGAGCAGCGGCGGCACGATCACGGCGGTCGCGCTCTTGCCCGAGCGGGGCAGCGCGGAGACGGCGATGCCGAGGATGGCCGACGTCGCGACTCCTGCCAGGTAGACCCAGGCGAAGGTCGCCCAGCGCCCGCTGTCGGTGGGCAGCTCGACCGAGAACACCGTCGCCGCGACGAGGAGCAGCAGGGCCGTCTGCGCGAGGCTCGTCACGAGCACCTGGCCGAACTTGCCGATGAAGTAACTGAAGACCGGCAGCGGTGCCCCCGCGAGGCGCTTGAGCGTGCCGTCGCCGCGCTCGACCGCGATGTCGACGCCCAGGTTCTGGACGCCCGAGAGCAGGATCCCGGCCGCGGCGAGGCCCGGCACGTAGTACTCGGCCATCGGGATGCCCGGGTCCTGCGGGTTCGCCTGCATCACCGCGGTGTCGCCGAACGCGACCGAGAAGATCGTCAGGAGCAGCACCGGGAAGAGGAAGGTGAAGAACACCTGGTCCGGAGCGCGGAAGTACGAGCGGATCTCGTAGCGGGCGCGGGCGAGTCCGAGGCGGACGGTGCGTCCCGGGCCAGTGGAGAGGGTGCGGGGGCGGGTGGCGACGGCGGTCACGCGGGCTCTCCGATCAGGTCGACCGCGTCGCGGTCCTCGCGGATGAGGTCGAGGTAGATGTCCTCGAGGCTGGGGCGGACGACCTCGAGCGCCGTCGGCTCCCCGATCCGGGCGTGCAGCTCGGCGACGGTCCGGGCGGGCTCGGTGGTGCGCAGCCGGTGCAGCACGCCGTCCTCGCGCCACTGCACGATCGGGACGCGCGCCTCGTCCCCTCCGATCGCGCTCATCGGGCCGATGGCCAGGAGCCGCCCGCCGGAGATCACGGCGGCGCGGTCGCCGAGGCGGGCGGCCTCGTCGAGGTAGTGGGTGGTGAGCAGGATGGTCGTGCCCTCGCTCTTGAGCAGAGCGATCAGGTCCCAGAAGGAGTGGCGGGCCTCGGGGTCGAATCCCGTGGTGGGCTCGTCGAGGAACACCAGCTCGGGACGGCCGATGATGCCGAGGGCGACGTCGACACGGCGGCGCTGGCCGCCGGAGAGGCGCCCGATGCGCGAGCGGGCCTTGGACGTCAGCCCGACGGCCTCGATGGTCTCGTCGACGTCGCGCGGTCGCGGATAGAGGCTGGCGAAGTGCGCGATCTGCTCGCGGACCGTCGCGTTGCCGGACTCGCCGCTGGACTGCAGGACGATCCCCAGACGCGCCTTCCACGCCAGGTCGCCGTGGCGCGGGTCGACCCCGAGCACCGACACCTCGCCGCCGGAGCGGTCGCGGTAGCCCTCGAGGATCTCGATGGTCGTCGACTTCCCGGCGCCGTTCGGGCCGAGGAGCGCGAAGGTCTCGGCCCGGTGGATGTCGAAGGAGACTCCCGCGACCGCCGGAGCGCCCCCGTAGTCCTTCCGCAGGTCGCGGACTCGGACGGCGTGGTCTTCGCTCATCGTCACAGCGTGCCCTGTCGCACCCCTCCGGCGACAGTGATCCCCGATTTCCGCCTCCCTCTTGCCCTCCCCGCCCCGAGATGCCAGGCACCCCTCACCTGTCGGACAGGCGCGTCGCAGTACCCGCCGGTCACCGTGAGGCACGGTCGAGCGGCGACCGGCGATCCGCGTGTCGGCGGATCGTCGTCCGCGCTGCGCATCCCGCTTTCTGCGACGCACCTCGTCGTCGAGCCGGCCGCGGCCTATCGACGACGCAGGAGGAGAGGGGCTAGACGGTGCCGAAGAGCCGCTGCAAGCGGCGCACGCCCTCGAGGAGCGCGTCGTCGCCGAGGGCGTAGGACAGGCGGAGGTAGCCGCTCGGTCCGAAGGCCTCCCCGGGGACGGTGGCGACCTCGGCCTGCTCGAGGATGAGGTCGGCGAGCTCGAGGGAGGTCGTCGGGGTGGTGCCGTTCCACTCGCGGTTCAGCAGCCCGTTCACGTCGGGGTAGACGTAGAACGCGCCGCCGGGGGTGGGGCACTCGATCCCGTCGATCGCGTTCAGCTCGGCGACGATGGTGCGGCGGCGGCGGTCGAAGGCCAGGCGCATCTCCTCGGCCGGCTCCTGCGGGCCGGTGAGGGCGGCGATCGCGGCGCGCTGCGAGATGTTCGAGACGTTGCTCGAGAGGTGCGACTGGAGGTTCGAGGCGCCCTTGATCGCGTCGGCCGGGCCGACCATCCATCCGACGCGCCAGCCGGTCATCGCGTAGGTCTTCGCGACGCCGTTGACGAGGATCGTCCGGTCGCGCAGGGCCGGCACCGCCTCGACGATCGAGGTCGCGTGCTCGAGCGGGCTCGCGTCGTCCTGGTCGCCGGTGGAGTAGACGAGGTTCTGGTAGATCTCGTCGGCGATGATCCAGAGGCCGTGCTCCTCGGCCCACTCGCCGATCTCGCGGGTCTGCTCGGCCGAGTAGACGGCGCCGGTGGGGTTGGAGGGGGAGACGAACAGGAGCACCTTGGTGCGCTCGGTGCGCGCGGCCTCCAGCTGCTCGACCGTGACCAGGTAGCCCTGGTCGGCGCCCGCGAACACGTCCACCTGCACGCCGCCGGCGAGCTTGATCGCCTCGGGGTAGGTGGTCCAGTACGGGGTCGGCACCAGCACCTCGTCGCCGTCGTCGAGGAGGGTCTGGAAGGCCTGGTAGACGGCCTGCTTGCCGCCGTTGGTGACCACGACCTGCGAGGGGTCGACGGCCCATCCGGAGTCGCGCGCCGTCTTCTCCGCGATGGCCGCGCGGAGGTCGGGGAGTCCCGCCGCGGGGGTGTAGCGGTAGTTCCTCGGGTCGAGCACGGCGGCCGAGGCGGCCTCGACGATGTGCTCGGGAGTGAGGAAGTCGGGCTCGCCGGCGGCGTAGGAGACGACCGGGCGGCCCTGGGCCTGGAGGGCCTTCGCCTTGGCGTCGACCTTCAGAGTGGCGGACTCGGCGATGGCGGCGATGCGGGCGGAGATGCGCGTGGTGGAGGACACGACGGCCAGCGTATCCTGCGCGCACACGGGGCTCCGAGGCCCCCCGCCGCTCGGCTGGACACGCCCTTCGGGTCCACGTACACTCGTCCGAGGTAGTCGATCTCTGCCCTCATCCGCAGCGCCCGCGAGGGTCGCGGCGGTGGGGCGGCGGGTCGGTCTCCTCCTCGGATGCTCGCAACGGCATCCATAGGGCGGTGGCTCAATTGGTAGAGCAGCGGTCTCCAAAACCGCAGGTTGCAGGTTCGAGCCCTGTCCGCCCTGCACATCGATGCCCGTCGCACGCGGTCCCCGCGACGCTGCGGTCATCGGTCCAGGGCCGCCCATGACGGGCGGTCGGCCACACCGGAGGTTCCGGTGCGGGAAAGGTGCGTGCAGGTGGCCGGGAAAGCAGTCGACGAGCCGAGCGAGGACGTCGTCGCGATCGCCAATCAGCAGCGAGCCGCGCGGCGCAACCCGTTCGCGCGCATCGCCCTCTTCATCCGGCAGGTCATCGCCGAGCTGAAGAAGGTCGTGACGCCCACCCGCAAGGAGCTGGGCAACTACGTCGTGGTCGTGCTGATCTTCGTCGTCATCATGATGGCGCTGGTGTCCTTCCTCGACTGGGTCTTCGCCCTGGCCGTGACGTACGTGTTCGGCACACCCGCCGCCTGACCCGAGAGCATCCGGGCCGCGCGAGCGGAGGGTGCCGGCGACAGCGGGACGCGCCCCGAGGGGCGCGACCGATCGATCGAGAGAGAGTTGTGACGAGTGTCTGACAGAAACCGCGACGACGTCGACTGGGCGACGGCTGCCGAGCAGTCGTCGGAGGTCGAGGAGGAGCAGGAGGGCGACGTCCAGTCGCAGGCTGAGGACGCCGTCGAGCCCGCCGAGCAGGGTGCGCTGAGCATCATCGACGAGAACGAGTCCGAGGACGACCTCGCCTCCGACCTCGAGGCAGCGCTGGACGCCATCGGCTCCGTCGACGACCCCGAGGCCGACTCCGCGGTCGACGAGGCCGCGCACATCGACACCGTCGAGGAGGCCGAAGCGGCCCTCGAGGCCGTCGAGGACGAGGCCGAGGTCGCCGCCGAGGACGCCGAGTCCGCCGGTGAGGACCTCGCCGACATCGACCCGTACGAGGCCTTCCGGACCGAGCTGCGCGGCAAGCCGGGCAAGTGGTACGTCATCCACTCCTACGCCGGCTTCGAGAAGCGCGTGAAGTCGAACATCGAGAACCGCAAGGTCTCGCTCGAGGCCGAGGACTACATCTTCGAGGTCCAGGTCCCGATGGAGGACGTGGTCGAGATCAAGAACGGCCAGCGCAAGATGGTCACCCGCGTGCGCATCCCCGGCTACGTGCTGGTGCGCATGGACCTCAACGAGGACTCGTGGTCGGTCGTCCGCCACACCCCGGGCGTCACCGGCTTCGTGGGCAACGCCCACAACCCGACCCCGCTGCGCTTCGAGGAGGCCTTCACGATGCTGAAGAGCCTCGTCGAGATCAAGGATGTCGCCCCCTCGAAGACCTCCGGTGCCAAGGGGCAGAAGCAGGCCCAGCGCGTGCTGCCCGCCGAGGTCGACTTCGAGATCGGCGAGACCATCACCATCAAGGAGGGCTCGTTCGCGGGTCTTCCCGGCTCGATCAGCGAGATCAAGCCCGAGAGCGGCAAGCTCACCGTGCTCGTCTCGCTCTTCGAGCGCGAGACCCCGGTCGAGCTGTCGTTCGACCAGGTCACCAAGCTCTGACGCGTCGCCTCCGCGCCGCGTGAACGCCCCCTCCGCACGTCGGAGGGGGCGTTCGCCGTTCCGGGCGGCGCCCCCTCCGGCACCGCCCCACGCGCCCCCGGGCGTCGGCACCTCCTCCGCCCTGTCGGGGGTGGCCCCGCTCGTGTAAGCTCGTACGGGTTTTCGTGTCGGCGCCCGCCTCTGTGCGCGCCGGACGACCCTCCTCCACCGCGATCCGGCACCGTCGGATGCGCGGGAGAGCGGCCGGGAGCCCCCGACCGCTCGAACCCTGAGAAAAGGAATCAGAATGGCCCCCAAGAAGAAGGTCACCGGCCTGATCAAGCTCCAGATCAAGGCCGGCGCGGCCAACCCCGCGCCCCCGATCGGTCCGGCGCTCGGTCAGCACGGCGTCAACATCATGGAGTTCTGCAAGGCGTACAACGCGCAGACCGAGTCGCAGCGCGGCAACGTCATCCCCGTCGAGATCACCGTCTACGAGGACCGCTCGTTCACCTTCGTGCTGAAGACCCCGCCCGCGGCGGAGCTCATCAAGAAGGCCGCCGGCGTCGCCAAGGGCTCCTCGACCCCGCACACCGTGAAGGTCGCGAAGCTCACCCAGGCGCAGGTCCGCGAGATCGCCGAGGCGAAGCAGGTCGACCTTAACGCCAACGACATCGACGCCGCCGCGAAGATCATCGCCGGCACCGCCCGCTCGATGGGCATCACGGTCGAGTAGCGCGACGCGCTGCTCGACGGCGGGAGCGACGCGCCCACCGGCGCGGACCCACCGCGGAAGCCTCGAGAACCCGACGGCGGCCCCTCAGCGGGGTCGCACGCCCGGTCCGGAAGCGCCTCCGCACGACCTCTCCGCCTCCCGCGAGCAGCAGTCACGGCCGCGATCGCGGCACCACCAGAACTCCATCACCCCCGTGGGAGAGCCCGCCAGGCTCTAGAACCACATTCTCGTTTCAAGGAGAAACAACATGGCACAGAAGTCGAAGGCCTACCGGGCCGCCGCGGCCAAGCTCGAAGAGGGCAAGTTCTACACGGCCGACGAGGCCGTCGCGCTCGCCCGCGAGACCGGTTCCGCCAAGTTCAACAGCACCGTCGAGGTCGCCCTCAAGCTCGGTGTCGACCCCCGCAAGGCCGACCAGATGGTCCGCGGCACGGTCATCCTGCCCCACGGCACGGGCAAGACCGCCCGCGTCATCGTGTTCGCGACCGGTCCGGCCGCCGAGGCCGCGCTGGCCGCCGGTGCCGACGAGGTCGGCGGCGCCGAGCTCATCGAGAAGGTCGCGGGCGGGTACACCTCGTTCGACTCCGCCGTCTCGACCCCGGAGCTCATGGGCCAGGTCGGCCGTCTCGGAAAGGTGCTCGGCCCCCGCGGCCTCATGCCCAACCCGAAGACCGGCACCGTGACCCCGGACGTGGCGAAGGCCGTGACCGAGATCAAGGGCGGAAAGATCGAGTTCCGCGTCGACAAGCACGCCAACGTGCACCTCGTCGTGGGCAAGGCCGCGTTCACCGAGGAGCAGCTCCAGGAGAACTTCAAGACCGCGCTCGACGAGATCCTCCGCCTCAAGCCGTCCTCCTCGAAGGGCCGCTACATCCAGAAGGCCGCCGTCTCGACGACCTTCGGCCCCGGCATCCCGCTGGACGTCAACGTCCTGGCCTGAGCCGAGCACGCACTGACGTGAGGAGGGGGTCCGCTTCGGCGGGCCCCCTCCTTCGTCGTCCCGGCATACTGGACCGGTGATCCGCCGCTCCGCTTCGCCGCGCCTCCCGTGACCGTCCGCCGGGCGTCTGCCGCCGACGCCGAGGCCCTGGCCGAGCTGGCCGCCGCGACCTTCCCGCTGGCCTGCCCGCCGCACACCACCGCGGAGGCGAAGGCCGAGTTCGTGCGCACCGTGCTCTCGGTCGAGCGCTTCCGCGACCACCTCGCCGATCCGCTCCGCTCGCTCCTGGTCGACGACGACTCCGGCGCGCTGACCGGCTACGCGATGCTCGTGCGCGGGGAGCCCGCCGACGCCGACGTCGTCGCGGCGATCCGGCTGCGTCCGACCGTCGAGCTCAGCAAGTTCTACCTCCTGCCCGGCCGGCACGGCTCCGGAGCGGCGGCCGCGCTGATGGCCGCGACCCTCGAGGAGGCGCGGGCACACGGTGCCGCGGGCGTCTGGCTCGGCGTCAACGAGGAGAACGCGCGTGCTCAGCGGTTCTACTCCAAGCACGGCTTCGCGGTCGTCGGCCGCAAGCGCTTCCTCGTCGGCGACCGCTGGGAGGACGACTTCGTCCTCGAGCGCTCTCTCGCCTGACCCTCCCCGCGAGACGCCACCCGGGTACGCGACCCGCTCCGCGCGGCGTATCCGAGTGGCATCTCGCCGAGGTCAGCCCTCGGAGACGGTGAGGACGATCTTGCCGCGGGTGTGGCCCGTCTCGAGCTGCTCGTGCGCCTCGCAGGCGCGGGCGAGGGGGAAGATGCCGTCGATGAAGACGCGGACGTCGCCCGACTCGAGAAGGCGCGAGACCACGCCGAGGGTCGCCCCGTCGGGAGCGACGCGGTAGGTGGAGGCGCGCACGCCCGCAGCGGCCGCCTCCTCGAAGAACCCGGGCCAGCTCCCGGTGGGCGCGTTCACGATCAGGCCCCCGGGGCGGAGGACCCTCAGCGAGCGCGAGCCCGTGTCGTCGTGGACGTTGCCGACCAGATCGATGACCACGTCGACGCCGGACAGCAGCTCGTCGAAGCGCTCGGCGGTGTGGTCGATCACCTGCGCGGCGCCGAGCTCGTGCAGCCACTGCAGGTTGCGGGTCGAGCCGGTCGCGATCACCGAGGCGCCGAAGTAGGCGGCGAACTGCACCGCGAAGTGGCCGACTCCGCCCGACCCGGCGTGGATGAGGATCCGCTGACCCTCGTGCGCCTTGGCGAGCTCGACGACCATGCCCCAGGCGGTGAGCGCCGCGAGCGGGACGCCGGCCGCTTCGACGTGCGAGAGCGTCGACGGCTTCCGCGCGATGGAGACGCTCGGCACGCTGACGTATTCCGCGTAGGAGCCCGAGTAGCGCGGCACCATGACGAAGCCGTAGACCTCGTCGCCCGGCCGCAGCGGATGCGCCGGGTAGGGGCTCGAGACGACGACGCCCGAGAAGTCGTGGCCGAGGACCGCAGGGTAGGAGGCGATCTGCGAGGCGACCCCCTGGCCCGCGCGCGTCTTCGCGTCGAGCGGGTTCACGCCGGCCGCGACCACCTTCACGGTGAACTCGGCGTTGATGGCGGAGGGTGTCGGCACGGTCGCCAGGTGCAGGGCGGAGGCGTCGCCCGGCGCGTCGATCACCGCCGCCGTCATCGTGTCGGGGAGGACGACCTCCTCCGGGATCTCGCCGATCGCGAGGCCGTGCCCGAGCGCGCTGGTGTGCATCGTCGCCTTTCCTGTCGCTGAGGCGTGCGGGTGGAGCGTGCCGAGGACGTCGCCCCCGATCCCCGCATCCGACGCCGCGACCAGTCAATCGAGGCAATGAGTCGGCGCTGTTACGGGGGTGTCACCCTCGGGAGAAGATTGGCGCGCGGAGCCGCGGGCGCCCGGTCTGGCACGATGAGGGGATGCGACGCCGACGTACCCTGCTGGTCGGCGGTGCCCTCCTTGTCCTGGCCGGGCTCGTGGTCCTCCTGGCCGCCCGGATCAGCATCGGCACCAGCCGCTGGGTCTACGTCAGCGAGATGGGCGCGCCGGACCTGCCGACGGCGGGCGCCTTCGAGGCCGCCCTTCTGCTCGTGGCGGCCGGCGGTGCGCTGATCGCCGCGGGCGCCTGGCCCGTGCGCGCCCGCCTGCTGCCCGCCCTCCGCCCGGCGGGCGCCATCCTCCTGGCGGCCGCCTGCTTCGCGCTCGCCTCGCAGGTGACCTGCACGGCGGGCTGCCCGCTGCCGGTCGGGCCGGCCTTCCGCTGGCAGGACCTCATCCACACCTCGGCCGCCGTGCTCGGCTTCGGGGCCGCCTGCGCCGCGATGCTCCAGCTGGCGACCGTGCGGGGGCGCCCTGCGGTCGCGCGGCTCTCGCTCGCCGCCGGGATCTCGGTGGCGGTCGTCGCCGGGACGGGTGGGATCCTGTCGCTCCTGCGCGTGTGGCTGCGGCTCGGCGGCACGCTCGAGTTCGTGGCGACGGCGATCGCAGTGCTCTGGCTCGCGTTCGTCGGCCTGGTGCTCGCGCTCGAGGACCTCAGCGCCGAGCGAGCCAGCCGCGGACGTGCCCGCGGATCCGGTCCTGCTGAGCGGCGAAGCCCTCGTCCCGCGACGGCACCCGCTCGCAGTCCGCATCCGGAAGAGCCCTAGCCCACGCCTCCGCGACCTCGACCGGGTGCACGGGGTCGCGCTCGGCCGCGATCACCAGGGTGCGCGCGATGACCTCGCCCAGCTCTCCGGAGTCGCGGTAGGCGGCGTTCCGCGGGATCTGGGCGAGCCGGACGGCGCGCTCGGCCGCGCGCGGGGAGCGGAACTGCAGCGTCAGCGCCTCCGCCGACGCGGGGGACACCTCGGCGGCGCGCGCGAACAGGCCCGAGGCGCGGAACATCCGCTCGCCGCGCTTCGCGCCGTGGTCGTGCAGCAGCTGCGCGATGACGGGGAACACGGTGAGGTTCTCGGGCAGCGGCTCGGCGGTGAAGGCGGGACGCACGAAGACGGCGCGGTCGATCGGCAGCACGCGTCGGACGGCGAGGCGCAGGGCGATCGCCGCGCCCATCGAGATGCCGAGCACCGTGAGCGGCTTGTGCGCGGCTCCGGAGCGCACGATCTCCTCCGTCACCTCGTCGGCGAGCGCCTCGAGGGCGAAGTCGCCGGGCGCGCCGAGCAGCTCGGAGGCGCCGTGGGCGCGGACGTCCGGAGCGATGACCTCGCTGCCGGCGGGGAGGGCGGAGCGCAGCAGCCCCAGCGGCTGGGAGCGGTCGCCGCCCAGGCCGTGCAGGAGGAGGACCGTCACCGGGCGCGCGTCCGCTCGTGCAGCTCGGCCATCAGCATCCCCGCCAGCCGCACGAGGATGTGGATCTCGTCCTCGTCGCGGTCGACCCAGCGGGAGTTCGGCTCGCCCTCGATCGGCACGAAGTCGCGGTGCTGCTCCCAGACGACGAGCGTGCGCTCGGCGCCGAGGACGTACTGCTGCCAGAAGACCTGCCGCAGGTAGTGGCGCGGGATGCTCCGCCACGGCTTCGTCGTGGTCTTGATCTCGCAGAGCTCGAGCCGGCCGTCCTCGCGGAGGCCGATGCCGTCGGGCGTGGCGAGGTGCCGCCGCTCCTGGCTCGCGTGGAAGAGGGTGCTGCTGGGCTCGATCGCGTGCTCGCTCCGCACCCAGGCGGCGATCTCGGGCTCGCGGGCGCGGCCGTGGTCGGTGAAGGCGTTGCCGCCGAAGCCGGTGCCGTAGAGCTTGTCGAGCGCTGCCTTGCCGATCGCGGCGGGGGAGGAGAGGCGGGCGACGTCGGTCGCCGTGATGCCGCGCGAGCGGGCGCGGAGCCAGGCGACGCGGTCCGAGGAGTCGGCGACGACCCTCCGGAGGTGCGGGGGCTCGGCGTCCGTGAAGACGGGCTGCGTCTCCCAGGGGAAGGAGAGCTGCAGGTCGGGCACCGATTCATTCTCTGCCCCCTGCGGCGCCCGGTCGAATCGGCACGCCGACCCGCGCCCTCTCACCGGGGCGCTACGGCCCGCGCCGGCAGCTCAGGCGTCGAGGAAGGCGTCGACGTGCGCGGGGGAGAGGAGGTGGCGCCGGACCATCAGGGCGGCACCGCGGACGCCTCCGCCCTGGGCCGCGGCCTGCACGATGTCGAGCGCGCGGGTCGCCAGGGGGAGGGAGCGGCGGTAGACGACCTCGCGGACCCCGGCGAGGACCTCGTGGCTGGCCTGGGCGATGCTGCCGCCGACGACGATGACGGACGGGTTCAGGAGGTTCACGCAGGTGGCGAGCACCTCGCCGATGTCGCGGCCGGCGGCGCGCGTGAGCTCGACGGTGGTGGGGTCCCCGCCGGTCAGCAGGGTGACGACGTCGGAGGTGCTGGCGGCGTCGATCCCGGACTCGGTCAGCCGGCGGGCGATCGCCGAGCCGCTCGCGATCGCCTCGAGGTCGGCCTCGCCGCGGTCGCCGGGGACCTGCACGTGGCCCAGGTCGCCCGCGGCTCCGAGGGCTCCGCGCTGCAGGGCGCCGCCGCTGACGATCCCGGCTCCGATGCCGGTGGAGACCTTCACGTAGAGGAGGTCGTCCACGTCGGCGTAGTGGTCGGCGTGCTCGCCGAGCGCCAGCAGGTTCACGTCGTTGTCGACGAGGACGGGTACGGGGAGGCGGCGGCCGACGAACTCCGGGATGTCGAAGCGGTCCCAGCCGGGCATGATCGGCGGCTTCACCGGGCGGCCCGTCGCGTGCTCGACGGGTCCGGGGACGCCGACGCCGACTCCCGCGAGCGGGCCGGCCGCCGGAGTCCGGCCGAGCAGGGCCGCGGCGACGTCGAGGGCGTGGCCGAGGACGGCGAGGGGGCCGTCGGCGATGGCGATGCTCTCGCGGCGGCGGGCGAGGACCGTGCCGTCGAGGTCGGTCAGGGCGACGACGGCGTGCGCGGCGCCCAGGTCGACGGCGAGGAGGCTGCGCGCCCGCGGGTCGAAGGCCACGCGGGCGGCGGGACGGCCGCCGGAGGAGGGGGCGTCGTCCTGCCGGGCGACCAGGCCGGAGGCGGTGAGGACGTCGAGCTGGGCGGAGACGGCCGCACGCGGCAGGCCCGTCTCGGCGACCACGTCGGCCCGCGTCCGGGGCGCCCCGTCGGCCAGCAGGAGCAGCAGCTCGCCGACCGCGCTGACGGTGATGCGGCGGCGCGGGGACATGGCCAGAGTCAACCACAGCGCCCGTGCTTCTGTGCGGCGGGTGCCCGACTTGGCGGGCGCGCAGGGCTAGTTTTGCTTGTCCGTGAGCAAAAGTCCGCGTAGGGTTCGAGGCACACCTTCCGATGCGATCAGGAGCCCCACCGGTGGCCACACCCCCAGACCTCTCTGTCCAGCTGTACTCGGTGCGCGAGCCGCTCGCGGCCGATCTGCCCGCCACCCTCGACCGCCTCGCGGCGATCGGCTTCACCACGGTCGAGCTCTTCGGGTTCGTCGACCTGGCCGACGCCTACCGCGCGGCGCTCCCGGCCAGCGGACTGCGCGCTCCCAGCGCCCACGCGCGCCTCCTCGGCCCGCAGGGCGACGCCACCGTCGACGAGATCCTCGACACGGCCGCCTCGCTCGGCGTCGAGACCGTGATCGACCCCTTCGTCGACCCGACCCGCTGGACCACCGCGGACGACGTCGCCCGCATCGCCGACGAGCTGAACGCGCTGGTCGACTCCGCCGCCGCCCGCGGCCTGGTGCTCGGCTACCACAACCACGCCTTCGAGTTCGAGAACCGCGTCGACGGCCGCAGCGCCTTCGAGCACCTCGCGGGCCTGCTCGACCCGCGCATGGTCCTCGAGCTCGACACCTACTGGGCGGCCGTCGGCGGCGACGACCCGGTCGAGGTGCTCGGACGCCTCGGCGACCAGGTGCGCTTCCTGCACGTGAAGGACGGCCCGATCTCGGCCGACACCCAGGAGCAGCTGCCCGCGGGCGAGGGCGCGATGGACGTCCCGGCGATCCTCGCCGCCGCTCCGCAGGCCCTGCCCGTGCTGGAGTTCGACGCCTACGCCGGCGACATCTTCGAGGGCCTGGAGTCGGCCCACCGCTACGTCTCGGGGCTCGGCGCATGAGCGGCACCGGCCGCGTGGGCGTCGGCGTCATCGGCGCCGGCAACATCAGCACCCAGTACCTGACCAACCTCACCGTCTTCCCCGACCTCGAGGTGCTCTTCGTCGCCGACATCGACCTCGAGCGGGCGAGGACCCAGGCCGAGGCCTTCGGCGTCCCCGCCTCGGGCACCGTCGAGGAGCTCCTCGCGCACGAGGGCATCGAGATCGTCGTCAACCTCACGATCCCGGCCGCGCACGTCGAGGTCGCGCGCCGCGCGGTCGAGGCGGGCAAGCACGTGTGGACCGAGAAGCCCTTCTCGCTCGACCGCGACAGCGGGATCGAGCTGCTCGCGCTGGCAAAGGACAAGGGGCTGCGCGTCGCGACCGCTCCCGACACCTTCCTGGGCGCGGGCCTCCAGACGGCGCAGCGCGTGATCGAGAGCGGAGCCATCGGCACGCCGCTCTCGGCCCTCACCCTCTTCCAGGGCCCCGGCCCCGAGTCGTGGCACCCGAACCCGGAGTTCTTCTTCGCCGAGGGCGGCGGACCGCTGCTCGACATGGGCCCGTACTACATCACCACGCTCGTGCAGAACCTCGGCCCCGTCGAGAGCGTCACCGCCGTCTCGTCCCAGGCCCGCGCCACCCGCGTCGTGGGCTCCGGCCCGAAGGAGGGCACCGAGTTCCCGGTGACCATCCCGACGCACATCGGCGGGCTGCTCCGCTTCGAGTCCGGGGCCTCGGCCCAGGGAGTGTGGAGCTTCGAGTCGAGCCTGCCGCGCACCGGCTTCGTCGAGATCAACGGCTCCGAGGGCACCCTCGTCCTCCCCGACCCGAACCAGCACGACGGAGAGATCACCCTGCACCGCCGCGGGTCCGCCGAGCCGGAGGTCATCGAGGCGGTCGGCTCGACCGCCTCCCGCGGCACCGGCGTGCTCGAGCTCGCCCGCGCGATCCGGGCCGACCGCCCCGAGGCCGCCTCCGGAGACCTCGCGTACCACGTCACCGACGTGATGCTCTCGCTGCTCGAGGCCGCCGAGACCGGCGAGAAGGTCCTCGTCACGAGCTCCGCGACGCCCCGCCCCGCACTGCCCGAGAGCTGGGACCCGACCGAAGCGACCCTCTCCTGATGCCCGCGCCCCTGCGCGTCGGCGTGCTCGGCGGCGGCTTCATGGCGGCCGTGCACAGCCGCGCGGCCCGCAGCGCCGGAGCGGTGCTCGCCGGAGTCGCCTCCTCCACCCCGGAGAAGGGCGAGCGGGCGGCGGCCGAGCTCGGCGTCGAGCGCGCCTACCCGGACGCCCGGGCCCTGATCGAGGACGAGAGCATCGACCTCGTGCACGTCTGCACCCCGAACGCCACGCACGCCGCACTCGCGCTCGCGGCGATCGAGGCGGGCAAGCACGTGGTGTGCGAGAAGCCGCTCGCCGCGACGCTGCGGGAGGCGGAGTCGCTCGCTGCGGCCGCGTCCTCCGCCGGCGTGGTGGCGACCGTCCCGTTCGCCTACCGCTTCCACCCGATGGTGCGCGAGGCCCGTGCCCGCGTCGCCTCCGGCGAGACCGGCCGCCTGGTCACCGTCCGCGGGAGCTACCTCCAGGACTGGCTGCTGGGCGCCTCCGACGACAACTGGCGCGTCGACCCGGCCGCCGGCGGCCGCTCGCGCGCCTTCGGCGACATCGGCTCGCACCTGGTCGACCTGCTGGAGTTCGTCACCGGCGACCGGATCGACTCGCTCGCCGCGATCACGAGCACCGTCCACGCCGAGCGCGGCGGCCGCCCCGTGAGCACCGAGGACGTGGCCGGCCTGATCGTCCGGCTCGAGGGCGGCGCCGTCGGCACGCTCCTCGTCTCGCAGGTCACCGCGGGCCACCGCAACGAGCTGGTGCTCGAGGTGTCCGGGCTGGAGGAGTCGCTTCGCTTCGAGCAGGAGCTCCCCGAGACGCTGTGGGTCGGCCGGCGCGACAGCGCCCTGCTGGTGCCGCGCGACGCCTCGATCCTCGCGCCCGATGCGGCCCGGCTCTCGATCGTGCCGAGCGGTCATCCGATGGGCTACCAGGACGCCTTCACGGCGTTCGCCCGCGACACCTACGCCGCCGTGGCGGGCGCCGACGTGGAGGGTCTGCCGACCTTCGCCGACGGCCTCCGCGCGGCGCGCATCACCGAGGCCGTGCTCGACGCGGCCGAGACAGGCGCCTGGGTGACCGTGCCCGCCGCCGACTGGACGGAGATCGCCGCATGAGCGACGAGAAGACCTACCCCGCCACCCACCCCGTGACGCTGTTCACCGGGCAGTGGGCCGATCTGCCCTTCGAGGAGGTCGCCCGACTCGCCGCCGAGTGGGGCTACGACGGACTCGAGATCGCGGCCTCGGGCGACCACCTCGACCTCAAGCGCGCGGACGAGGACGACGCCTATGCCGCCTCGCGCCTGGAGATCCTCGACCGCTACGGCCTCGAGGTCTTCGCCATCTCGAACCACCTCACCGGCCAGGCCGTCTGCGATGACCCGATCGACTTCCGCCACAAGGCGCTCCTGCGCGACTACACCTGGGGCGACGGCGACGCGGAGGGGGTGCGTCAGCGCGCCGCCGAGGACATGAAGCGCTCGGCGCGGGTCGCCCGCAAGCTCGGCGTGGACGTGGTCGTCGGCTTCACCGGCTCGAAGATCTGGCCCTACGTGGCGCAGTTCCCGCCGGTGCCGGCCTCCGTGATCGACGAAGGGTACGAGGACTTCGCGACCCGCTGGAACCCGATCCTCGACGAGTTCGACGCGAACGGCGTGGTCTACGCGCACGAGGTGCACCCGTCCGAGATCGCCTACGACTACTGGTCGAGCGTGCGCACCCTCGAGGCGATCGGGCACCGCCCGGCCTTCGGCTTCAACTGGGACCCGTCGCACATGATGTGGCAGGACATCGACCCGGTCGGCTTCATCGTCGACTTCAAGGACCGGATCTACCACGTCGACTGCAAGGACACCCGCCTGCGCCCGAAGAACGGCCGCGCCGGCGTGCTCGGCTCGCACCTGCCGTGGGGCGACCCGCGCCGCGGCTGGGACTTCGTCTCGACGGGGCACGGCGACGTCCCGTGGGAGGACGCGTTCCGCGCGCTGGAGTCGATCGGCTACTCCGGCCCGATCTCCATCGAGTGGGAGGACGCCGGGATGGACCGCCTCCACGGCGCGAAGGAGGCCGTCGGCTTCATCCGCTCGCTGCTCTGGAGGACCCCGACCGCGTCGTTCGACGCCGCGTTCTCGAACCAGTAGCCGCGCGGCTCCCCTCGGCGGGATCCCGCTCCGGCCCGCAGCGCACGTCGCGCGCGCCGGGTCGGGGTCCCGCAGGCGGGGGTGGGGTCAGTCGGCGGCCTTGGCGGCGCGCTCGGACTTGATTCGGGCCTGCTCGCGGCGGACCTCCGCGTAGCGGTTCTGCTCGACGCGCAGCCACTCGGGGACCTCGTCGAGCAGGGCCTGGATCTCGGGAGTGGTCAGCGCCTCGGTGACGCCGCCGCGGGCGAGCCCCGAGATGGAGACGTTCAGCCGGGAGGCGATGACGGAGCGGGGGTGCGGCCCCTCCTCGCGCAGCTGCACGAGCCAGGCGGGCGGGTTCGCGGCGAGCTCGTCGTACTGCTCGCGCGTGATCGCCGACTCCTGGAACTCCTCCGGGGTCGCGGGCAGGTAGACCTGCAGCTTCTTCGCCGCGGTCGCAGCCTTCATCGTCTGTGTCGCCTTGGCCATGCGGCAACCCTACCGGCGCGGCGCGGACCACCTACCCTGAGGGGATGAGCGAGCAGCCCGAGACCGTCGACCCGCAGGCCGCTCCCGAGGCGGAGGGGCGTCCGGAGGGCGGGGCGGACGCGACGGCGGACGACGCGTCGGCCGGATCGGGTGCGGTCGGCGCCGGAGCCGGAACCGAGTCGGACGACACGGACGGCGCCTCCGAGGACGGCGACTCCGACGACCTCGACTCCGACGATCTCGACTCCGACGATCTCGACGCCGAGGACAGCGACTCCGACGCCGCCGACTCCGACGCCGGGGACGCCGTCCCCGCCGGCCCCGTGCTCGCCGTCGCCCTCGTGCCCGGCGTCACCCCCACCAAGTGGACCCGCGTCTGGGGCCAGCGCCGCTCCGATCTCCCGCTGCGCATCACCGTCGTCGCCGAGCGCGATCAGGAGCAGGCGCTGCTCGACGGCCGCGCGCAGCTGTCGTTCGTCCGCGGCGACGTCTCCTCCTCCGCCCTCAGCTCCATCCATCTCTATGACGAGCAGCCCGTCGCCGTCGTCGGCCGCGAGCACGCCCTGGCCGCCGCGGACGAGCTCGACGTCGCCGAGCTGGCCGGCGAGCACCTCCTCCAGGATCCGGAGGACGTGCCGGAGTGGGCCGCGGTCGCCGAGGAGCTCGCGGACGGCTCGCGGCGCCCGCTGCCGCGCATGGCCGGCCTCGACGACGCGGTCGAGCAGGTCGCGGCCGGCGTGGGCGTGCTGATCGTGCCGCAGTCGGTGGCGCGCGTGCACAGCCGCAAGGACGTCACCGCGGTGCCGGTGACCGGCGTCGCTCCCTCCTCCGTCCGCCTCGCCTGGGTGACGGACGACAAGGGCGACGACGTCGAGGACTTCATCGGAGTCGTCCGCGGCCGCAGCGCGAACACCACGCGCGGCACCGCCGCGACGCCGAAGGTCGAGTCGCGGGCGAAGGCCGCCAAGGCGAAGGCGCGGGAGGCGCGCGAGAAGGCGGAGAGGGCCGGCGGCGGCAAGAAGAAGCCGGCCCGCGCCAAGGCGTCGGCGCCGGCGGTGCGGCGCACCCGCAAGCCCCGCGGCCGCTGACCGTGGCCGACGACGCCGGCTGGTCGCTCCGCCCCGCCACCGCGGAGGACGCCGCGGCGATCGCCGAGCTGCGCGCGGTCGTCATGCGCCCGTCGCTCGAGACGCTCGACCGCTACGACGAGCACCGCGTGCGGCACCGCTTCCTCGACGGCTACCGGCCCGAGCTCACCCGGGTGATCGAGCTCGACGGCGCCTTCGCCGGGAGCATCGCCGCGCGGGTCGAGCCGGACGCGGTCTGGATCGAGCACTTCTACCTGGCGCCGCACGCACAGGGACGCGGAGTCGGCGGCGCCGTCCTGCGCCGGGTGATGGCGGAGGAGGCGCGGCCGGGTCTGCCCTTCCGGCTCGACGTGCTGAAGCGCAGCGACGCCCGCCGCCTCTACGAGCGGCACGGCTTCCGGTTCGAGCGTGCTCTGGAGTGGGACGACATCCTCGTCGCGCCGCCTGTCTCCTGACCCCTGATCGGGGAGGACGACGGGGCGCGGGCCGCCGCTAGCATGAGCGCGATCCCCTCCGCCGGGTCGGCCGCAGGGCGACCTCCTCCTGGAAGCAGGCACTCCGCCGTGTCCCCGCTCGTTCTGAGGTCCGCCGCCTCCGCGGTCCTCGTCGCCGCCCTGGCGATCACCTCCAGCCCGCTCGCCTCCGCCGCATCGGCGGCCGCGCCGTCGGCCGCCCCCGTCGCCGCATTCGGCGCCGCCTCCGACGCGCCCCGCTCGATCGTGCTCCCCGAGGGGCAGCCTCTCTGGCAGCCCAGCGCCGAGTCCCCCCTGCCCGCCGTGCCGGACGAGGCGCCGAGCGCCGCCCGTGCGAGCGCTGCGGCGTCGATCAGCGGCCGTGTCGTGGTCGAGGAGGCCGACGGCTCGATCGCGACCACCACTCCCCGCGGCGCCCTCCTGAACGTCGAGGTCTGGTCGAGCGAGGCGGGGCTCCTCGGGAACCACTCCGTCGCCGGCGACCTCACCTTCAGCATCGACGGGCTCACCGCCGGGCAGACCTACTACCTGCTGATCAAGGACAACGCCGACCTGTACGCCGACCTCTGGTCCGGCGGCAGCGCCGTCGCCCGCAGCGCCGAGCCGCTTCAGGCCCCGGCGGCCGGCGTGCAGCTGCGCACCGCACGGCTGGGGTCGCTCGAGGGACGCCTGAGCGGCGTCGCGGGCGACCAGCGCGTCGACATCTGGTACCGCGACCCGGGAACCGACGGCTACTTCCGCACCGGCGAGCTCGACCTGATCACGGGCGGCGACAACCCGTACTCGTTCCAGCAGGTCGTCCCCGGCGACTACCTCGTCCGGGCGTCGAGCCGCGACGACGTGATCGACGACAGCTACTGGGACCACGTCCTCCGCTCGGGCGACGCGGGCGACGTGCGCGTCCCGGTGGGCGGATCGGCCGCCGGGATCGACCTCTCGCTGAGCAGCGACTACCAGCAGTACACCGGCCGCCTCGCCGGATCGGACCGCTACGCGACCTCGGTGGAGGCGACGGGCTACTTCTCCCCGGGCATCCCGGTGCTCTACGTGGCCAGCGGGGCGAACTGGCCGGATGCGCTGAGCGCCGGCCCGGCCGCCGCCGCCCTCGGAGGCGCGCTCCTGCTCACCGATCCCGACCGCCTGCCTCGGGTCGTCTCCGACGAGATCCGCCGCCTCCGCCCGGAGCGGGTCGTGGTCGTCGGCAGCGAGCTGAGCGTGAGCCCCGGGGTCCTCTCCGCGATCCGCTCGATCGTCGGCGGCACCGAGCGCATCGGCGGGACGGACCGCTACGACACCTCCCGCCGGATCGTCGCAGACGCCTTCGGCAGCGGCCCCTACTCGAACATGTTCGTCGCGACCGGCACGAACTTCCCCGACGCCCTGTCGGCCGCGCCGATCGCCGGCTGGCGTGCGCAGCCCGTGCTGCTGGTCGACGGTGCGACCTCGGGCGCCGACTCCGCGACCGCGACCGCGGTGCGCGATCTGGCGCCGGAGCACGTGGAGTTCCTCGGCGGCGACCCCTCGATCCGGGACGCGTACGTGGCGGACTTCGAGCGTCGCGGCCTCGCCCCCTCGGTCTCGAGGATCGCCGGCCGCGACCGCTACGAGACCAGCGTCGAGCTGAACAGCGCCTACCCCCAGTCGCTGCTGCAGGACAGCGTCTTCCTCGCCGCGGGGTCCTCCTTCGCCGACGCCCTCTCGGGAGCGACGACGGCGGCGGCCCTGGGCTCGTCCGTGCTGCTGACCGAGCGCGACTGCGTGCACGACTCGACGCTGCGCTTCCTGGCCTCCAACTCGAAGAACTACGCGTTCCTGCTCGGCGGGGAGCCGACGCTCACCGAGGACGTGGCGAACCTCCGCAACTGCGAGTACGACTTCTGACGACGCGTGCTCCCGGGGTCCGGGGCTAGGGTGCGAGCATGCCCACGAGCGATGAGACCTGGACCCTGGCCGAGCACGACGTACCGGTGTACCGCAGCGGTGAGGGCGGCCGCGCGCTGATCCTGATCCACGAGGTCTGGGGGGTCGACGGGCACATCCGCTCGGTCGCCGACCGCTACGCGGCCGAGGGCTACAGCGTCGTCGCCCCCGAGCTCCTGGCCGACAGCGGCCTGCTCGAGCAGCTCGACGAGGAGCAGCGCGCCGACTACGACCACCCGGTGCGGCGCCTGCCGCGCCAGGTCGAGCTGCGCACCTTCTTCGCCCCCGTCTTCACTCCGGAGCACGCGACGCGCACCGTCGCGATCCTCCGCGCCCTCGTCGAGCGGCTCCTGCGCCAGGAGGGCGCGACCAGCGTCTCCGTCACCGGGTTCTGCTACGGCGGCACCTTCTCGTGGGCGCTCGCGCTGGCCGAGCCGCGGCTGGCGGCGGCCGTGCCGTTCTACGGGCACGTCACCGCGTCCGCCGAGGAGCTCGGCGCGCTGCAGGTGCCGGTGCTGGCGTTCCTGGGCGATCAGGACGCTCCCCTCGTCGAGCAGGTGCCGCGCATCCGCGAGGCGACCGAGGGCAAGGACGTCGAGGTCGTCGTCTACCCGGGAGCGGGCCACGCCTTCTTCAACGACGCGAACGAGCAGACCTACCAGGCCGAGGCGGCGACCGACGCCTGGCCGCGGGCGCTCGCGTTCCTCGGAGCGCACGCGGGCTGAGCGGGCTGTGCGGGATCAGCGGGTGAGGATCCACGCCACCAGGTAGCTGCGCGAGTCGGCGCTGTCGATCGAGGAGTCCGGCAGGCGCTCCGCCCGCGCGAGAGCCGCGGCCGGGTCGCTGGTCGCCTGCAGCATCAGCACGTAGTCGGCGAGCGGCGCGCCTGGGGCTCCGGCCACGAGCTCGTCGACCCGCGAGGGGTCGGGGAGGAACGCGGTCGACGGCGGCATCGGGATCAGCTCGATCCCCAGCAGCGCCGAGGGTGTCGCGTCGAAGAAGGTGGCGTAGTCGCGCTTGCCGCCCCAGTTGATCGCGACGAACGGCGCTTCGAAGCCGACCGGCGTCTCCGGGCTCAGCCAGAGGTCTGCGGCCGCCTGCGTCTCGAGGGAGAGCAGCCAGCGCGCCTCCTCGAGCAGCGGCGCGTTCCCGGAGGCGGCGGCCCAGAGGGCGAGGCCGTTCCAGGCGTTGACCGCCTCGGACACCGACTCCTGGTCGTTGCCGTCCCGGGCCGGCGCGAGCCCCGAGGCCCAGGAGTGGCCGCGGTACGCGTCGAACACGCGCAGCCGCGGGAACTCGGCGGTGTCGACGGGAGAGGCGAGATCCAGGGCGAGCAGGTCCGCGACGGTCCGGTACCGCTCGAGGAGGGACGGGTCCTCGGCGGCCAGCATCCCGACGGCGGAGAGCAGGTAGCCGTAGTGGAAGTGGTGGTCGTTGAACGCGTCGGACCCGAACGACGGCGCGGAGCCGACGACGCCTCCGAGCACGGGGTCGTAGACGACGCACTTCACGGCACCCGGTGCGCAGCCGCGCGGGTCGAGCCACTGGTCGAGCTCGGCGGCGATCCGGTCGTGCAGGTCGGCCGCCACCTCCTCCAGGCCGAGGTCGACGGCGAGACGGTGCAGAGCAGCGGCGCGGTAGAGCTCCTTGCCGGCTCCGTAGGTGTCGGGCGCGGCGAAGCGGGTGGCCGCGGCGTCGAGTGGCACCTGCTTCCGGAGCGTCGTCTTCTCCTCGGCCGTGAGGGAGCCGAGATCGAGCGCCCCCGACTCGACGATAGTGGGGGCGGCGCGGGAGAACGACGTTCCCGCACGGAGCCCCACCCGGCCGTAGAGCGTGTCGTAGCCGATCGCCCCCTCGGCCCCGAGGCCGAAGAACGTCTCGGCGCCGCCCTCGGTCCGCAGCGCGTAGGTCGTGGTGGTGGTGCTCGCCGTGACGTCGTGGGAGACGCTCGCGCCCTCGAGGGGCACTGCACGACGCCGAAGCTCGTCGATCCGCGCCCTGCTCGCTCCCGGAGGCACCGCGAAGAGGAGCAGCGTGCCGTCCAGCGTCATCCGGGGGAACGTATCGAGGGCGGCGGCGGGCGCCACCAGCCCGTACCGCTGTCCGCCCGCGGTGACCAGGAGCAGGCCGCCGGCCGCGCGCTCGGGAGCGGTGGCGCCTCCGATCAGCACCGTCTGGGCGCTCTCGGTCCGGTAGGAGGCGTAGGGCCAGCCCTCGGCTGCGACGAGCTCACCGGCACCCGCGAGGCTCCAGTGCGCGACGAGGTCGTCGAACGCGGAGAGCGCCACCGCGCTCGAGGGGACCGTCACGGTGAGATCGTCCCGGGCGAGGGCGTAGACGGTCCGCGGAGCCGCCTCCACGATCGGGAGGCCCACGGTGAAGCCGTCGGCGCGCGGCGTGACGGTGAGGATCCCTGAGTAGAGCGGGAGATCCTCCCCGAACACCGGTCCGGACACCCACGAGTTCGTCGGCGGCCGCACCCCTTCGGCGAGCCGCGCCGTCCCCGCGTAGGGGCCGGGGACCTGCGGCAGCTCCCGCGCGTGCACGGACGCTGCCACGGCCCAGTCGGACGCGGAGCCGTCGGACGTGCATCCGGTGAGGCCTGCGATCGCGAGGGCGAGAGCGAGGGCCGCCCCCGCCCCGCGCCTCACCGCGCGAACCCGCCCGGCGTGAAGAGCCTGCCGAGCTGGGCGACCAGCCAGCCGCCGAAGCCGTCGCCGTCGTCGCGGAGCCGCACCTCCGCCGCGACGGGAGCTCCGACCACGGTGTAGTCCTGCGTCGTGATCTCGTCGGTGCGCGCGCGGATGACGGTCGTCGCCCGCCCCTCGTGGAACCGCTCCACCTCGACGTCGTAGATCTCGGCGTCGACGGTCGTCCCGTCCGGCATCGCCACGGCGACGGTGCCGCCGATCGGGACCCGCGAGTAGTCCCGGGCGCCGAGCACGAACTCGCTCTCGAGGTGGATCGAGTCCGAGATCGCGACGACCGCGATCATCTGGTCCTCCTCGACGAAGGAGCCGATCTCGGCGTCGACCGACGTGACCACGCCGTCCAGCGCCGCCGTGAAGACCATCAGGCCGCCTTCCTCGATCCGGTAGCCGACATCGGCGCTGGTGAACGTCTTCGTCTGCATGTCGGACTCGAGGACGGTGCTCTGCAGGCTGAAGAGCACGTCGCCCTTCTCCACCGCGTCGCCGCGGGAGATCGTGAGGTCCTGGATCGTGCCCGCGTAGGGCGTCCCCAGCGAGTACTCGTCGGTGACGAGCTGAGCGCTCGCCGCCCGCACGGTGAGCGAGGAGTTGTTCGCGTAGACCAGGCCGGCGGCGGCGGCGCCGAGCGCGAGGGCGCACGAGGCGAGGAAGCCGAGCCAGCGCAGCGCGGTCATGCCGCACCCACGGCGAGTCCGTGGCGTCCCGCGGCGGCGGGGCCGCTCGGAGCGACCACCTCGGCCCGGGCGGCGCGCTTCAGGAGGACGTGCTCGCGCGCCGCGATCACCGCGAACGCTCCGAGCGTGAGGGTGTTCAGGACGTTCCAGGCGAGCGCCACCGAGTACTCCGCGGTCCACTCCGCCTTGAGGAAGCCGACGACGGAGGTCGCGGCCAGGAACACCAGGAAGACCATCTGCACCTTGATGAAGTTGAAGGGCGAGGCGGCCTGCCCGGTCGCGCCCGTCGAGGTCCAGGCCGGCTTCCGGCCCGCGAGAGCGAGGAAGAACGCCTTCGTGTACATCGGGAAGGTGACGGTCGACAGCAGCAGCGTCTCCCACCGGAACGAGCCGATGATGAACAGCGCGAGCCCGATCTGCAGCACGTAGAACCCGCAGTAGAAGAGGATCCACTCGACGAGCGGCACCTCGAGGCTGACCGGCGTGATGTTCAGGTAGATCTGCAGCGGGGGCAGCACGATCAGGCCCAGCGGCACGATCCCGGTGAAGTAGAACGTGACGGTCATGAAGTACTGCACGCGCTGGTCGGTCGTGAGCCGGCGCTTCGGCGAGAACGGGTTGTGCTTGAGCAGGATCTCGAACCCGCCGACGGCCCAGCGGACCTGCTGGCGGACGAAGGCCTCGATCGTCTCGGGCGTGCGCCCGACCGCGAGGGTCATCGGCACGAAGATCGAGCGCCAGCCGCGCTCGTGCACGAAGATCGACGTCCAGATGTCCTCGGACTGCGAGCCCTCGTACATCCCGCCGATGTCGTCGAGGGCCTTGCGGCGGAAGACGGCGTTGGTGCCCACGCAGAAGGCGGAGTTGTACTTGTTCTTGCCCGGCTGGGTGAGGGCGTAGAAGACGATCTGCATGTAGGCGGAGCCGCGCGAGATGAAGTTGTGCGCGTTCCCGTAGACCTGCGGGGCCTGCACGAAGGCGACGTCGTCGTGGGCGAAGAAGGGGAGAGTCTCCTCCAGGAACTCCGGCACGGTCACGAAGTCGGCGTCGATCATCACGGCGAAGTCCGAGTCTGTCAGACGGAGCGCGTGGTTCACGTTGCCGGCCTTGGCACCCGCGCGGTCCTCGCGCACCACGTACCGGACGCCCAGGCGATCGGCGATCGCGGCGACCTGCGGGTCGTCCCCGTCGTCGAGGAGCCACGTCATGTGGGTGCCGCGCATGTCGCGGGCCGCACGGGCCGTCTCCTCGATGATCGCGGGGTCCTCCCTGTAGGTCGTGATGAAGACGTCGACGGTGATGCGGCGGCGGCCGAGGTAGAGGTCCTCGCCGATCGGGATGCCGTCGACCGGGCTCCCGTAGAGCGTCGCTCGGGCGGAGTGGAAGGCGGAGTCGCGCGGGTCGTACGTGCTCGACAGGGCGGTCCACATCGTGAGCGCGGCCTGGCCGATCAGGTAGAGCTCGCAGATGATGACGATGGCGAACGGGAGGGGGTCGCCGATGTTGCGCGGGTTGAGCAGGAAGGCGCCGTAGAGCAGCGCGCCGGCGCCGGAGAGCAGCACGATCATGATGAGCGAGGGCGACTGCTGCTTGGCGCGGCTGGTGACGGCACGGGGGCTGGCGACGCGCTGCTGGCGCGTCAGGAGCGGGCGGATCTCGGGTGGAGAGGGAGGAACAGTGCGGGCGGGGGTGCTGGGGTTCACGGGTGAGCTCTTCGGGTAGGTGGAAGCGGGGGCCCGGAGCGTCGTCGGTCGGGGGTGCCGGACGGCGCGCCGGAGGAGCGCCTGTGCGCGCGTTCGGCTCAGGTCGCTGATGCGCCGCGGTCCGTCGGGTACGGCGCGGGCGTCGGGGCCGCGGTCCCGTCGGGTACGGTGTCGCGGTGCGGAGGCCGCCCGTCATCGGGGATGTCGGCGGCGGTCCCCATGTTCGACCTGGGAGAGTGCCGGGACAAGAGCCGGAAGAGGACGTGTCCGCTAGCGGACACCCCGTTCCGACACCGCGGCTCCGCGGCGCTGAGCTCGCCGACGGCCGGCGTCAGCGCGGTCGGACCGGCAGCCAGCCCCGCCGAGACGCGAGCACGCCCGCCTGGAAGCGGCTCTCGGCGCCGAGCAGCTCGAAGAGACCGGCGATGTGCCGACGGCAGGTGCGCACGCTGAGGTCCAGCCGTGCCGCGAGCGCCTCGTCGGTGAGCCCGGCGGCGAGGCCCTGCAGGATCGACCGCTGCACCGCGGAGAGGGAGGGCTCCTCCTCGGCACCTGCCGCGTGCAGGGGCGCTGCGAACTCCCACGCCGCGTCGAAGACGCGCGCCAGGGTCGCCGCGAGCTCGGAGGAGCGGACGACCAGGGCGGCGCGGTCGTCCTCGTCCCGGGAGCGGGCGACGATCGCGAGGGAGCGGTCGAAGACCACCAGCCGGAAGGGCAGCACCGGGAGGGTCCGGAACCGCGCGCCCAGCGGCTCGAGCTCCGCGACCGAGCGCCGGAGTGCCGCGTTGTCGCGGCGGCGGTCGTGGTACAGCGTCCGTCTCGCGATACCGCGCCCGAGCAGCTCGCGGTCGACGGCGTCGCTCGCCTCGTGCCGCTCCACGCTGCTGGTGCCGGGAGCGGCGATCAGCACCTCCTCCGAGGCTCCGCGCTGCAGGTCGAGGAGCAGCCGGAGGACGGTCGCCGGGTCCTCGATCACCTCCACCTGCTCCGCGGCGGCGAGGGCGCTGCGGGCGCTCCGGTAGGCGGGGACGAGGGCCATCAGCTCGCTGCGGCGGCGGGTGATCCCGGTCTGCAGCTCGAGGAGGCGCCGCTCGTCGTCGGCGATCAGCTCGGCCAGGGCGATGTCCGGCGCGGCCGTGGCGAGCGACTCCGCGCCCGCGTGCAGCGGAGCGAGCAGCCGGAGCCCGAGCAGCTCGTCACGCGCCTCGCGGAGGCCGTCGACGGTGACGCCGAGCTCGTCCGACGCGCTCTCGAGCGACCAGTCTCCGCGCACGGACGCGTGCAGGTACAGCGCGATCGCGTTCTCGCTCAGCACCGGCGGCCCCCCGTTCTCCCGACCCTCCCGAGTGTAGGAGGCGCGCACTCAGCGCCGCCGCGCGAGAACCGCGACGACGGCGAGCTCACCGGCGAGGACCAGCGCTACCGCTCCGAACACGGCCGGGCCGACCAGCGCGGCGAGCGGAGTGAGACCGGCGTTCGCGAGGAGGGGGGCGAGGAGACCGATCACGACGCCGGTGCGGCGGGCGGGGGGCTGCCGGCGGGCGACGGCGACGACGCTCAGCGAGGTCGCGGCGGCGGCCGCGAGCACGAGCACGAGGACAGCCGCGGGGTGCGGCTCCCCGAGCAGGAGCAGCGCGGCCAGCGCGGCCCAGGCGAGGGCGCCTCCGGTGGCGACGGGGCCGAGGTGCGGGGTGGCGGCGGGTGCAGTGGCGGTCATGGTGCGTCCTCTCGTCGTGGTCCTCCGAGCCTCGCGGAGGCCCGTCGGCGGAACCAGATCAGCATCCGGGCACGGCAGCATCCGGACATGCGGCGGACCCCCGGCTCCGCGCGGGGCGGAGGGTCGGGGGACCACCGGACGCCCGGGCAGGCTCCGGCCGTGGCAGCATCCGGTCAGCCGGCCTCGCGCAGCCTCCCGCCGGCGAGGTGGAGGCTGCGCTGCGCACGGCGCGACGGCGGAGTCGTGGGTGACGTCGACTCCTGCTCCCCGGGCGCCCGCTCTTCCCGGGGCGGTGCCCGCGGTCGTAGGCTCGCGCTCATCCGCAACGGGAGGGGCCGACGATGACCGCCACGAGAGAGACGTCCGCCCCGCCCGAGCTCAAGCGCGTGCTCGGCCCCAAGCTGCTGCTGCTGTTCGTGGTCGGCGACATCCTCGGCACCGGGATCTACGCCCTCACCGGGCAGGTCGCGGCCGAGGTGGGCGGGGCCGCGTGGCTCCCCTTCGTGATCGCGTTCGTCGTCGCCACGCTCACCGCCTGCTCCTACCTGGAGCTGGTGACGAAGTATCCGCAGGCCGCGGGCGCCGCGCTCTACGCGCACAAGGCGTTCGGGATCCACTTCGTCACGTTCCTCGTCTGCTTCACCGTGATGGCGAGCGGGATCACCTCGGCCTCCGCCGCCTCGGGCGCCTTCGCGAGCAACTTCGCGATCGGCTTCGGGCTCGGGGACGGCGCGGGGACGCGGCTGAGCATCGCGCTGGTGTTCATGGTCTGCATCGCCCTGGTGAACCTGCGGGGCGTCGCCGAGAGCGTCGGGCTGAACGTGGTGCTCACCCTGATCGAGCTCTCGGGCCTGCTGCTCGTGATCTTCGTGTGCTTCTTCGCCGTGTTCGGCGGGCAGGCCGACTTCTCGCGGGTGGTCGCGTTCGAGGCGCCGGAGGACAAGTCGCTGCTGCTCGCGGTGAGCACCGCGACCTCCTTGGCGTTCTTCGCGATGGTCGGATTCGAGGACTCCGTGAACATGGCGGAGGAGACGAAGGAGCCCAGCCGCATCTTCCCGCGCGTGATGCTCACGGGTCTCGGCATCACCGCCGTGGTCTACGTGCTCGTGTCCACGCTCGCCGTCGCGATCGTCCCCGTGGGGGAGCTGGCCGGCAACGACACTCCGCTCGTCACGGTCGTCGAGGCCGCGGCGCCCGACTTCCCGATCTCGACGCTCCTGCCCTTCATCTCGCTCTTCGCCGTGGCCAACAGCGCGCTGATCAACATGATGATGGCCAGCCGCCTGCTCTACGGGATGAGCCGACAGGGCGTGCTGCCGCCGTTCCTGCAGAACGTGCTGCGCGGACGGCGCACGCCGTGGGCGGCGATCCTCTTCACGACGGTGATCGCCCTGCTCCTCACCGCCTACGTGTCTCGCGACCCCTCCGACCCCATCGCGGTGCTGCTGGGCGGGACCACGTCCCTCCTCCTGCTGGCGGTCTTCGCCGTCGTCAACGTCTCCGTGCTGGTGCTGCGGCGGCAGCCGGTCGAGCACCGTCACTTCCGGACCCCCACCGTGCTGCCGGTGCTGGGCACGATCGCCTGCGTCTACCTGGTGCTGCCGATCACCTCGGGACGCGACACCGCCCAGTACGGCATCGCGGGGGTGCTGCTCGTGATCGGCGTCCTGCTCTGGGCGGCGACCTTCATCGACCGGCGGGTCCGCGGCTACGCGCGCACCGCGGCGATCGCTCCGGAGGAGCTCGACGCCGATCCCGCGGAGGACGCATCGGGAGCGCACAGCGACGGCATCGGCCGGTCATAGCCGATCCATAGGGAACTCCCGATACTGGAGTCATGAGCACCCCGGCCCCCTCGAAGCACCTCGCCCCCGCGCAGCGCACCCGCCTGAAGCGGGCCGACGGGACGCCGATCCGCGTCCTCGTCGTCGACGACGAGAGCACCCTCACCGACCTGCTCCAGATGGCTCTGCGCTACGAGGGCTGGGAGGTGCGCACCGCCGCCGAGGGCCGCGCCGCGATCACGATCACCCGCGAGTTCCGGCCCGACGTGATCGTGCTCGACGTGATGCTCCCCGACATCGACGGCCTCCAGGTCCTGCAGCGGGTCCGCGCGGACGGCAGCGAGACCCCGGTCCTCTTCCTCACCGCGAAGGACGCGCTCGACGACCGGATCGCCGGGCTCACCGCCGGCGGCGACGACTACGTCACCAAGCCCTTCTCCCTCGAGGAGCTGGTCGCCCGGATGCGCGGCCTCATCCGCCGCAGCACCCTGCTCGCCAACGACGCGGACGACCCCGAGGTCGTCGTGGGTGACCTGGTGCTGAACGAGGACAGCCACGAGGTCCGCCGGGGCGGCGACGAGATCGAGCTGACCGCCACCGAGTTCGAGCTGCTGCGCTTCCTGATGCGCAATCCGCGCCGCGTGCTCAGCAAGGCCCAGATCCTCGACCGGGTCTGGTCGTACGACTTCGGCGGCAAGTCGAGCGTGGTCGAGATCTACATCTCGTACCTGCGCAAGAAGATCGACGCCGGCCGCTCGCCGATGATCCACACCGTGCGCGGCGCCGGCTACCTCCTGAAGCCCGCCGACCAGTGAGCCGCACCGGCCGCCCGTCGCTCGGCGACTTCGCGACCCGCTCCGCCCTCCGCAGCTCCCGCCGCGGCCGGCGCGCGCCGTGGACTCTGCGGCGGCGGATGGTCGTCGCCGTGGTCGCGCTCGTCGCGGTGACGGCGGGCGTCGTGGGAGCGGTCAGCGTGCTCTCCGCCCGCTCGATCCTCTACGGCAGCACGGACGCGTCGCTCAGCCAGTCGGTCACGCGCCTCCAGGACTTCGACGGGCCGAGCCGCTTCGGCGGGTCGAGCGCGATCGAGCAGGCCACGACCTGCCCCAGCGGATCCTTCGGCGGCGGCCCGAGCCAGAACCTCAGCACCATCACCGCCGTCCAGGGCTCGGACGGCTCCTTCATCGGCGCCTACGTCGACGCCGACGGGGTCTGCCGGCAGTTCTCGGACCCGGCCGACTCGGTGCTCGCGGCGGCCGTCGCCGCAGGGGGCGAGGAGGCGACCATCGAGCTGCCCGGGAGTCTCGGGACCTACCGCGTGCGCGCGGCGGCGGTCGAGGGCTCCGTCGTCGTCGTCGGCGTCCCCCTGGGCGAGGTCGCCGAGACGCTCGCCTCCCTCACCTGGGTGGTCGTCGTGGTGGTGCTGCTGGCGATGCTGTTGGTCGCCCTCGTCGCCACCGCGATCATCCGCGTGGCCCTGCGGCCCCTGGAGCGGGTGGAGGCGACGGCGACCCGCGTGGCCGAGCTGCCGCTGGACCGCGGCGCCGTCGAGCTGGTCGAGCGGGTCCCGGAGGAGGACGCCGACACCCGCACCGAGGTCGGCCGCGTCGGCGCCGCCTTCAACCGCATGCTCGACCACGTCACCGGTGCTCTGGAGTCGCGGCAGGCGAGCGAGGACAAGGTGCGGCAGTTCGTCGCCGACGCCTCGCACGAGCTGCGCACTCCCCTCGCGGCGATCCGCGGCTACGCGGAGCTGCCCCGGCGCGGCGGGACCGAGCTGCCGGAGTCGGCGGCCTACTCCCTCGATCGGATCGAGTCCGCCGCCACCCGGATGACCTCGCTGGTCGAGGACCTCCTCCTGCTCGCCCGCCTCGACGAGGGCCGCGACCTCGAGAAGGAGCCCGTCGACCTGACGCTGCTCGTGATCGAGGCGCTGTCGGACGCGCACGCCGCGGGCCCCGACCACGAGTGGGACCTCGAGCTCCCCGAGGAGCCGATCGAGATCCGCGGCGACGGCTTCCGGCTGCACCAGGTGGTCGCCAATCTGCTGCGGAACGCGACCGTGCACACGCCCCCCGGCACCCGGGTCGTGGCGGCGCTCGCCGAGGAGGTGTCGGAGGGGCGGCCGATCGCAGTCGTGACGGTCACCGATTCCGGCCCGGGCATCGCGCCGGAGCTGGTGCCGGTGCTGTTCGAGCGCTTCGCCCGTGGCGACTCCTCCCGAGCGCGCACGACCGGATCGACGGGGCTGGGCCTGGCGATCGTGGCGGCGGTCGTCGACGCCCACGGCGGGCGCGTCCTCGTCGCGTCCGAGCCGGGGCGCACGAGCTTCCGCGTCGAGCTGCCGGCGGGCTGAGGGCCGGGACGGCGGTCTCCCGCCGCCCGCCCTACACCGAGACGCCCAGCCGGCGGCGCGCGTCGTCGAGGGTCCGCACCACGGCGACCACCTCGTCGAGCGGGTGCAGCGGCGACTCGGTGCGCCCCTCCGTCACGTACTGCGCGACGTGCAGCGCCTCCCAGGCGAGGCCCTCGCCGCCCTGGAGCGGCGTCTCGTCGATCCACGACCCGCTCTCGGAGCCGCGGGTGAGCGTCACGCCGCCCGGCGTCCAGAACGACGGGTGCACGTCGATCCGCCCCGCCCGCCCCGCGACGCTCGCCGCGTGGCGGGTGTCGGCCAGCACGGTCGAGGTGGCCACCGACTGCACCCCGTGCGCGTGGCTGCCGACGATCGTCGCGGTCGCGTCGACGCCGGTCGAGGTCATGCTGCCGGCGACGACGGTGCTCTGCGGGGTGCCCGCCACCATCGAGACGAAGGAGGAGGCGTAGACGCCGACGTCCAGCAGGCCGCCGCCCGCGAGCGCCGGGTCGAAGATGCGGCTGGAGGGGTCGAAGTCGAAGGCGGCGCCGAAGTCGGCCGAGACGACGGCGGGCGCGCCGACCGCCCCGTCCGCGAGCAGCTGCCGCACGACGTCCATGTGCGGCAGGTAGCGCATCCACATCGCCTCCATCGCGAAGACTCCGGCGTCGCGCGCGGCGTGCACGATCATCTCGGCCTCGCCCGGGGTCGGCGCGAACGGCTTCTCGACCAGGATGTGCTTGCCCGCGGCGATGGCGAGCAGCGCCTGGCGGGCGTGCTCCGAGTGCGGCGAGGCGATGTAGACCACGTCGACCTCCGGATCCTCGACCACGGCCTCGTAGCCGGCCGAGGCCCGCTCGATCCCGAACCGGCTCGCGAACCGCTCCGCGCGCTCCAGCGAGCGGGAGCCCACCGAGACCACGCGCTGCCGGGTGTGCTTCTGCAGCGCCTCGACGAACGAGCCGGCGATCGAGCCGGGCGCGATCACCCCCCAGCGCAGGACGGGGGAGTCGAGGAGGGAGGGGAGTCGGGGCTCGGGGAGCGTCAGTGCCATGCGTCCACGCTAGGGCCCCGTGCCCGGCGGGGGCGAGGGGGTGCGCGGCGGTCCCCTAGGGTGTGACGGCACGCGCAGTCGCGGGCGGAGGAGGACGTCATGCCCGAGTGGTACACCCTGGGCGTCGTCGCCCTCGTGATCGTCGTGGTGGTCGTCGCGATCGTGCGCTTCCGGTTCAACCCGGTGCTGGCGCTGGCCGTGGGAGCCGCCGCGATCGGCCTGCTCACCGGGCTCGGCCCTGTCGACACCGTCTCCACGATGACCACCGGCTTCGGCGAGGTGATGATGGAGGCGGGCCTCCTGATCGGCTGGGGCGTGCTCATCGGCGCGATGCTCAACGAGATGGGCGCCGTCGTCCGGCTCGTCGAGGGCCTGCTGCGCGTCTTCGGCCGCCGCGGGATCCCCTACGCGCTGGGCCTGTCCTTCGCCACCTACCTGCAGACGATCTTCGTCGACGCGCTGATCGTGATCGCGGCCCCGCTCGCGCGCCGGATCGCGCCGCGGCTGGGGCGCGCGGGCACCGGCATCGTCGCCGTCACCTTCGCCGTCGGGCTCGAGACGGGCATCGTGATGATGGTGCCCGGCTTCGCCGCGGTCGCGCTCGCGGGGCTGCTCGGAGTGCCGCTGGGCGTGATGATGCTCGGCGGCTTCGCGGTGGTGGCGCCGACGGTCGTGGTCACGATCCTGCTGATGTCGCTCGCGTTCCGCCTCGGCTTCTGGGACCCGGCGCGCGACGAGCAGCTGGTCGTGCGCGACGACACGACCGGGCTCGCGACGGTGGGAGCGTCGCCCGCCGCGGACGGCGGACGGCTGCCGTCGTTCGGCGCGCGGGGGCGCGGCGGGGCGTCCTCGGGCGGAGCCGGAGCGGTGTCGGGCGGCTCGTCCGGCTCGTCCGTCGAGGACGCGGCGGGTCCCGCTGAGGCGCAGGACGCCCACGCCGCCCGCGAGCGCCCGCTCCTGCTCCTCTTCGCGCCCATGCTCCTCGCTCTCCTGCTCATCGCCGCGCAGGCGGTGCTCACCGTCTCCGGGATCGAGCTGCCGGTGCTGCAGTTCCTCGGGAACCCCGTCATCGCGCTCCTCCTCGCCGTGATCGGCACCGGAGTGGTCGGCCGGTCCACCGTGGGAACCGCGCGGATGGAGAAGGCGGTCGCCAAGGGCTTCCAGGACGGCGGGCAGATCTTCCTGCTCACCGGCGTCGGCGGGGCGCTCGCCGCGGTGATCGCGCAGGGCGACCTCGGCGAGATCCTGAAGGGCTACTTCTCGACCTCGGCGACCGCGCCGCTGCTGCTCGTCTGGGTGATGGCGGCCGTGCTGCACATCGCGGTCGGCTCGGTCACCCTCTCGGCGATCACGGCGGCCGGAGTCGTCGCGCCGGTCGCCGCGACACTCGGCCTCGACCCTCTGCTGATCGCGCTCGCCGCGGGCTCCGGCGCGCTGTTCTGCATCCACGTCACCTCGAACACCTTCTGGCTGCTGCAGAGCTTCCTCGGCCAGTCGGTCCGCGGCGCCCTCAAGTCCGTGACCGTCGGCGTCTCCCTCGCCTCCGTCCTCGCGCTCGGCGCCACGCTCGTCCTCTCCCTCTTCCTCTGACCAGGCCCTCTCTCCTCCTCTCGTCGGATGCCGCTCCGACACTCGACTCGCCGCGCGAGGCCTCCGACGAGGCATCTCGCGGAGGTGACCCGGCCGACACGTGACGGAAACATGGAGTCTCTATCTTCCTGAGAGGGTTCACATCCGATTCGGAGATCCAGACGCCGACGGGGGCCCGATCCGTTCCGTCACGCCTCGACAAGGGAAGAACTCCGCTTGAGATCTCGAACCGCCCTCGCCTCCGGATGCGCCGCGCTCGCGCTCGCCGCCGGCGGCCTCCTGGTCGCCCCGCCGGCGACCGCCACGACGACAGCACCCGCCGATTACACCCGCGTGGACATCGTGCGTCCGCCGTCCGCTCCGATCGCGGTGCCGACCAGCTACCCGCAGCAGACCCCGCTGACCGAGGTGCCCGTCGACCCGACCGACGCCTCGCTCCTGCGCGGAGTCACCCCCTACGACGCCATCGCGCCGCAGCTGAACGCGCTCGCCGCCCGCTCCGACCGGGTCTCGACCCAGGTGGTCGGGAAGTCCGGCCTCGGCCGCGACATCTACCTGGTCACCGTCACCGCCCCCGAGACCGAGGCCGAGACGGCGCAGCAGGCCGAGTGGCGTGACCGGCTCAAGTACGAGCCCGCCGCCGCGGCCGCCGACGCCGAGCTGATGGACGGCTACAAGGTGCCGGTCTGGTTCAACGGCAACATCCACGGCAACGAGTGGGAGGGCAGCGACGCGATCCTCGAGTACATCGAGGGCGTCGCCACCGCCGAGGACGCGGAGACCGAGGCGCTGCTCGAGGGCAACCGCCTCTACTTCACCGTCACCAACAACCCCGACGGCCGCGCCCTCGGCCAGCGCGCCGTCGCCGCGGGCTACGACCCGAACCGCGACATGATCACCGGAGCCACCAGCGAGGCGGCCGTGATCCGCGACCTCTCGAGCGTGCTCCAGCCCACGTACTTCATCGACATCCACGGCTACACCGGGATCCTCCAGGTCGAGCCCTGCGGCCCGCCGCACGGCGAGAACTACGAGTACGACCTCTTCCTCCCGCACGCGTACGCGACCGCGCTGGAGATCGAGCGCCGCGTCGTCGAGGCCGACGTGCCCGGCAACACCTACCTCGCCGAGGACGGCAGCGCCACCACGGACAACACCGGGAAGATCCTCATCCCCTACCGCGACATCCGCGCGGGCTGGGACGACTGGCCCCCCATCTTCGCCCCGCAGTACGTCGCCTTCCAGGGCGCGATCACCAACACGGTGGAGCTTCCGCTCGGCCGCACGGCCAACAGCACTCCGGAGGAGATCGCCCAGGGCCGGGCCAACGCGGACATCGACGTCGAGGTCGCCGGGATCGTCATGGACGCCTCCGTCGACTACATCGAGGCCAACCGCGACGCGCTCCTGAGCAACCAGGTCGCCATCTTCGAGCGCGGCGTCACCGGCGCCCCCGCCGTCGAGATCCCCGCTGACGTCTCCGCGGCCGACCTGCCCGCGGGCGTGCCGACCGAGTGGACCGAGATCTGGGACGAGACCGACGTCTACACGACCGAGTACCCGCGCGCCTACGTCATCCCCGTCGACGGCACGCAGCGCTCCGTCTCGGACGCCGAGACCCTCGTCGCGCAGCTGCTCGCCCACGGCGTCGAGGTGTCGCGGACCACGGCCGCCACGAGCGTCGAAGGAGTCTCCTACCCCGCGGGCACCTACCTGGTCGACATGCACCAGTCGGTCCGCGGCCTCGCCAACGTCCTCCTCGCCGACGGCAGCGACATCTCGAGCCGCGTGCCCGAGATGTACGACGTCTCGGCCTGGAGCCTCTCGCTCCTCTGGGGCGCCGACGTGCAGGCGATCGGCTCCACCACCGACGCCTTCCCGGCCGTCGGCCTGAAGCCGGTGACCGCCGTGGCTCCGGTGGGCTCCGTCCCGGCAGGCGCCGACTACCTCGCCTTCGAGCCGCGCGGCGTCCTGGAGTACCAGGCCGTCAACGCGCTGCTGGCCGACGGCGTCGCCCTCGAGCAGTTCGAGGACGGCACGATCGCCCTCCGTGCAGACGCCGCCGGGCTCGCGGCCGCCGAGGGAGCCGCCGCCGCCTTCGGCGTCGACTTCACGGCGACCACCGCCGACCGCGTGCGCGCCGAGGACGGGAAGGCGCTCGACGCCCTCCGCGTCGCCTACTCCGGCACGAACGAGGACCGCGACGCGCTGGCCAAGCTCGGCTTCGCCGACGCGGTCGCCGTCGACGCGGCCGCGCTCACCGCGGGCACCGCGACCCTCGAGAGCGCCGACGTGCTCTACGTGGGACGCGCCCTCTCCTTCACCGCGGAGCAGGCCGTGGGCCGCACCGTGGTCGAGGAGTTCCTCGCGGCGGGCGGCGACGTCGTCGGCCGCGGCGGCGCAGGAGCGGCCTTCGTGTCCGACTTCGGCCTGGCCGAGCTGACTGCGCAGACCGGCACGAGCGGCTCCAACGGCATCGTCTCGGTCGAGACGCCCGGCGGCGGAGTCCTCGGCGACTACCCGCAGGACACCGCGTTCGTCTCGCCGGCACTGTGGTTCGCCGGCTTCGACGAGTCGGTCGCGGTCGAGCAGAGCTACTCGGAGGACGGCACGTTCGTCGCCGGGCACTGGGTCGACTCCGACGGGCAGTCCCGGAGCGACGCGGCCGGGCAGGCCTCGGCCGTCTCGTTCTCGACGGAGTCGGGCACCGAGGGCTTCCTCTTCGGCACCTCGCCGGTGTTCCGCAACCACCCGGTCGGAGCGTTCAGCGACGTCGCCCGGGCGCTGCTCGCCGTGGCGCCGGAGGGCGCCGCCGTCGAGCTGCCGGGGACTTCGGAGCCCACGCCGACGCCGGAGCCGACCGGCTCACCGGAGCCGACCGCGACTCCCGAGCCGACGGCGACGCCCGAGCCCACCGCGACGCCCGAGCCCACCGCGACGCCCGAGCCGACCGTGAGCCCCGAGCCCACGTCGACCCCCGAGCCCACGTCGACCCCGGAGCCCACGTCGACCCCGGAGCCCACCGTCGTGCCGACGGCCGGACCGACCGCCACGGCCGCGCCGATCACCGCACCGACCGGCCCCGGCGGTCTCCCCTCCACCGGAGTGGAGACCGGCTCCTGGCTGCTGCTCTCGGGAGGTGCTGTCGCCCTCGGCCTCGGCTCGCTCCTGATCGCCCGCAGCCGTCGCCGCGAGGACCAGGAGGCCTAGCCTCCGCCTCCGGGGAGGGATCGGGCGCCCGCACCACCGGGATCGTCCTCGCCGCCCTCGGACTCGTCGCCGTCGTCCTCGCGATCGTGCTGCTCGTCCGGCCCGCCGGCGGGCCGGACGAGCAGCACGATCGCGAGGACGACGGCGACGAGTCCG
>NZ_PSVG01000019.1:0-68318 GCF_002930885.1 Rathayibacter sp. AY1F2 | reverse complement strand
CTCGGAGGAGCCGGTGGCGCAGCCACTTGAACGGAGCCCGTAGGTAGCTACGACCGCAGCGAAGCGGAGGGAGCCGCCGAAGGCTTCACGGCAAAAAAGGGTGTGAGCCCGTAGGGCGACCAACGGCGCCCGGCGCAGCCGGGCGACCTCCTGGCGGCGCTCCGTCGCCGCTGCGCGAGCGCGGATACGATGCGTGGATGGAGAGGGACCTGTTGTGAAGACCTTCGATGCAAGCGGCCTTGAGCCGCTCTCCGACGCTGAGTTCTGGCCCGTCATCGACGTTCTCGGCGGCAAGCTGTGGCAGAAGACGATCGCCAGCGCCGAGCGAGAGCTCGCGCGGCGAGAGGATCAGCAGATTCTCCGGTGGGCGGAGACGGTAGGGCTGAAGGCGCTACAACTGAACAGTGTCATCGACTTCGGCGGTGATGCCCTGTGGTGCCTCGGAGCGACGATCGGGAAAGGGCAGGCGGTCTTCGAGGCGGTACAGACTGATGCTGACACCTTCGACCCCAGGTGGTGGAACGACAGCTCCCTGAGCGTCCTGTTCATCGGTTCCGGTGCTCTGGAACGCCGGCACGGTCCGCTGATAGTCACTACGTCATTCACACCTACGCACAAGCACCTCATGCACCGCGCCTACCCGGACTCCTTCTGACTGTGGAGTGATTGGCCTCCTCACGGATTCGAGTGACCTGCTTCATTCGCAGCAACTCGCTTGACCAGGGAGGCACCCGCAGGGGGGCAGGGAGTTCCGACGCGATGTGAGGGAGCACAGCGACCACGTGCTGAAAGTCTCGGAGGAGCCGGTGGCGCAGCCACTGTAGCTACGACCGCAGCGAAGCCAGGGAGCCGCCGAACGCTACGGAAAAAAGTTGTGAGCTCGTAGGGCGACCAACGGCGGCCGGCGCAGCCCGGCGACCTCCTGGCGGCGCTCCGTCGCCGCTGCACGAGCGCAGCTCGCGCCCGCTTTGTCATAGTCGGCCCGCCCGCGGCCGCCGATGTCACGATGTGTCCATGAGGGAACGCACGGTGATAGCGGTCGTCACTTCGAGCGTGACGGAAGAACCGGACATCACCCTCGACGGACGTCCCATCGGGGATTTCGTGACCGACGACGATCCGGAGGGTACGGGTGACGTCTTCACGGCCCCCTGGGGCGTGTGGCGTCCGTTCCTCCTCTCGCTTCTCGGAGAAGGACCATCGGTCGTCACGGCCATGCTTCCTGGCCGGATCGCGCTGGCCAGCTGCGCGTCCTGCGGCGACTCCAGCTGCGGCATCCTCTTCAGCGCAGAACTCGTGCGCAGCGACGAGATCGTCCAGTGGAAGGACTCCCGGTGGGAGTCAGAGACTCTTCGACCGCTTCCACCTCCATCAACGCTTCTCGGCCGGCTCAGCCGGCGGCTTGGCTTCGGCGTGACCGATGAGTTCGCCGGATGGTGTCCGAACGGAGAGCTTGTTCGTACCCTCACCTTCGAGAGGGAGCAGTACGACGGCGCAATTCGCGAGGCACTGCGTCTGACGTGACTCGCAGTGACACGAGCGCAGCTCGTGCCTCCCGGAACGGGAATCCCGGGGTGTGTGAGGGGCCCGCCCCTCACGAGCTACCTACCTAGGTATCTAGGTAGGTAGCTCGCAACCGTTCAGCTCGCGGCGGCCGTCTCGGTGGCGGCCGTCTCGGTGGCGGCGGCTCGGGCTGCCTCAACCTCGGCGGCGGTGTGGTGTCCCTGCACGTCGGCGTAGGCGACTTTGTAGGGGCGGGTTCCGTCGTTCCAGTCGAGCGCGACGGTCACGCTCTTGGGGTTCACGCGGGTAACGACGTGCCAGCCGAAGCGGTGCTTGATCATGTCGCCCTTGGCGATCGTGTCGCGGCTGTGGATCGTGACCTGTCCAGCGGCGGCCTGCGCCTCGCGGACGGCGGTCCAGTAGTCGCGCTGGTCTTCGAGCTGCGCGCGCTGGGTGAGCAGCCGCTCCCGCTGGGCGCCGGTGGCGGGGGCGGTTGTCTCGATGTAGCCGCCGCCGAAGTTGTGCGAGCTGCCCTCGATCTTCCGCGTGTAGCCGCGAATGTCGGTGTCGAGGCGGTCGATGCGGCGGGCGACCATTCCGGGCGCGTAGCGGGATTCGGTGGTCCCGGCGGCGACGTCGGCGCGGGCGCGGGCGCGGGTGGCTTCGCGGTCGGCCTCGACGCTGCGGCCCATCGCGTTGTGGGCCTTCTCGATCGCGTTGCGGTGCCGCGTCTCGGAGTGGTGGCCGATCTTGATCGGCTCGCCACCCTCCGGGAGCCGGTCGAATGCGCGGCGCGCGGCCGCGTCGGCGGTATCGGCGTCCGCGGCGCGGCGGTCGGCCTTCGCCTCGAGCGCGTCGACCCGGGCGGCCTGGCGCTCGAGGGTCGCCGCCTCCGCCTCGGCGGTCGAGCGGAACGTCTCTTCGGCTTCGATCGTGACCTCGTGTCCGGCGTCGCGCAGGGCGGTCGCGGCGCGGTTGATGGTCCACCACTTCGGCAGGCGGTCGCGGGACTGCGGGACGTACCAGGCGCCGATGGAGCGACCCCAGCGCCAGCCGGACGCCTTCAGGATCTCGGCGGTGCCGTCCCCGCGGCTGGTGCCCTCGATGATCGTTCCGGCTTCGGGGGTGTGGGTGATGGTGAGCATGTCGGTTCTCCTTCTCGGTACGGGCGTTCAGTTGTCGCGGTAGTCGGCGGGCGTCTCGCTGCGGTCGTGCAGCGCGTACGCGGCCGGGAACAGGTCGAGCGCTCGCGCGACGTCGACCGGCACGACGACGTAGGCGCCGGAGGCCATGTAGCCGACGCGATCCGCGGGCAGTGCCTCCACGGGCTCGAAGTGCTGCAGCGTCACCCCGGGAAGCCCCGCGCGGCCCTCGCGGGTGACCAGGTGCACGGCCGGGGTCTGCTCGGTCACGGGGTCGCGGCCACCGGCGCCGACGATGACCACCTGACGGGCGGTCCGGCTGATGCCCTCCGCCCCGGGTCCGTGGTTCTCGCTCTTGATGACCTCGGTACGGGTGCCGCGCTGCTGACTCATGGTGTGTCTCTCTCTGGCTGATCGTTTTTCTTTGCCTCTCCGGCGGGGAAGACCGTTTGAGTGGAGGCGGCGGAGTGACGCCGATCACGAGCGATGTGAGGGAGCGCAGCGACCGCGTTCGGGATCGGTGGCACGCAGCCGGTGGAGCGAAATAGGTTGAGACCGCGGAGAGGTGAAGAAAACCCGCAAGAACGGGCCGCGCAGCGGCCTCGCCTGGGCGGCGCTCCGTCGCCGCTGCGCGAGGGCACCTCGCGCTCCCGGGACGAGTACTCGTCACTGTCGAAGACGGCCGTCAGTGGGTTCGCGTCGGTGATTGTGGACTGGGGGCGTCCACATGGCACCGATGAGCGTGGGACGGCACCACCTTCTACTGCTGGACGGCGTCGCTGCCGTTGGTAGCACGAGTCGCCTTGGGTCGTTAGGGCGGTCAAGACTTGACGATGCGATGGGTGTCTCTCGTCGGCCCGAGAGCCAGAAGGCTGTCGAAGGCGAGTGTCATGCTCAGGACATGTCAGAGATTGTCTACATGGTGCGTGAGGGCTGGGGCTCCCCGGCTAGGACCGTCGTCGGAAGCAGGGTTGACAGAGAACGAGCGGAGCTGCACGCCGCGCTCGCGCAGGAGGTTTGAGGGGGGAAGGACGTCCATCCGCAATCAACCGAGCCGGTCGACGCGCAAGCTGCCCGTATTTTCATCCGGCTTCCAGAGCGACGAGCTTGGCGCGAAGGCGCTCGAACTGTCGAAGCCTGCCGGAGGGGACTCCGTGCGGGCTGCGGGCTAAAAGGTAATCGGCGGCGCGGTCGGCCATCATCCGTACCTCGGACGAAGTCAAATGACCCGTCGGAATGCCGTTCTGCTTGGCAATTGCGAAACCGGCCACAATCGCCGTGAGTGTGTTGACTTGTCCACCTCGTAAGCGCTTGACCCCGAATCCATCAACGGCGGTCAAGGTGAAGTCACGTAAACGGTCGACTTGCTCGGCAGCGCGCACGGCGTCGGCCGCAAGCTCGCGTCGTCGCTTTGGGTCATCGGTCTGCTCGTGCTCGATGACGAGTGCCCGGATTAGCACCTGCAGCGCTACCCGGAGGCCAAGATCGACGCCGTGTTGCTCGCGCGCTTCGGCCCGCGCCGGGATTACAACCTCTTTCTGAAGACGGATTCCTAGGGTGCGGTCCTCAGGTTTGTGGCTGCGGGAGAGAAATGCGGCGAAGTTGTGCAGGTGCCCGGCCAGCAGAGCAGGTACTGCTCGGCGGGAAGGATCGTCAGGAGCCTGCGAGTCTGGCAGCAGGCCAGCCGGTTGGAGACCCAGGGCGGCGAAGAAAGTCTCCCAATCCCGGCCGAGATCGTCGTGGAGACGGCGGAACAGGACGTCCTCGCCGCGGTCGTCGGCGTCGTCAGCAATGGCGTTGATGATTGGTGAGAGCGAGCGCACAAAGTCGGCAATGGCTCCGTTGTCGACGCGCCCAGCTCCGTGCAGCGCCACCATTTCGTCGATGTCAGCCCGCAGCAGCTCGAGCTGCTGCATGGCGGCAGCTGGATCCTCATCGCGCAAGTCGGCGATGAGCTTGTTGCGCCATTTCGCACGCGCCCAGACAACGAGCGGATCGCCCGGCTCGAGCACGGCCTCCGCCAGTTCGGTTAGCCGTTGTGCCTCGACCACCACCGCAGTCTTCAGCTGCTCGTGGTCGCGCAGGTCGTTCATGCGGAAATTGTCTCGGAGCAACCGGTGGATCTGGATGACCACCCACACGCACATCCGTCGCGCTGCCGGGTTTAACCGTCGAAGCTCGCCGGCACTGGGGATGCGAGGGAGAAGTCTGTCGGCGTGCGCCCGGCCTACGTCGCTCCGGCTGACCTCGTCGACGAAGGCGTTGAGGCTTCCGAGCGGCGATGTGAACGCCTCGACACGCAGGAGCCCAGTGGCCACATCCTTCCCGTTCTGGCGCTCAGTGTCGATGTGCACCCAGGCGAAGCCGCGGTCCGGGGACTCGAGTAGGTGCTTCAGCCAGCGCGAGATCAGGTCCTCCCGAAGAAACTTCTCGCTCGCGCCCTCCCCGGGCCGTCCGTCACCCTCCTGGTCGAGCACGTTGTCATCGAGCACCAGTTTGATGGTTTCGTCCAAGATGCTCAGGGTGGTGGGATTCTCCCCTGGGGCGGGGAGGGTCGCGGTCCGCTCCTCGTCGCGACCCGCGGGCTGGAGCGCCTCCCACGGGAGGGAGAGCGCGCGTTGCACCGCGCGGGCCGTCGTAGCCGACACAAACAGCGCCGGCTGCGAGCGGTAGCACTCCAACACCATGACCGCCCAGATCGCAGCCCGGATCTCCTCCACCAGCGGCTCGTTCAGCTCGTTGTAGCCGACGGTGCGCATCACCTCTCCGAACACAGGGCCCAACGAAGAGAAGAGCACCTCCGCCCCGGTGAGAAACGCGGCCGACTTACGGTTCGGCCGGAAGCGGTTGAGGGTGGCTGCGGCAATCTCGCCCTGGGCAAGCGCGTCGTCTTTCGCAGCGACCCCCCGGCTCAGCTCCTTCAGGGTCAGAGCTTCGAAGCGCTTCACCCATGTGCGTCTCACTTCATTTCCGGGCACGTTGACGCCGGACAGTACAGCCGCGTGGCGTGCGAGACGCTCGGCGGTGGCGGCGCTGCGTCGCTGAAGGGTCGCAGCGGGGGCCTCCACGGGCATCAACCGCATGGTGGAAGAACTCATGGCGTCACTGTAACGAAACGCACGAAGACGGCGAAACATAACAGTTTGAGCGGAATCTCTAGACGCAAGAAAAACCATCAAGTACGGTCGGGGCAAGTCGGTTTCGCCGGCCCCGGATCCGGCGCTCCGGATGGAAGGACGCATCATGGGAAACATTCCCGTCAGCGGCGGCAACCAGCCGGCGAAGCACTTCACGTGGAAGGACGGCGTCAAGACGGTCACCACCGACAACGGCTCCCGGATCGACCGCTACTCGCAGGGAGACGGCAAGCCCGACGGCCCGAACCACGTGCACGAGTGGGAGACCCGCTCAAAGAACGGCAAGCAGACCGGCGGCGGCATCCGCTGGCGCGACGGGCACTGAAATGTCGCGTCGCACCTATCTCCAGACTCACGCCCGGATCGCGTCCGCCAATGCCTCGGCGGCCTCCGATCTGCTCCAGCTCCGGATTCTGGAAGACCGTCAGCGCTTCGCCGAAGGCGTCGCACTCGCCGGCCAGGTCGCCGAGCTGCGTCAGGAGATGTTCGCCGACGGCATCGTCGCGAGCTTCCAGAACCGCACCGCCTTCGCACACCGAAAGGATGCATCATGAGTGAAATTCAGCCCTTCAACCCCCTGGCCGGCTCGCAACTGGGCCTGGGGGACCGCTTCCGCCTCCGCAAGGAGGTCAGCAAGTCCGAGAGCCGCATCCTCGGCGCGGCGCTCCAGGCGCAGGAGGCCGACGTGCAGAAGGAGCTCGCTCACAAGGCGGCGCTGCGCGAACAGGGCCGTGTCTTCGAGCGCTCCGCCAACGGCATCGACCTCGGATCGATGATCTACGATCGCCTCGTCGCCGCCTCGGGGGCCGACGAGGCGAAGGCCGCCTTCCTCGCCAGTAAGGCGATCGCGGGCCGTGACGCCATCGCACGGTTGATCTGAGCGGTCACACGTGTCCGATCTAACCCGCTGGGTAGGTCCGGGCCGCGAGGGCTTCAATGACCTCGCGGCCTGGGCTGACCACCGCCGCCGTCTCCTGCAACAGGACGCGATCGCCGCCCGAACGGCTGCCGAGATCGACTCGGCCTCGGCCGTGTGGGACGCTTCCCGCCACTTTCCCGACAACCCCACCGTCGCATGGCTGCGCAGCCGCTACGCGCGCTGAGTTGGCCGCCGCGACACCCAACGATTTGAGCGACAACGTGAAGCGAATTCCACGCCCCCGCGTCCCCTTCCCCTTCTCTGGCCGGCTGCGTAACCGGGCGGCCCTCCGACCCGGCAACGACGGCGTCGCCTACCTTGTCTCGAATGAGGCACCCCTTGTCGTGGATGATGCACCCCTTGTCTCGAATGGTGCACCGCCGCTTCCTTCGGTTAATCCCCGACTGCTCACAGTGCGTGAGCAGGAGCAGCTACTCGCGTCCGCCGAGCGCCACCGCGCCACCGTCCACACGATCGACAAGACTGCAGCCGATGCCAGCGCGGCCGCTTTCCTTGCGCCGTTCGCCGAGCGGAGCCTGCGCGATGGGCAGGAACTGATTATCGGAATCGCTCGCAAGCAAGCGGAAGAACGCAGGGGTTCCGAACCTCCTGGTTGTGTTCCGCGCAGTCCGGATCCACGATGAGCCGCCCGGTGGTGGTGACCCGCCTGCGAGCCGGCATCTTCCTGGTGCTGATCGCATTAGCCGGACGACGGCTCCTCTGGCCGCTGGTGGTGGCACTGTTCCTGCTGTTCACCTGGATCACCTGGCCGTTGATCCCCATCGCCCTGGGGGTCACCGTGCTGTTAGGGGTACTTGCGTTCATTCTCGAGCTGTTGGGCTGAGAGCCCTGAGGCAAGAAGGAAGGAACGCGCAGGGCGCAGCGGCCTCCCGCCCTGGCATCGCCGGCGCTGCATCCAGCGGCCCCGGGAACGGGTAGAGGAAGAGTGCGATCTGCTGACGGGCGCCGCCGGCAGTGGGTCTAGCGGCTTCGGTCGCCGCGGTCCGGCGCCTGCGCCGGCGTCGTGGTGGGGAAGCTGCGGGTAACGGTCGCTCGTGCTTGCGCGAGGGCCGTGTCGATCAGGGGTTCTCCGAACGCGGTGCGCGACTTGTCGACGTCGAGCGTGCGCGGCTGCCCTTCGGCGGGGGTGCTGTAGCGCCGGTAGCGCATGACCGTCGGTCCGGTGTGGGCCAGCTGCTCGGCGGCGACCTCAGGGAGGGAACGGCCGTCCGGGCCGGCGTAGACGCCGCGGGCGTACTCGCTGGGCATCCATCGGCCGCCGAGCTCGTCGGCGCCGTCGAGGGCGCGTTCGTAGGACTGCTGCCAGCGGCCGGCGATGCGGGACTCCGACAGCTCGAACGGGACTTCCACGTCGATGACCTCGACGCTGTAGCCGACGGATCCGAGTCGCTGCCCCAGCTCGACGGCTTTCTCGGGCGAGGAGAGCACGGTGTCGATCACGACGTTCAGCCCGTCCCGCACCGCTTCATTGCGGACGCGGATCGCGAGCTGGGAGGACTCCTCGTGCACGAGGGAGGCCAGCTCGAGCGGGAAGAACCGCTCCCCCGCCGCCTCGGCGGCGCGGACCTCGGGCGGCATGATCGCGCGGTCGTAGCTGCCGTCCTTGATCGCCTCGGTGAGCAGGGCCCGCTTGAACTCGTCCGCGTCGACGGTGATCCACGCGCCGCGGTCGGCGCCGAGCACATCCGCGAGGACGGTCGACTTCCCGGCCCCGGGCGGGCCGGCGAGGATGATCGCCTTCCGCTCTGCACGGACGTCAGGGAACTCATCGCGGTAGGAGGCGACCAGGCGGTCGTGCAGCTGCCGGCGCGCGGCGCGCGGCCGGTCCACGCCGTCAGGTTCGCGGACGAACCAGTCGCGGTTGTTGACCGTCGCCAGCTCGCTGGCAGGGCTCAGCGGGCCGCCGGCCCGAGCCCACTCACGCACCGTCTCGCGGTGCGCGGCGATCGCTGACGAGTCCTCGCCCGTCACCGACCTTGCTCGCTGTAGCGGATCAGGATCTCGTCGTACATCTCCGCGTCGATCAGGTGCTCACTGAACGCGCGCCCGACGTCCTCGAACTCCCCCGCGTCCGCAGTCGTCCAGTCGAAGCCGTCGCTGGGCGAGCCGGGCCGGTAAGACCAGCGGCCGAGCTCATCGATGGTCTGCTCCCGCGTCAGCTCGCCGGCGTCGTAGCGCTGGGCGATTTCGTACGTGGTGGCGCCGGAGAAGCCGGGGCGCACGTCCGGTACGGCGGCCGCGGACTTCAAGGCGCTGTTGACGGAGGGCTGGGAGATACCGATCAGGCGCGCGAGCTGCGTCTGCGTGGTGTCCTGCGCGGCGCGGCGCAGCTCTCGCAGGTACGACACTCTCGTCACGACCTGGCGGCTGCGCAGCCGGCGAACGGTATCCCCATCGGGCCTCTGAGCGATCGACATAGCAACCACCTCCTATAGAACATTCTATCGGAGAGCCATCCCGGTCGGTGAAGCTGCCCGGGCGTACGACCAGCTCAAGGACGGAGGCCATAGGCGACGCTCTCGAAGTCTGTTACTTACAGACCAACAGACTTTCGGATTTCAGCTTCGGATCCACCAGAAATCTGATCGCTCTTCTCGAGAAGCAGATCGATCGCTACTCGGATGAGGGTGTTCTCGGTGATTCGCTCAGTTCCAGCGGGCCTGGTTCGCGTGAGTCGACGCGCGTGCGCAGTTAGTGCGGTGTACTGGTCGTCTCGAACCCTCGCCTCCTTCCTGGCAAAGGATCGGTAGCCAGCTTCCTCCGCCGCATTCTGCCGAGCTGCCGGAGCGGCGTCCTCCACCCGACGAGTCTTGGACAGCTGAGCGGGCTCCACCGGCTCTGGTGCCGCCGCCGGCGGGGTGGGTGACGGATTCGCCTGCGGTGGCGTGGACAGCATTGCACTGAGGTCCTGACGGGCCATTAGGAGCTCCTCGGGGTCGAGTGCGCCCAGATGGAGGTGAGCTCCAGGGCGACCGCGTTGTAGTCGTAGATCGCGTTGGCGGTTTGTCTGGTGTCGGGGTACTGCGTCACAACGTCTCCGGTCAGCGGAGAATCGCTGATCGATTTGTACTGCCGTATGTGCTGCTTGAAGCGAGGAAGCTTGAGGCTTACATCCACGAGATTGACCCAGTCTTCGAGGAGGTTCGGTACACGCATGTCCACCCTGCCCAGCAGAACTCGGTACGGAATGCCTCGCGGCTCGATGAGCTTGCTGATCGTGTTGCGCGTCGGATCGACAGCAAGGGCTTCTGGAACCATCGGCACGATCGCGAAGTCGGAGACGTCGAGAACGGCACCGAGGATCGCTGTATCAGTCAGGTTGCCTGGTGTGTCTACGAAGACCACGTCGTACGGCAGCTCCCGCAGCCGCGTGAGCGTATTGGGGTCGGTGTTCTCCGCGAAGTCGAAGGGCAGCCGCTCCCCCGCCCGAGCCGCCCACATGGTGGTCGACTGTTGGGGGTCGACGTCGACCACGAGCACTCGCGCGTTCTTTGCGGCGACGGCCGCAAGGTTCATCAGACTTGTCGTCTTCCCGACCCCGCCCTTCTGATTTGCCAGAGACACGATGCGCATGGATGCTCCAATCACTTCCGTAGTTACAGACTACCAAAGTTCGGCCTGGTGTTACTGACTTCGGAAGTCTGTAACTTACGAACTGTGATCGATCGATGTCCTCGACGACCCCAGGTTGCACCCGATCGCCATCAGAGCAGGGCTGGCACATCGAGGGATGCATAGCGCTTGTACCTTCCAGCTCCTGAGTTCGGCTTGCTCCACTGAAGCCCGGCGGCGCGCCAAGCCCTCATGCTGCCGCGATTGGCAGCACCGGCCGGTCACGATGCGCATGGATACTCCAATCACTTCCGTAGTTACAGACTAACAAAGTTCGGCCTGGACTTACTGACTTCGGAAGTCTGTAACTTACAAACTGTAATCGATCGACGTCCTCGACGACCTCAGGTTGCACCCGATCGCCATCAGAGCAGGGCTGGCACATCGAGGGATGCATAGCGCTTGTACCTTCCAGCTCCTAAGTTCGGCTTGCTCCACTGAAGCCCGGCGGCGCGCCAAGCCCTCATGCTGCCGCGATTGGCAGCACCGGCCGGCCACGTCGACTCATAAAGCTACAGAACTACGAAGTCTGTAACTCTGTAGACGAACCCCGTTGATCATCTGTCACACGGAGATCCCACCCGAGAGTCCTACACACAGTGTTTGTTACTCCGGACCTTACAGACTACGTGAGTTGATGAGCTCTTGCACTTACAGAGTCTGTAATCTTGAATCTTCCGAAGTTTGGAACGCGCGCCGCAAATCGGTTAGTGCCCCCGTACGCCTGCAGCTCCGGTCAGTGCGCGAACGCCGTCGCCAGTTCGCCCCAATGGGTTGTGGAGCGTGGGGAGAGTGCGCCGCGCTTCATCGTCCAGACGGGTCCGTTGCGGATCCCGGCGAGCCCGAGTCCGACCGCGGACCGGCCGTGGCGCTTGGTCACGGCGTCGATGGTGGCGCCGAGGCCCTTGGTGTCGAAGGCGGCGCCGAAGACGTCGAGGAAGGCGTGGGAGTCCTTGGGGGAGAGATTGATGAGGATGACGCCGGCTCGAACGTATCGCGCCCCCTCGCGCAGCCGCGGTCGCAGTGTGCCGATCGCGGCCTTGACGATCGCCACCGGGTCGTCGGTGGGGACGGGGAAGCCGGCGAGTGCGCCGGCGGACACGTAGGACGCGTCTGCGAACGGCGACGTCGACGCGAACACGCTCATCGTCTTGGTCACCGACCCCTGCGCGCGGAGCCGGCGGGCGGCGCGCTGCGCGTAGACGGAAAGCACCTGCTCCATGTCCGCGATCGTCGTCAGGGGAGTGGCGAACGAGCGGGAGAAGATCAGCTGGTCCCGGACAGTGCGGGCGGGCTCGAGGGGGATGCAGTCGATGCCTCGCAGCTCGTAGACGGAGCGCTGTAGGACAACCGAGAACTTCTTCCGGATGAGAGCAGGGTCCGCGTCGCGGAGGTCGCGGATCGTGTGGACGGAGAGCTCCGCGCGCCGTTTCCCGGTGCGGCCGGCGACGCCCCACAGCTCGGTGACGTGCTGCGAGGCCATCAGCGCGTCGAGCTGCTCGGGCGTGTACCAGACGGTGTCGCAGACGCCGCCGAGGCGTGGGTGCTTCTTCGCGCCGCTCTTGTTGACGAATTTCGCGAGAGTCTTGCTCGGCCCAAACCCTACGCAGACGGGCAGGGCGATGTTCTTCGCGACGGCGGCGCGCATAGCGCGCCCGATCTTCGCTCGCTCGGCGACGTCGCCGCTTACTCCTAGGAAGCTTTCATCGATTGAGTACACCTCCTGCCAGGCGGAGTACCGACCGAGGAGTTCCATCACGCGGGCGGAGAGCTCGCCGTACAGCTCGTAGTTGCTCGAGCGGGCAATGATCTCCGGGAGGCGGCGGGCGCGGATGAGGGGTTCGATCTGGAACCAGGGCGTGCCGTTCTCGATCCCGAGCTGCTTCGCCTCGTCGGAGCGGGCGACCACGCATCCGTCGTTGTTGGAGAGGACGACCACGGGCCGGCCGTGCAGCTTCGGGTCGAACACTCGCTCGCAGGAGACGTAGAAGCTGTTGACGTCGACCAGGCCGATGCGCTGCTCAGAGCGCACGGTGGAGGTGGTGGAGGCAGACGGTGACGACGCCCCACACCTGGAGGTCGCTGAGTTCGGGGACGAGGATCGGCGGGTACTCGGGGTTCTCGGCGCGCAGGATGACGCCACCGGGGGTGAGCTCGAGTCGTTTGACGGTGAGTTCGCCGTCGAGGATCGCGATGACGACGTTGCCGTGCTTGGGGGAGAGGGAGCGGTCGACCACGAGCTCGTCGCCGTCGCTGATGCCGGCTCCGATCATGCTCTCACCGGAGACGCGGACGATGAAGGTTGAGGTCTTGTCTCGGATCAGGTGGTTGTTGAGGTCGAGGGAGCCGTCGAAGTAGTCCTGCGCGGGGGAGGGGAAGCCGGCAGCGACGGCGTCACCGGCGACGAGGAACGCGAGCGTCACGATATCCTGTGCCGGGATCGCGATGCTCTCGACGATCGTCACGCTCATCGAGCTACCTCCTCCACCGTTCGAACGTATGTTCGATCCAGCCCGAGTGTAAGTCGGAGGGTCCGACAGTGGTCTCGCGAACCGTGATTCCGCGCGGCTACGGGGGAGTGGTCGCGCGCGTCGAGCGTGAAGGAGTTCCGGTTAGGCGTCGTGGATTAGGCGGCAGTCGAGGACCACCAGAGGGAGCCAGGGGCGAGCATGCCGGTGCGTCCCCAGTGGAGGGCTTCTCGGTGATCGCCGCGGCCGGCCGCGTCTCGGGGGTAGAGCGGCCAGACGCGTTCTCCGGCGGAGGGGTCGTCGAAGAGGGGGCGGCTGGTGATGTGCGGGCGTCGAGGGCGTTCTCGTGGTGTGGAGGAGCGGTGGGCGAGTTCGGCTTGCCACCAGGCCCAGACTTCTCGTTCGATGCTGTAACGGTGGGCGCGGTCCTCCAGCAGACCGTCGACGCCGAGTGCTTGTGCTGCGGTGGTGCGTAGGTCGCGGAGGGATCGTCTCCATCCGTCGGCGTGCTTGACGATGAGGCGTTGGCTGCGAAGCCGGGAGAGATTCGTGGCGGCGGTTCGGGCCGTCACTCCCAGCATTCGCGCAACGCTGTCGACGGTCACGGAGGGTTCGCGGCGCAGCAAGACGTAGATCTTCCCGGCGAGGTGTCCGAGGCCTGGGCGGGTGAAGAGATCGTGGCGGGCGTCGGTGAGTTCGTTCTCGAGTAGGTCGAGGATGACGGCTCGCTGTGAGAAGAGCTGGCCCGGGGGGCGGGGGTTATTGAGTGGTTGTGTCCGGAGTGTGCTGGAGCCTGTGGAAAGTGTGCCGGTCAAGCGCCATTCGCTCGCATTGCTGCCGTCGGCGCGGGCGATGAGCTGGACGTAGCCGTCCTCGCGGAGCGTCCGTAGTGCGCTGGCGGCTGTGGTGCGGCCGAGGCCGGAGAGCAGTGCGAGATCGCGGACGGAGGCGGCGACGGTGCGCTTACCGGTGTGGAGGGTGAGGTAGGCGAGGGCGGTGAGGATCGTCCGCTCGGAGGTGGCGCGCTCGGTGCGACCCCATCGGCCCGGGTTCACCCGGAACCGCTCGAGGAGGTCGCCGACGGCCGCGACGATGCCCTCGAGCTCCGTCAGATCGCGGGGCTCCCGCTGGGAGGGCAGCACGGCATGCAGGGCCGCGAACTCGAGCGCCTTCTCCCACTGGCGACCGAGTCGCTCGGCGGCCTCGTCACGCGCTCGAGGGCGGCGGCCACCTCGACCCGTGTTCTTCGTGCGGTAGTGCTCCATACCGGGCGCGGTCTGGGCTGCGTGCTCGACATCGGTCAGCGTCCAGCCCGCGTGAGCGGCAGAGAGCAGACACATGAACGCTGTCCACGACGGGTTCGCGCCACCACCGGCGGTAGCCATATGAGCGGCACCGGCAGCGCTCAGCGCACGATAAGTGCGGTGCTGCAGGACGACGGCTTCCTCAGTCGGCGCGAAGTAGCGGCGGCCCGACGGCGTCGCTTCCAGATCGGCCGCAACCGCGAGCAGCGAAGCCGGCAGCACGACCGGGTCCAGCAGATCCTCGACGCGGCCTCGCAGCAGCGTCGACACGCTGCCATCGCGGTGAGGAGACTGGGGAGGGCGGGCAGCACCCGTGCGCGGGTTGTGCAACATGCCGTGATCCAACGTGCGAAAATTCGCCTTCGCAGCGGTCGCCAACCGATCGACATCAGCTGCGGCAGCACCGCCACGAACAGCGACCCACAGGTGGCGGCCCCCGGTCCCGGAGGACTCGCACACGACGTGAGGAACCTGATGCGCATCGAGCACGGAGGAGAGCGCATCACAGTCATCGACGGCCTGCTCCATCAGGTCGGGATCGACCCCGTGTGAGTCCTTGCCGTCGAAGTCGAAGCAAAGCAGTCGGAAGGCGCCGGCGGCGTCCGCGAGGTAGATCGCCCACGGGGTGCTCGGGGCAACGGCGGAGATCAGGAACGCCGTGGGATAGGCGTTCTCATCCAGGCGTCCATAGGCGTCGCGGCGCATCGTCCGGACAGTGTCGCGCGGGCTCAGTCGACGGGTCAGGGACCACGCGTCGCCGAGCGTCGACGAGCCGTGACGGCGCGCCGAGAGATCCATCCTTGAATCTCTCAACCCGTCGTGTAATCTTTCGGGCATAGAGAAGCCTCCCGCGAGGGTGGTGACTTGATTAGCTCTGAACCCGGGCTTTGGTCGGCAGTGGGTTCTGGGCTACGAAACTTGGTGAGGCCCGCTTCGGCGGGCCTCCTTCGTTTAAGCGGCTGGGATCGGCAGCTCCTCTGCTTGGGGTCGCGGTGCGGCGACGAGGGGGAGCGCACCGTTCATCTGAACGAGCTCACGCAGGAAGGTATCGAGGTAGTAGGCCACGGAGACGCCGCTGGCTGCCGCAGCCGCCTGCACTTCCTCACGGACGTCCGGAGTGACGCGTGCCTGAAGCAGCACGGTGGGAGCATTGTCCGCTCGCTTTGCACGACCCTTGATTGCGCTCATACGAGCAGTCTTCTGAGCGAATGCATGCATTCCGGGGATGTCGCCCGGCGTGTCTACGAACGTTCTGTCGAACGCTGTAGCGACGAACGGCGATTCGACAATCGCTCGAGCAGCATCAGCCCATCGCGTCGCGACACGCCGACGAGTGAAGCTCGTCGTAGTTCGCTGCGAGGGCGTGGGTATGATGCCAGACATGGAGAAGCCTCCCGTGAGGGCTGGTGACTTTGGATGGGACGAACCTCTAGGTCGGCAAACTGTGAGGGTTCGAACTACGTAACTTAGATCGGCCCGCCGCGTCAGCGGCGGGCCGCTTTCTATTAAGCGGCGGAGATGTGCGCCTCCTGGTCGATGTCGAACGTCGGTGCCAGCACGGGCAGGTGCCCGGTGGAGTCGCGGAGCTGCTGAAGCAGAAGTTCGAAGTACAACGAGCGCGAGACGCCCGAGGCCTTCGCTGCGCCGTCGATGTCGTCCTTCAGCACGGGCGGCATCTGAACCTCGACGGGCACGGTGACGGCGCCGTTGCGCGCGCGTCGCTTCTGCTTGATCGGAGCCATGTGTCCAGAGTGGTGACTTAACCCCGGCATTGCGTGCGCCACGCCGCACCCTGGCGGGATCAATCCCGGGATTAAGGACGATCGCTGCAGTGACGCGGACGCGACGGATCGACTAAGGCCGTGAAGGCCTTCAAGCCGCGGCCGGCACGGTCCTCGTCCAACAGCCATGCCGGAACTGTACCAAATAAGGTCTAGCTGTGTTACCGATTTAGGTACACGTTGTCAGCTCAGTGCGCGCCGCCGACCAATCCACTCGCAGATCGAGGCGTCAAATTCGTCCGGCGCGACGTTGTACTCCCAGGCGTGCGGAGCGGGCGGGAGCAGGGCTAGCGCGCTCCGCTCGGCGTTCACGCTCACGAAGGCCCGTGACAACGAGGCAGGCACCTCGCGATCCCCGTCTGAGTGGATGAGGAGGGTCGGAACGGTGAGTCTCGGTCCTCGGATCCAGTCCAGGGCATCGAAGTCGATGGGCCTGGAAAGTCCTACGAGGGTGCTGAGGGGGCGAGTGGAAAGCGCGAACGTCCCAAGCGCACCCACGCCCGATGGCAGATGAGCTCGGCGCGCTCCAGCCCGAATGATCTGCCGCCAGTCGGTGGCGGGTGCGATGAGGACGAGGGCTGCGATGAGGTGGCGGTGTCGAGACCGCTCAGTGAGCTGAAGTGCGATGCCGCCACCGAGGGACCAGCCGAACAGAACGATGCTGTGCGCTCCGTGCTCCACCGCGTAGTTGATCGCAGCATCGACGTCATCCCACTCGGTTTGGCCGAGAGTCGACGACCCGTTTTTCGTTGGTGGTCCATCTCCGTCACCTCGGAACGAAGGAACGAGCGACGTGTAGCCGAGCTTGCGTGCTGCCGGGACTGAGCGCAGCGCGGTGATGCGGGTGGTGCGGATGCCGTGCACGTGGATCGCCCAGGTTGTTTCGCCCTCGCCGCCGGCCGACGGGAAGAGCCACGCCGGACACGGACCTGTTGGCGAGTCAACGTGGATCTCGCGCACGCCCGGGTCGATGTCCTCAGGACGCGCGAAGACGTGCCCGGTCCATCGGCCTTCGTGAGCAGTAGAGAGATCGCCGCCGGTGACTCGAAGAACCTCGCGACGAACGGTCCGCTCGATCGCGTCGTGATGAAGGATCCGGCCGACGAGCGCGTGGCCCTGATCGGAGTCGAACCAGAAGCCGTACTCGCCGTCGTGAAGGGTTTCGGGCGTGGCCTCGAGGGTGAGGGTGTCAGGGGTCGATGCGATGACCCGCATGGTCCTCTTCCGCCCTGGCATCACGACTCGCCGTCCCAGCACGACACCGACGCCGGCCAGCAGAGAGAGCGCCCCTATCGCGGTCCCGACCGCTCCTAGGGCAGTTCTCGCGCCGACACGTCGTGCGCTCATCAGGTCCAGGCCTTCGTGGTCGCGGGGGAGGGGAGCTGTTCCATCACGATGGCCTCGGCCTCTGCCACGTGGCGAGCGTCCGCAGCGGTCAGGCGGCCGCGATGGGCGTTCTCGAAGTCGCGCAGGGCGATCACGAGGTCGTACACGACAGCGATCGCAGATTCGTCTCGAGTGCCGCGTGACCCGTTCGTGGGCGGCATCACTGCGAGCCGGGTGGCAAGCCGGCGCAGTCGCCGCGCATGTCGGCCGAGTCGCACCTCTCGCATGGTCTTCTGCAAGGTGAAGGAGGCGATTCCGGTGACGATGAGGATGACACCGCAGTAGAACAGGAAGTCGAACGCGTTTCGTAGGAGGATGCGGAAGCCCAGATCGATGACCTCGAAGTGGTCGAGGGCCAACACGACGATCTCGTCGATGCACGCGAGGATGACGAGACTGCTGCCGGCGACGAAGAAGCCGTACGAGCGCGCCTGCCTGCGGCGAAGACCCAGCAGGAGCATCGTCGAGATGGCCAGGATCGCCGTCATGTAGATGCTGGCGTAGAGCCAGGTGCTGGTCTGGGTGATGTGCTCGGTGATGAAGATCTTCGAGGTGGGTTCCTTGTCAGTGATGAATACGAACGGCACGGCGAAGGACACGAGCATGGCGCCGAGGATGAGCTTCCGGGTCCAGAATCGCGAGGTGCTGCGGGACTGGAGGAGGGCGGCTCTCATGACCAGCCAGAACGCGGTGGTCGCTAGGACGTTTTGGGCGAGGTTGATGTAGTTCTCACCCCCGAGGAACCGATCCAGCCCGGGGTGGACTCGGGTGAGCAGCGCGAGGGAGCCGACTCCGCTGGCGAGCCAGGACAGCCGGCTTGAGGGCTGGGAGACAGCGGCGGGGATCCGGGCGACGAAGACGACGGCGAGAATCACCAGGGCGATCAGTGCCAGTGCCTGCATCTACCCGAAGACCTCCTCGTCCTCCCGGAAGCGAGGATGCAGGAGCGAGCGGGAGAGAAGGTGCGCGAGGTGCTCTGCTTCACCTTCGAGGATGCGCCGGTCGCCGTCGGCGTTATCGAGGTCCTCCGAGCCGCCGGTCTCCAGGAGACGGCCGCGCACGAGTCCGTTAGTTCCGCGGTACGACGCGAGGGAGGAGTCGTCTCCCAGGACATTGCAGCCGGGGTGGCGAAGGACGATGTGGGCGAGCTCGTGAAGGATGCAGTGCATCTGGTAGAGCCGCGTATCTGTCGAGCGGTAGAGGATCTGGGCCTCGTGGGGAAAGTCGACCCAGAGGGCCGTGAGCGTCTCCCAGTCCGTGTCGTCGATGGCGTCGACGTGGATCGGCTTGCCGTGCAGGTCGGCGACGTGCTCGACGAGCGCATCCAGGGTCCGGTCGTCCTGGAATCGGTTCTGCTCGAACGCATGCGCAGTGCGCGCCTCGACGTCGGCGTGCTCGAACCACAGGGCGTCGTTGCTCTGAGTGACGCTCATGGGTTGGTGCCCTCCTTCGGAGTCCGCTCGATCGAGAGAATCGCCTTGGTGACGGCGGCGAGCTGCTTGGCGTTCATGCCACCCAGCGCTCGGGCGCTGATGGAGGTGGCGCCGGTCGCGAGGAGTGCCCGGTGGAAGCGGATCTCGGCTTCGACGAGCTCGCTGGCTTCGTCTTCACGCCTCGCGGTCAGGTACCCGTAGCTGACACCGAAGAACTCACTGAGACCGACGAGCAGATCGACCGGCAACCGAGTGGAGCCCTCCAGCCCGAGCAACTCGTCCCACTCCTCCGGGTCGAAGCTGATGTCACGGCCGTGGAGCGAACGAACGAGGGCATCGAGAGTGAAGACCGGAGTATCGGCGCTCGTCGGTCCTTCGGCGAGGAACTTCAGTCTCCGAGCGAATTCCCTGCCGTCGATGCGCTCAGCAGTGAGCTCTGCCCCGCCATCCTCCGCTGTCGGGAAGGAGGCGAGCTGCAGCACCTCGTACGGCTCGACTCCGAAGGCTCCGGCGAGCTTCTCGATGTCGTTGGTGGTGAACGGCGCTTCACCTCGGAGGCGGATGTAGAAGTAGTTCGCCGAGATACCTGCGGCGCGGATGAGCTCGGTGTTGGTCAGCCGAGCACGATCACGGAGCGTCTCGACCGCGCGGACCACGCGTCGCGAGAAGTCCGTCGGTCCCGGCGCCGGTCGTCTAGCCACGCAGGAAATGTACCAAAGATGATATAAGCCTATTTCGGTTACCGACTCAGGTTGCAATAGCTACCGAAATCGGTAACTTTGGACGCGTGCTCGCATCTTCGTCTCGGTACTCACCCGTGCTGCTTGCTCTCTGCACCACGCTCCTCATCGGCGGCTGCACCTCCACCCGGTCGGACGATGCAACGCACGAGAGCGAGTCGCCGACAACGACAACGCCTGTCCCGACCACTTCGCCCTCAGCAAGAGAACTCGCGCCCAGCCGACCTAGTCCTGGCGATTCTCAGCCGGCTCCAGAACCAGAAGTAGTGAGCGACACCGTTGCGGTAGCCACGAATGCGGTTGCCACCTTCTGCCGTCCGGCGCTCGACTACCAGACCTGGATCAATGAGTTGTATCCGGTGCTCTCGCAACAGGCGGCCATTGCCTACGAGACGGTCGACCCCGCGAACGTGCCGTGCACGAGCGTCACAGACGAAGCGCGAGTGCGCGACGGTGACGGCGCGCACACGATGCGCGTCTATGTCCCGACGGACGCGGGGGAGTACTCGGTCTACGTCCACCGCCCGAGCGAGACGGCCCCGTGGGCCGTCGATCAGATCACCCCTCCGGGCTCGGAGTAGCCCAGTGCAGAAGGGGGGACTGGGGGTGCTGGCAGCGGTCATGGTGCCGGTGGTGGCGATCGCGATGCTGTTGTGGGTGCTGTTCTTCGGCGGCTCCGCCGCCGCGGCCTGCCTGCCTGGCGGGGGACCGGTCAACGTCTCCGCGATTCCTGCGGATGCGAAGGTCGGTACCTACGGTCACGACCAGCTCGTGAACGCAGCGCTCATCGTCAACGCGGGCGCCGCGAAAGGGCTCGGCGCCGATGGGCAGACGCTCGGCGTGCAGACGGCGATCGGGGAGTCCTCCCTGGTGAACATCAGCTACGGCGACGGTGCGATCAACCCGGATGGGTCGGTCGCTGACTCGATCGGCCTGTTCCAGCAGCAGTCGAGCTGGGGCACCGTCGAGCAGCGCATGGACCCCACGACCTCGGCGGGCTCCTTCTACGACCGCCTCGTGCAGGTCGAGGGCTGGCAGTCGATGGAGCCCTCCATCGCGATCAACAAAGTGCAGCGCAACGCCGACCCGAACCACTACACGAAGTACCGCTCCGACGCCGTGGCGATCATGACCTACCTCAACAGCCTCGGCAGCAGCACGACCGCCCCTACGACGACCACAGCGCCGGTCAGCGTGCCGTCGAAGCCGACCAGCACCGCACCCTCGACGCCGACCCCAGTCGGTGGATGCGTCGCCGTCTCCGGTGACGCGCAGGCACTCGCGGCCGGCTTAGTGACGGCGATGGAGGAGGGCAGGCTGCGCCTGCTCGAGGACCGCTACGCACAGCAGATCCGCGACATGGCCACCGGAACCGCGAAGGAGAACTGTGGCATCGACGTGCGGATCCTCCAGGTCATCACGATCGCCCTCAACACGTTCGGGAAGGTCGGCGTCTCCGACCTCAACCGCCAGTGCACCGGGAGCCTGCTCGGCGCCGGCACCGGCTCCTCCCACTGGATCAACGGCGGCGGCCACGCGGTCGACTTCTTCTCCTTCGACGGCACCGCCACCACCGGCTGCGACACAAACGCTCTCAAGCTCCTCGACGTCCTCGACCCCCAGGTCCCGGCGGGCTCGCGCGCCGGGCAGATCCAGTGCCGCTCGACCAGCTACGAGCACATCACGCAGTTCACCGACGCCCCGAACCACCTGCACTTCGACGTCGGATTCGCGGACGGCCCGCTCACCACGGCCTGACGCCCACCAGCTTCACCGGCGCGTCCGCGGCGGTGATCACCCAGAAATACGAAACGGAGCACATCGTGTCTGTTCTTCTCGCAGCAACCGACATCCTCACCACCGCGGACGCCCTCGGCGCCGTCGTGCCGGACCCGGGCCCCGGTGGCATGCCCCCCGGATTCGAGGCCTTCACGACCGTCATGGGCTGGGCCAAGTGGGTCGGCCTCGGCGTCGCCGTCGTCGGCCTGATCATCCTCGGCGTCACCATGACCGTCTCCGCCCGCCGCGGCGAAGGCGGAGAGATCGGCGGCTGGCTCGGACGCCTCCTCGTCGGCGTGATCATCGTGTCCGCCGCGTTCACGATCGTCGGCTTCCTCATGGGCGCGTAGCACCCCCAGAAACCCAACGGCACCACCAACGAAAGGCACGACGTCATGAGCGACACGGAGCAGCGCAACCCGTTCACCAGTCGAGGATTCATCTTCGGAGCGATCATCTTCGGGATCCTCGCGCTGGCGGCAATCCTCCTCGCCGTCACGTCCCTGGGCGGCGGTGGCGGGCAGAGCCTGCCCGCCACCACCGCGTCGCCTCAGACGTCTTCCACTCCGGAGGTCGACGCGGACGCCGCGAGCGTCTGCGACCTGCCGGGCTACGACGAGAGCGGCACTCTCACCGCCGCCCCCATCACCGAGTGGACCATTGTCGGAACGATGGCCGCCCCCTCGTCGGACACCGCCGGCCCCGGCGTGATCGAGGACGACGGCCTGCGTAGCTGCTATGCCCACACCGTCGAAGGCGCCCTCTTCTCCGTCGCCAACATCTGGGCGATGGGCACGGATGGTCGCCTCTACTCCGCGATCTTCGAGCGCCAGACCGCGCCCGGCCCCGGCCGTGACGCGGCGATCGAGGCCGCGATCGCCCCGAGCAACACCGGTGGGAGCGTGCAGATCGTTGGCTTCCGCGTGAGCTCGTACACCGCGGACGAAGCGACGATCGACATCGCCTTCCGCTCGAACACCAATCAGCTCCTCAGCTTCCCCGCTCCCGTGCAGTGGGTCGACGGCGACTGGAAGTCGGTCCTGACCGACGACGGTCAGCCCCCGTTCCGCCCGTCGGCGTTGCAGAACCTCGGCGGCTATATCCCTTGGGCAGGTACCGAATGACAGTGACCCCACCCGCAGGCGAACCCTGCTCGCCTCTCGACGTTCCGTGCTGGTCCTCGGCCGGCATCGGGGACATCGTCTCGCAAGCATCGAACGACGCCTTGCAGCAGTTCGTGAACAACATCCTGGAGGGCTACGGCAAAGCGATCGTCTCGCTCGGCACCCTCTGGGTGAATGTTCCCTCCCCGGTGACCGTGGTCGACCGGGGAGGCGGCGTTAACGGCGCTGGAACGACACCACCCGCACCGGAGGCATTCGAGACGATCCTCGGCTACGTAACGTGGGTCGCCGCGGGCCTCGCAGTCATGTCGCTGATCATCGCGGGTGTGATGATGAGCACCCGTCGCCGGCACGGCGACGGCGAGGCTCACATGGGCCGTATCGGCGTCATCATCTTCGCTGTCTTCCTGCTCTCCTCCGCCTCCGCGCTCGTGACGGGCTTCCTGCCCCTGGCGCTGCACCTGAACGAGTCCTCGAGCGTCGTCGGCTGGGTGCAAGGACAGCTCGAGTGGTACGCCGGCGGCCTCGCGATCCTCTCGATCCTCGTCGCGGCAGGCCGCATGGTCTGGACGCAGCGCGCGGGCGAGCTGCGAACCCTGGCCCGGTCCGTGCTGACTCTGATCGCCGTCGCCGGAGCAGGCCTCGTCGTGATCCGCCTCGCTACCCAGGCGGGCGATGCGTTCTCCATCTGGATCCTCAACAACTCCACCAACTGCGACGTCACCAACGGTGAGAGCAACTGCTTCGGCACGAACGTCTTCGCGATGATCAGTCTCACCGCGACATCGCCCATCGGCCTCATCGGCCTGTTCCTCCTCGGCATGCTCGCTGTCCTGATGACCTACATCCAGGTCGCGCTGATGATCTTCCGCGGCGCGATGCTCGTCGTTCTCGCGGGCATCTTCCCGATCGCTGCGGCCGTGACGAACACCGAAATCGGGCAGCAGTGGTTCAAGAAGACGATGGCCTGGACCCTCGCCTTCATCCTCTACAAGCCCGCCGCGGCGATCGTCTACGCGATCGCGTTCCGGATGACCGGCACCGACCTGTTCAAGTCGGACGGCACCGGACTGTTCCAGATCGTCACCGGCCTCGCGCTGATGCTCATCGCGCTCGTGGCCCTGCCCGCGCTGATGCGCTTCCTCGTCCCCGCTGTCGCCTCGGTGGGCGGCGGCGGAGGCGGGGCCGGCCTGCTCCTCGGAGCTGCAGCCGCGGGCGGAGCAGCCGAAATCGCTACCGGTGCAATCCGTTCGCGTAGTGGCGGCGACAGCGGCGGAGGCGGCGGCACTCCCGGCGGAGGCGGATTCGGCTCAGCCCCGAGCGGCAGCAACGCCTCCGCAGGCAGCAAGGGGTCACCCGCCGCGATGCCCGCTCCCTCAGGAGCCGGCGGCGGAGCTGCGGCCAGCGGAGGCGCCGCGGCCGGAGGCGGAGCAGCGGCAGCCGGAGGCGGAGCAGCGGCAGCCGGAGGCGGAGCAGCGGCAGCCGGAGGCGGAGCAGCGGCAGCCGGAGGCGGAGCAGCGGCAGCCGGCGGGGGCGCCGCTGCGGCGGCTGGCGGTCCTATCGGAATCGGCGTCATGGCGGCCGGGAAGGCCGCTGAGGGCGCGAAGCACGCAGCAGGAGCGGTCAAGGCCGCCACGGACGACGCCACTGGCGCCAACGAGAGCGGGAACTGATGAGCACCACGACTCCCACGCGCAGCGCTGAGGCGCCGCGAACGTACGGCAACTGGCGTCGCCCGCAGACCGCGGGACTCGGCGGCCTCGGACAGCTCGCCACGGGCGTGCTGTTCGTCGGCATCCTCTCCTCGATCATCGCGTCGATGTTCTCGGGCCTCGGGGCCGCGCTGATCGTCGCCGCGATCTTCGGCGGGATCTTGCTGACGGTTTCGGTGAAGGACAAGCACGGGCAGAGCGCCCTCGGAAGGACGGTGAATCGCGTGAACTGGATGCGCACGAAGGCTAAGGGAGCGAACGTCTACCGTTCCGGCCCTGCGGGCCGGGCGAAGTGGGGCACGTTCCAGCTCCCGGGACTCGCTGCGGCGTCGCAGCTCTCCGAGCACGAGGACTCGCACGGGCGCCGGTTCGCCCTCGTGCACGTCCCCTCGACCAAGCACTACACCGTCGTGATCGCCACGGAGCCGGACGGCGCCGCGCTGGTGGATCAGGAGCAGGTCAACAACCAGGTCGCGGAGTACGGCATCTGGCTCTCCAACCTCGGAGACGAGCCCGGCATCGAGGCCGCCTCCGTCACCGTCGAGACGGCCCCCGACACCGGCACGCGCCTGCGGTCGGAGGTCGAGGGGTCGATGGACCCGGATGCGCCGGAGTTCGCTCGAGCGATGCTCTCGGAGGTCGTGAGCAGCTACCCGGTCGGGTCGGCCACGATCCGCGCCTACGTCGCGATCACCTTCTCCTCTCTCTCCCGCATCGGCGGGAAGCGCCGCAACGCGAAGGAGGTCGCGGCCGACCTCGCCGCCCGCCTGCCTGGCCTGACGACGAGCCTCGCCGCGACAGGGGCCGGCGCTGCACGGCCGCTCGGTGCTCAGGAGCTGTGCGAGGTGATCCGGATCGCCTACGACCCCGCCGCCGCCGTCCTGATCGATGAGGCCCGCGCCTGCGGGGACGTGCCCGAGCTGTCGTGGACGGACGTTGGCCCCGCGGCCGCGGAGTCCCGGTGGGAGTCGTACCGGCATGACGGCGCCGTGTCGACGTCGTGGACGATGACCTCCCCGCCGCGCGGCGTCGTGCAGTCCGGGATCCTCGCGCGCCTGCTCGCGCCGCACCGCGACGTCGCCCGCAAGCGCGTCACCCTGCTGTACCGCCCCATCGACCCGGCCCGCGCCGCGGCGATCGTTGAGGCGGACCTGAACGCGGCGCAGTTCAACAGCTCCGCGTCGACCAAGCCCACCGCCCGCTCGACCCTCTCCACCCGCTCCGCCCAGGCGACCGCGGCGGAAGAGGCGTCCGGTGCTGGCCTGCTCAACTTCGGCCTGATCGTCACCGCGACGACCACTGACGCTGTGCATGAGGCGGACGCGCGCGCGGCGATCGACTCGCTGACCGCCGCGGCGCGTCTTCGGGTGCGGCCGGCGTTCGGGTCGCAGGACACCGTTTTCGCTGCGGGTCTGCCGCTGGGGCTCGTGCTCCCGCGTCACCTGCGCCTGCCCACCGAAGTGAGGGAGTCCCTGTGAGCCTGATCACCCGCCTGTTCTCCTCGAACAGCGACAACGAGCTCGAGCCCGGCGAGGACGTCCTGCCGGACGGAGCGGTCACCGTCGCCCACGGCGACTCGACGGGGGAGGAGCTGACCGGCGACGGCCTGCCCACCGGTGCCGTGTCGTCCTCGGCAGAGCCCGGCACCGACACGACGGCACCCTCGCGGCGGGCTGCGCGCGGGCAGGGCGAAGCTCCGGCCCCGGTAGCAGCGGTCGCTCAGCGCCCGACGCTCACCAGAGAGCGCACCACCCCGCGCACCCGACGCCGAGAGGGGAAGAAGATCGAGATCCCGCACGGCGGGAAGAAGAAGAGCCAGGGGACGGCGCTGCGCCGTCCTCTGCGCCCGAGCATCCGCGGGTGGCTCGGTCGCGGCGGTGGTGAAGCCGTCAACGTCACGGCCGCTGATGAGTTCCGCGGGACGACCGTGCAGGTGTGCGGGCTGTACCCGTTCTCGGTCGGGACGGGTACGCCGATGATCGGGGTGCCACTGGGGAAGAACCTCTCCACCGGCGCCTCCGTCTGCTGCGACCCGATCAGCTGGTTCCAGCGCGCGAACCTCATCAGCAACCCGTCGATGTTCGTGCTCGGCAAGCCCGGCCTGGGGAAGTCCTCGCTGACCCGCCGCATGGCCTCCGGCCTCGCCGGGTACGGCACGATCCCGCTCGTGCTGGGCGACCTCAAGCCGGACTACGTGGATCTGATCGAAGCCCTCGACGGGCAGGTCATTCCTCTCGGCCGTGGCCGCGGGTACCTGAACATCCTCGATCCCGGCGAGGCGTCGGAGGCGGCGCAGCGCCTCCGTGACGAGGCCGACCGCTCGCTCGAGCGGGCCGACGAGCTCGCGCACCAGGTCGACGCGCTCGGCGTCTCCGACGACACCGCGGCGATGATCGCGGAGGTCGGCCGGCTGCGCAAGCACGCCGCGAAGGTGCAGCGCCTCGCGCACCAGGTCCTCGCGGACGCCCACGGCCGCCGGCACACGATGGTCGCCGCGCTCCTGACGATCCTCCGCTCCCAGCCGCCGAGCGACCGTGAAGAGACGATCATCGACCGGGCGCTGAAGTACCTGGACGAGCACCACCAGGGCGTGCCGGTCCTCGCTGACCTGCTGCGCGTGATCCAGGAGGCACCGGACGAGATTCGTCAGGTCGCGTTGGACCGCGGCAACATCGAGAAGTACAAGGACGTCACCGAGAACCTCGAAGCCTCCCTCATCGGCCTCACCACCGGTGGACGCCTGGGCGAGGTGTTCTCGAAGCAGACGACCACGCCGATGCGCCGGGACCGGCCCGTCGTCTACAACGTGTCCTCGATCGACGACTCCGAAGGCGACCTCCAGGCCGCGATCCTCCTCGCCTGCTGGTCCGCCGGCTTCGGGACCGTCAACGTCGCGGCCGCCCTCGCGGACGCGGAGCTCGAACCGCAACGGCACTACTTCGTCATCCTGGACGAGCTGTGGCGGGCGCTACGCGCGGGCAAGGGCATGGTCGATCGCGTCGACGCGCTCACCCGCCTGAACCGTGCGCGCGGCGTCGGCCTGGCGATGATCAGCCACACCATGTCCGACCTCCTCGCACTGGCCTCCCAGGAGGATCAGATGAAGGCGAAGGGCTTCGTGGAACGCTCCGGCATGGTCATCTGCGGCGGCCTCCCCGGCGCGGAAATGCCGCTGCTGACCTCGGCCGTGCCGATGTCGATCGCGGAACAGGGGATGCTCACCTCCTGGCAGGACCCGCCCGCCTGGGATCCCGTATCCGGGCACGAGTCCGAGCCTCCCGGCCGCGGCCGCTTCCTGATCAAGGTCGGCGGACGTCCCGGTATCCCGGTGCGCGTCGAACTGACCGCAGCAGAGAAGGAGGTCAACGACACCAACAAGCTCTGGCACGCGACCTCCCGCGCCGGCCGCGCAGCGGAGCCACTGCCCACCGATCCCGTGAACGTCGAGATCCTGCCGTGAGCGTACTCGTCGCACTCGGCGCGAGCTGCGTCGCGGCCGGCGCCGCCGGCGCCGCGATCATCAGCGCGATCCGCGCCCGCCAGCGGACGGCGGACCGCGACCGGTTCCTGCTCACGATCTGCTGGACCGGCGTCGGGCTCATGGCGAGCTTCGTCGCCTGGGACCAGTGGGACCGGGTGATCGCGTGAGCTGCCCGTCGACGCTCGCCTTCGAGGGCTACCGCTGGACCTGCCAGCGGTCCGCTCCGGGGGAGCACGGCTTCCACACGACGGATCTTCCCGTCTCCTTCGCGGAGCGGGGCCTCGCGGTCCTCTCCTGGGGGACCTCGCACCAAGCAGCCGCCGACGACTGCACCCCGCAGTGGACCGGCCCGATCTACACGGAGGAGTCCGCATGAGCGCCACCGCCAACAACCGCCGCCGCGAGCCCGGCAAGGCAGGCAACGACGGCCTGATGCTCGGCGCCGCCCTCGCGGCGATCGCTGCGATCGGCATCGTCTGGGTGGCCGTCGCGGTCGGGTCGCAGCTCGACGGCGTGAACGACGGCCTGCCCTCCGATCCGTTCGAAATCATCTCGGGCCTGTTCCGCGGCCGAGTGGTGTGGTCGACGTCCGCAACGATGATCGCCGCGGCCGCCGTCGCGGTCATCGTCCTTGTCGGCCTCTGGCTCGTGTGGATGCGCTCACTCGGACGGAAGAACCGCTCAAGCGTCGACCACGCCGCCCGATACATGGCGACGCCGCGCGATCTGGCGCCGATGATGCGCAAGGAAGCGTTGAAGAAGTCCGCCCGCCTCGGTGTCGCTGAGAACCCCGGCGTCCCGGTGGGGCGGCTGCACCTGGGGAAGCAGATGCTCTACGCCTCGTTCGAGGACATGATGCTGCTGATCGCCGGCCCGCGCGTGGGCAAGTCGACCTCCCTCGTCATCCCCGCGATCATGGCCGCCCCCGGCGCCGTGGTCACGACGTCGAACAAGCGCGACGTGCTCGACGCAACCCGCGACGTGCGCGCCGCCAAGGGCCACGTGTGGGTCTTCGACCCGCAGCGGGTCGCGTTCGAGGATGCGACCTGGTGGTGGAACCCCCTCTCCTACGTCACCGACGACACCAAGGCCGCGAAGCTCGCGACGCACTTCGCCTCCGGCACCCGGGCGATGAACGCGAAGACCGACGCCTACTTCGACGGCAAGGGCCAAGAGCTGCTGTCCGACCTGCTGCTCGCGGCCGCGGCCGGGAACCGGCCGATCAGTGACGTGCTGCTCTGGCTGACCTCCGTCGAGGACGAGACGCCCGTCGAGCTCCTGCACGACAACGGCTACCCGACGAACGCGCGAGCGGTCCGCGGCATCATGAACACCGCTGAGAAGGCCCGCGATGGGATCTACTCGACCGCGCAGGGCATGGCGGTGTGCTTGAAGAGCGCCGCGACCGCCGACTGGGTGAACGCCCGCCCGAACGACACCCGCCAGCAGTTCGTCCCGGAGACGTTCGTCACGTCGACCCAGACGCTGTACTCGCTGTCGAAGGAGGGCGCCGGCACCGCCGGACCCCTCGTCACTGCCCTGACCGCCGCGACCATCGAGGCCGCTGAGGAGCACGCCGCGCGCTCCCGCGGAGGCCGGCTGGCGACGCCGCTCGTCGCCGTTCTGGATGAGGCCGCGAACGTGTGCCGGTGGAAGGATCTGCCCGACCTGTACTCGCACTACGGCTCGCGCGGGATCCCGATCATGGCCGTGTTCCAGTCCTGGTCGCAGGGCGTCGGCGTGTTCGGCAAGGAGGGCATGCTCAAGCTGTGGTCCGCCGCGAACGTGAAGCTGTATGCCGGCGGCGTTGCGGAAGACGAGTTCCTGCGCACCCTCTCCGAGCTGATCGGCACCTACGACAAGGAGACCACCTCCGCCAGCTACAACAAGGGCGTGCGGTCGACCACCTCGGCGCTGCGCCGAGAGAAGATCCTCGAAGTCGCCGACCTCACCAGCATGGGCCGCGGACGCGCGATCATGCTCTCCTCCGGCTCCCGCGCCGCCCTCGTCGACACCGTGCCCTGGTACAACGGCCCGAAGGAGCAGGTCGCCGCGATCAACGCCTCCATCGCCGCCCACGACGCCAGCAGCGGACCGGCGAACTCCGCGCCGGTGTCGCCCGTCGTGACGGTCATACCTCCGCTCGAGGCGCAGCCAGCGGCGGACGTCGACGTGGACCAGGACGCGACTCTCCGGGGTGAGCGATGAGCGACGAGGACCTGTTCGACGTCGACACGGATGCGTTCTCGGCCCCGGTTCGACCCGTCAATTTGCACCCCGTCGAGGCGGAGGCTGAGGACGAGGAAGAGGTGCCGGCGACGTACTTCGGATCCGCCGACGAGTGGGTCCGGAAGTTTCTCCGGCCCTCTTACCGACGCCGGGTGACGGCAAAGGGCCAGGCGGCCGGCGATCGGTGGGCGGCTGAGTGGTGGAGCAGCGTCGAGGCGCTGACCCGCATCGAAGCCCTCTGGCGGATGTGGGAAGAGATCCGCACCAGCGCCGGCTCACTCAGCGCCTACTGGATCAACCACCTCGACCCGCACATGCGAGTCCTGCTCTCACCCAGCGGACCGTTCGCAACGTCAACTGACGAGAACCGGCCAGGCGACATGCTTCCCTACACGGCACCGCCGACCGGGATGTTCCCGCCGGACGCGCAGGTCTGATGTCTGATCACCGAAGAAGCCGTGACCTAAACGTCGGAAGAGCCGATCAACTCGAAGACGCCGTGACCGAATCCTTTGACCGACGCGGTGTTCCTGCTGAGGGTGACTCCCTCACCTGTGAGCAGGACCGCTGACGCAGCGATGCTGAGGTCGACGCTCGCCGCCTCTCGACGAGGGTTGATGACGACGAGGTGGGTGCCACCGCGAAGATAGGCGAGGGGGTATCCCGCCGCCAGGATCTGTCGCGACGCATTGGTGCGCAACGCAGGCGTGCTTCGACGAAGCATGACGAGCTCGCGGACGAAGTGCAGGAGCGAGTTCGGATCGGCCAGCTGCTTCGCAACGGTCGGCCGGGCTGGGTCGGGATCCTGCGGCAAGTAGAGGTCGGCTGTCGGCGCCGTGGAAAAGCCTGCGTTGGGGAGCCGGTCATCCCACTGCATGGGGGTGCGGCAGCCGGCGCGGTTGAAGCGCGGGTCCCAGACGCTGCCCTCGGTGTCCGGGAGCCCGTCGAGGTAGCGCATGCCGATCTCATCGCCGAAGTAGATCGACGGGATCGATCCCCAGGTCAGGAGGAAGAGGAAGGCGGCACGCAGCTGCTCACCTGTGCGCGAGCCGGCGGAGAGGCGGGAGAAGTCGTGGTCGGCGGTTGGCAGGACGAGCAGTCGATCGGCGCCGACCTGCTCGACGCGCGGGAAATCAGGCCCCTCCTCGCCGAGAGCGCCCGCGGCATCGAGTTCGCTCCCGCGACCGCCGAGGTCGCTGCACCGATCATCAATCGGATCGGGCTCACGACCGGACTCGAGCGGCTGACGCTCCTCCTCGAGCTCCTCACGCTGCTCGCTCGCTCACCCGCCGGCGACCGCACCCCGCTGGCGACGGAGTTCTTCATGCCGCAGCTCGACGACCGCGCGGCCGCGATCGTCGACATCGTCCTCGAGTACGCCTTCGCCGGCCACGCCGGCCAGGTCAGCGTCGGCGAAGCAGCGGACCTCGTCGGCATGCACGAGGCGACGTTCTCGAAGTACTTCAAGAAGGCCACCGGCCAGAACTTCAGCGAGCTCATCCGCAAGCTCCGCATCGCCCACGCAGGGCGCCTCCTCACGACGACGACGCTGTCCATCGCGGCGGTCTGCTACGAGGTCGGCTACACCAACCTCTCGAACTTCAACCGGCAGTTCCTGGCCGAGAAGGGCGTCACACCCCGCCAGCACCGACGGGACGCCGGGGAGGCGTCAGCGTAGGCGACGGCGGCAGCAGCGACCGCAAACTGCCATGCCTCTCCAGGTGCGCGGCACCTACCCTGACATAATCTCAATTATTGGAGAGCTTTCCAACGGAGGGAGAAGTCTCCGTCCTGCCGTTCGCTCAAGCTGGAACGGGTGTTGCACCACCCTTGAATGCGCCGCGGTAGCGGGCGGCGGGGTGTCGTGAGTTCACCCGCGCCGACGCCGTCAGCCGCTCGCGCAGTCCGCCTGGTTCGTAATGCGACCGTGCGAGCCCACGCGAGCGCAGCACGGGCATCACCTGATCCACGAACTCGACGTAGCTGTCCGGCAGTGTCCAGTGCGCCAGGTTGATCCCGTCCACGCCTGCGTCGCGCAGCTCCGATAGTCGGTCCGCAATCTGCTCGGGTGTGCCCACTACCCGCTGGTGACGGCGCACCGCGAGTTGAGCGAGGTCAGCGACGGTCGCGTCGCGATCGGGCAGCAGCCGGATCATCGACTCGAGTGTGCTGCGGTTGCCGTTGGTGGTGATGTCGCGCAATCGCGCGTCTGGTGGGAAGGGAGTGCCGTCGGCCTGGTCGACGCTGAGCCCGGCGTGCAGCAGGTGAGCGTCGACGCTCGTCAGGGCGTCCAGCTCGACTTCGCGCTCGCGGGCCTCGCGCTCGGTGCTGCCGACCACGACCGAGAGCGGTGAGAAGAACAGGACGTCGTTGCCGCGGCGCCCGGCCGCCTCCGTGAGCGCGCGGGTCGAGGCGATCAGCTCGCGGGTCTGCTCGATCGTCGAGCCTCCGACGAACTGCGCCTCCGCGTGCCGGGCCGCGAACGCACGCCCGGCGGGGGAGGAGCCGGCCTGGAAGAGGAACGGCGTGCGCTGCGGCGACGGCGCCGACAGGTGCGGCCCCTCGACCCGGTAGCTCTCGCCGACGTGGTCAATCCGGTGCACCGACTCGGGCCGGGAGTAGGCGCCGGACCGGTCGCGCACCGAGGCGTCGTCGTCCCACGACCCCTCCCACAGCTTGTAGACGACGTCGAGGTACTCCTCGGCCTGCGCGTAGCGGGCGTCGTGCTCGGTCAGGCGGTCGAGGCCGAAGTTGCGGGCCGCGTTCTCCTGGTAGCTGGTGACGATGTTCCAGGCGACCCGGCCCTTCGAGAGGTGGTCGAGGGTCGACATCCGCCGGGCGAACTCGAACGGGTGCGCCTGCAGGATCGAGCTCGTCATCGCGAGGCCCAGGTGCTCGGTCGAGCCGATCAGCGCGGCCAGCAGGATCGACGGGTCGTTGTTGGGCAGCTGCAGGCCCTCGCGCGCGTTCACCTCGAGCGAGGCGCCGACCGCCCCGTAGGTGCCCACGACGTCCGCGAAGAAGATCGCGTCGAACACCCCGCGCTCGAGCGTCCGCGCCACCTCGACCCAGTGCCCCAGGTCCTCGAACGCGCCGGGCCGCGATCCGGGCCGCCGCCACTGGCCGTGATGGATGTGCGAGGGCGTGTTCATCACGAACGCGTTGAAGAGCAGGGGACAGGGATCGCGGGTCATGCGGACTGCTCCTCGGCGGTGACGGTGCTGCGGAAGTCGGTCTCGGGCTCGGTGCCGTTGAGGAGGTAGGCGCCGATGGCGGCCTGGCGGAAGACCGCCGGGTTGTGCGAGGCGATCGTGCGGGCGTTGCGCCAGTGCCGGTCGAGCCCCGACTCGGTGAGCACCGCGGAGGCGCCGCCCACCTCGAACAGGCGCGAGGTCACCGCGACGATGTCGGCCACCGCGATCTGCTGCGCCTCGAACTGGCGGATCTGCACCCGCACGTAGTCCCGGGTGCGCTCGGCCTCGTCGGCGTGCTCGCGCTCGCGGACGGCGGCGTAGTCGCGAGCCACGTCGTGCACGAGGGCCTCGACCGCGGCGACCCGGCTCGCCAGCTCGCCGACGACCGACTGCACCCGCGGGTCCTCGCGGGGCAGGCTCTCGCCCGCGACGCCGAACGAGCGCGAGCGCCCGCGGACGAAGCGGAGGGTGTCCTCGAGCGCGGCGCGACCGATGCCCGCCATCGTCGCCTGGAGCAGCAGGTGCAGCAGCAGCCGGAAGTCGAGGGTGTACCAGTCGGGCTCCTGCAGCACGCGGTAGACGTTCTCGTCGTCCAGCGGCACGTCGGCGAAGACGGTGGTGCCGCTCGCGGTGAGGCGCTGGCCGAAGCCGGTCCAGTCGTCGAGCACCTCGACGCCGGGCGCGGCGGTCGGCACGACGGCACCGTAGCGCTCACCGGAGGGGTCGAGGGCGCCGGTCCAGGTGTAGTCGGCGTAGAGGGTGCCGGTCGTGTAGAACTTGCGGCCGGTCAGTCGCCACCCGCCGCCGTCGACCGGGACGAGCCGCGCCTCCGTCGTCGTCGCGGAGCCCTTCTCGGCCTGCGAGTTGGCGAACAGCGCGCCGGCGGCCGCGCGCCGCAGCCAGGTCTCGTCGCGCGCGGTGCCGCCGACGAGGAAGCGCTCGACGAGGCCGAAGTGGCCGCGCAGCGCCTGCGGGAGGTTCGGGTCGGCCGCGCCGAGCTCGACCAGGAGGGTGAACAGCTCGGGCAGGGTCGCGCCGCCGCCGCCCCACTCGACCGGCACGCGCAGCGCGGTGAAGCCGGAGTCGACGAGCGCGGCGATCTCGGGGTGGAGCAGGCGGCGCTCCCGCTCGCGGACGAGCGACTCCGCGCCGACGTCGGCGATGACGGCGCGGAACCGGGCGAGGTCGGCCGTGCTGAGGCTCATCGGGCGGCCTCCGTCGTGCCTTCGCCGGTGAACGCGCCGCGGAACGCGCGCGCGGGGTGCTCGTCGGGCAGCTGGTCGCGCCCGAACAGCTTCTGCCGGAGCGTCCCCGGGGTGTACTCGCGCTGGGCGAGCCCGCGCTCCTGCAGCACCGGCGTCACGTGGTCGACGAACTCCTCGAAGCTGCCGGGCAGGATCCAGTTCATGACGTTGATGCCGTCGATCCCCGCGTCCTGCCACTCGGCGAGGCGGTCGGCGATCTGCTCGGGCGTGCCGACGATCCGGCCACGCAGCTTCGCCGCGAGGGTCGCCAGGTCACGCACCTTCGGGTCCGGGTCGGGTGAGAGCTCGCGCATCCACTGCAGGTGGCTGACGTTGGTGCCGGTCGAGAGCTCCGAGAGCGGGGTGTCCGGATCGAGCGGCTCGCCGGTCCTCGGGTCGAAGGCGAGGTTGCTGTGCAGCAGGAAGCCGTCGCTGGAGAGGTACTCGTCGAGCTCCGCGGCCTTGCGTTGCGCCGCCTCCTCGGTGTCGCCGGTGACGAAGGCGAGGCCGAGGAAGAAGGCGAGATCCTCGGCGGAGCGACCCGTCGCGGCGGCCTTGGCGCGGGTCTGCTCGATCAGCGTGCGGGTCTTGTCGATCCCGGGGGTGAGCACGAACTGGCCCTCGGCGTGCCGGGCGGCGAAGGCGCTGCCCGCGGGGGAGGATCCGGCCTGGAAGATCACCGGCGTGCGCTGCGGCGACGGCGGGCTCTGGTGCGGGCCGGCCACGCGGTAGCGCTCACCGACGTGGTCGATCCGGTGGATCCCGCCCGCATCGGCGAAGACCGCGTCCTGCGGGTGGCCGAGCGCCTTGTCGCGCTTCAGCGCGTCGTCGTCCCAGGAGCCCTCCCAGAGCTTGTAGACGACCTCGAGGTACTCCTCGGCCCAGCGGTAGCGCTCGTCGTGCTCCTCGAGCCCGTCCGCGCCGAAGTTGCACGCGGCGCTCTCCTGCGCGCTGGTGACCACGTTCCAGCCGACCCGGCCGCCGGAGAGGTGGTCGAGGGTCGAGACGCGGCGGGCGAACTCGAACGGGTGCGCCTGCAGCACCGAGGAGGTGAAGACCAGGCCGAGGTGCTCGGTGACCGCCGCGAGCGCGCCGAGCAGCACGGAGGGGTCGTTGCTCGGGAACTGCAGGCCCTCGCGGGCGTTGACGGTGTAGTCGCCGCGCGCCGGTCCGTAGAGGCCGAGGACGTCGGCGAAGAAGACCGCGTCGAAGCGGCCGCGCTCCAGCGTCCGGGCGAGGTCGGTCCAGAGCGCGAGCGAGGTGAACTCGTGCTGGCGCGCGTCCGGGTGCCGCCACAGGCCGTGCTGGATGTGCGACGCGGTGTTCATCACGAAGGCGGAGAAGCGCAGGGGCTTCGGGGCGGTGCTCATCGGGGCTCCTCGGCAGTGGGCGAAGTCGGCGCGGGGACCGCGGTCGTCGGGCTCGCGGGGTGGTCGCTCAGCAGCCGCCGCCCGGGCACGGCGTCGAGCAGCTCGCGCACGTAGTCGGTCCGCGGCGCCTCGAACAGCTCGCGCGAGCCGCCCTGCTCGACGACCCGGCCGGCGCGCAGCACGACCACGTCGTGGGCGAGCCGGCGGACGGTGGAGAGATCGTGCGAGATGAACAGGTACGAGACGCCCTGCTCGCGCTGGATCCGCTCGATCAGCTGCAGCACCCGCTCCTGGGTGATGACGTCGAGGGCGCTGAGCGCCTCGTCGAGCACCACGAGGGAGCTGCGCGGAGCGAGCGCCCGCGCGATGGCGACCCGCTGGCGCTGGCCGCCGGAGAGCTGACCCGGCCGCTTGTCGATCGCGCCGTCCGGCAGCGAGACGGCGTCGAGCAGCTCCTCGACCCGGGCGCGGCGCTCGCGCGGCGGGACGGAGCCGGCGATCGGCTCGGCGACGATCCGCCCGACGGTCCAGCGCGGGTCGAGCGCCGAATCCGGATTCTGGTAGACGAGCTGCACGGTGCGCCAGAGCGCCAGCCGGTCGCGGCCGGAGACGGTCGTGACGTCCTGTCCGCCGAGGTGGACGGTGCCGGCGCTCGGGTCGAGCAGGCGGAGGATCATCCGCGCGGTCGTCGACTTGCCGGAGCCCGACTCGCCGACCAGCGCGAGTGTCCGGCCCTGCGCGAGCGAGAACGAGACGTCGTCGACGGCGGCGACCGGGTCGCCTCCGCGCCGGCCGGGGAAGGTCTTCGAGAGGCCGCGCACCTCGAGCACCGTGTCCGAGGAGGCGGCGGAGGCGACCGGCGTGGGAGCGGTCTGGGTCGCCCGGGCGTGCGCGATCAGCTCTGCGGTGTAGTCGACCGCGGGGGTGCGGACGATCCGCTCGACCGGAGCGTCCTCGACCAGGCGGCCGCGCTGCAGCACCAGGGCGCGGGAGGCGTGGTCGGTCGCGAGCGCGAGGTCGTGCGTGACGAAGAGCACGCTGGTGCCGTGCTCGGCGGCGAGGCGGTCGAGCACGCGCAGGATCTGCTTCTGCACCGTGACGTCGAGCGCCGAGGTCGGCTCGTCGGCGACCAGCAGGGCGGGGTCGAGACCGAAGGCGATCGCGATCAGGATGCGCTGCTTCAGGCCGCCCGAGAGCTCGTGCGGGAACTGAGTCAGCCGGTCGGCGGCCCGCGATACCTCCGCGATCTCGAGCAGCTCGATCGAGCGGGCCCGGCGCTCGCTGCGCGAGAGGCGCTCACCGCGGATCGCGAAGATCTCGGCGACCTGCGCGCCGATGGTGAGCACCGGGGTGAGGCTCGAGCCGGGGTCCTGCGGGATGAGGCCGACGCGGCGGCCGCGGATCCGGCTCCAGCGCGACTCCGAGAGCCGCGTCGTGTCGGCGCCGTCGACGAGCAGCCGGCCGGCGGTGACGCGCGCGCCGGTCGGCAGCAGCCCGGTCGCTGCGTTCGCGATGGTCGACTTGCCCGAGCCGGACTCGCCGACCAGGGCGACGATCTCGCCGCGGCGGACCGAGAACGAGACGTCGTCGAGCGCGCGGACCGAGCGGCGACCGACGCCGTAGTCGAGGGAGACGCCCTCCAGCTGCAGGGCGGGGGCGGGGGTTGCGGGGGAGCCGGCGGCGTCAGGCACGGGTCGCCTTTCCGAGGTAGCGGCTGAGCACGCCGAGCGCGACGACGACGACGAGCACGAAGGTCCCGGGCAGCGCCGTCATCCACCACGCGTTGGCCAGGTAGTTGCGGCCCTCGGCGATGATCAGTCCCCACTCGGGCGTGGGCGGCGGGGTGCCGAAGCCGAGGAAGCCGAGCGCCGAGACGGCCAGCACCGCGGCGCCGAAGTCGACGACGGCAAGAGCGACGAGTGCCCCGCTGATCGCGGGCAGCACGTGGCCGGTCAGCTGGCGGAGGTAGCCGGCGCCGGCCAGCAGGCTCGCCTCGAGGTAGTCGAGCGAGCGGACCCGGAGGACCTCGGCCCGGGTCACCCGCGCGAACAGCACGACCGAGCCGATGCCGACGCCGATGCCCAGTGACACCGGGCCCGCGCCGTAGGCCGAGACGACGAACAGCGCGATCATGAACGCCGGCAGCGCGATCAGGGCGTCGATCACGCGCATGCTCACCGACTCCGCCCACGAGCCGAGGGTGCTGGAGACGATGCCGACGAGCGTGCCGAGCACGAGCCCCACGACCACGGCGAGGCCGGCGGTGAGGGCGGTCTGGCTCGTCCCGTAGATCATCCGCGCCAGCACGTCGCGGCCGAGGTGGTCGGTGCCGAAGGGGTGGGCGAGGCTCGGCGCGAGGAACACCTGTGCGGAGTCGCCGGTCAGCGGGTCGGAGGAGGTGAACCAGCCGGGCGTGATCAGCCAGAGCACGACGACGACGATCAGCGCCGCCGAGAGGATCGTGGCCGCCCCGGGGACGGGCAGGCTGCGGAGGAGGCCGGCGCGGCGGTCGTCCGCCGTCCGGGTGAGCTCAAGCGCCAAGGCGCACCAGTCCCTTCTGTCCGCGGGTGCGCAGCACGCGGGGGTCGAGCACGGGCGCGATCAGGTCGAGCACGAGCGTGCTGACCACGACCACGAGCGTCGTCAGCAGCACGAGGCCCTGCACGAGCGGCACGTCCTGCGCGATCACCGCCTTCAGCAGCACCGAGCCGAGGCCCGGACGGGCGAAGACGGTCTCGGTGATGACCGAGCCGGCGAGGAGGATCCCGAGGGTTGTGCCGATCACAGCGGTGGTCGCGCCGAGCGAGGAGCGCAGCACGTGCCGGAGGAAGACCCGCAGCGGCCGGGCGCCCTTGGCCCGAGCGGTCTTCACGAAGGCGAGCTCGGACGCCTGCTCGACGCCGCTCAGCAGCACCTGCGCGATCGGCGCCGACACCGGGATCGCGAGCACCAGGGCCGGGATGAGCAGCGACAGCAGCGACCCGTCCGGGAAGAGCGAGAGGATCCGCAGCTGGAAGGAGAACACCTGCAGCACGATGATCCCGAGCCAGAAGACGGGGACCGAGCTGAACAGCGACGGCACGGCGACCACGAGCGACTTCAGCCGCGGCGCGTCGATCAGGAACGCCGCCGCGCTGACACCGACGGCGATGACGATGCTGAGCAGCAGTCCGGTCGAGGCCAGCGCCACGGTGCTGCCGACGACGTCGCCGATCCGGGTGAGCACCGGCTGGCCGGTGGAGAGCGAGAAGCCGAAGTCGCCGCGCAGCAGGTTCGCCAGCTGCAGCAGGTACTGCTCGTACCAGGGCTTGTCATAGCCATAGAGTGCGCTGACCTGCTGGATCAGCGCGGGGTCGGCTCCGGCGTCGCCGGCCAGGAAGATCGTGACGGGATCGGACGGCAGCAGCTGCACGACCGCGAAGACGATCGTGTACGTGAGCCAGAGAACGAGCACCGCCTGACCGGCCCGGCCGGCGAGATACCGGAGCACCGCGGCTACCTCTGCACCCAGGCTTCTTGGAGCAGCGGAGCGGTGCCGCCGTCGAAGCTCACGTGGACCCCGGCGCCGACGGCGTGCACCTGCACCTCGTCCCAGAGCGGCACGAGCAGGTTGGTGCCGAGCACGAGGCGCTCCTGGATGTCCGCGAGGACGTCGTCGCGGGCGGCGGGGTCGGTCGCGGCGCGCTCGGTGGCGAAGAGCCCGTTCAGCTCGTCGTCCGAGACGTAGGTGTTGGTGTTGCCGGCGGCGCTGAACAGCGGGCCGAGGCCGCCGAGGTAGAACTGGCGCGAGCCGATGGCCGGGTAGGCCGGGTCGCCGAGGGCGGTCGCGAGGATGGCGCTGTCGCCGGCGTTGTTGGTCAGCTCGACGCCGAGCTTGCGCCACTCCGACTCGATGAACTCGAAGGCAGGCTTGATCACGACGCTGCGCGGGCTGGCGGCGACCGACAGCTCGAGGCGCTGGCCGTCCTTCTCGCGGACGCCGTCGGAGCCGACGGTCCAGCCGGCGTCGTCGAGCAGCTTCTCGGCCTCGTCGGCGTCGTAGGCGAGGTCGTCGCTGAGGTCGACGAAGCCCGGGGCGGAGCGGTTGAGCACCGAGCCCGAGAGCGGGTAGCTGTCGCTGAGCACGGTCGACTTGAGCGCGTCGCGGTCGAAGCCGATCTGCAGCGCCCGGCGGACGGCCTGGTCGGAGACGACCGGGGCGTCGCCGCGGAAGGCGAGCCAGTTGGCCGTGAGCTCCGGAGCCTGCGCGACGGCGAGCTCGATCCCGGAGGCGGCCGCGGCGGCCTCGTCGGTCGGCTGGATGCCGCGCGAGACGTCCGCCTGGCCGGAGGAGACGGCGCCGACGCGCAGCCCGACCTCGGGGATCGCGCGGAAGGTGACCTCGTCGAGGTGCGCGGCGCCGGTGTTCGTCGAGATCGACGACGGCCAGGCGTAGTCCTCGCGCTTGTCGAAGACGATCTCCTGATCCGGCACCTGCGACTCGAAGACGAAGGGGCCGGAGGCGACGATCTTCGAGATGTCGGCCTGGCCGGCGTAGTCCAGCGCGAGCGTCGAGGTCGAGACCAGGCTCGCGGTGGAGGCGGCGGTCGCCTTGAGGAAGTCGGCGTTCGGCTCCGAGAGGCGCACCACGACGGTGTCGTCGCCGGTCACCTCCGAGCTCGCGTAGCCGATGAAGTCGCGGTTCTTCACGATCTTCTTCGCCTCGTCGCCGAGGCCGAGCTGGTCAAGGTTCGCCTTGACCGCCGCGGCGTCGAGCGGAGTGCCGTCCGAGAAGGTGACGCCCGGGCGGATCGTGAAGGTGAACTCGGTGTTGTCGGAGTTCACGCTCCACTCGGAGGCGATCCACGGCACCACCTCGCCGGTCTCCGGGTCGAAGGCGGTGAGCCGGTCGGCGATGGTGCGGAAGACGTTGGACTGCGTGTAGTTGAAGCCCTTCTGCACCTGGAAGTCGGTCTGCAGCTCGATGTCGGCGAAGACGAGCGAGCCGCCCTCGACGGGCGTGCCGGAAGCGGAGGAGGCGCCGGGCTCGTTCGCCGCCTGAGCGGTGCAACCCGCGAGCACGCCGGCCACGAGGACGGCGCCGATGGCCGCGGCGAGGCGCGAGCGGGACGGGGACGAGAACATGCGGACTCCTGAACGACGGGGGCGATACGGCCTCCGCCAACCTAGGAGTTCACACAGATAACCGCTTCTGTGGCGTAACACGACGCCACGGAACACACACGAGCCGCGCCTCAAGACGAGGCTTCACTCCGGCGGTCGGACTTCTAACTGCGAGTTCGCCGAAGAGGTCGCTAATACGGAACCAAATACTGAACAAACCGCACCTATTACAAGCGCGGTGGGAAGCGCTGGGGGGAGCGCGCAAGCCCTGTACCGCCCTCGATGGGCTTGCGTACCGTCGCTAACGACCCGCACCACTTTTCGAGGCACCGGACCGGTGCAGAACAGGTGACAGCACATGACTCGCGAGCAGAACATCGCCGCCCAGCAGGCCTTCGGCGAGGCGGTCAACGCCGGCGACTTCGCCGCGTTCGACGCACTCGTCGCGCCCGACTCGGTCGATCACGACCCGGCGCCCGGCCAGGCACCCGGCCCGGAGGGATACGCCGCGTTCTTCGGCGACCTGCGGACCGCGTTCCCCGACATGGCGCTCGAAGTCGAGAAGCTCGTCGCGGACGACGACAGCGTTGCATTCGCCTACACGCTGACCGGCACGCAGACCGGTGTGTTCCAGGGCCACGCGCCGACGGGCAAATCCGTGAAGATCCGCGGCGTGCAGATCAGCACCTTCGTCGACGGCAAACTCGCCGAGCGCTGGGGAAGCAGCGACGAGCTCGGCATCCTCACGCAGCTCGGCCTCGCACCCGGCGCCTAGCCGGCGGTACTCCGACGGGTTCCGAGGCTCGTGTGCACCCACACCTCGGAGCCCGTCGAGCGGAGTCTCTTCGAGACATACTGACATAACGTCGATTATCGGCGACTGCCGGAAGTGGCATCAGGTCCACTCGGGCGCGTGCTGCCGGCAGTGACGCGACCGCAGTGGGTTAGACCGCGGCCTTGCCGCTTCGTGACGGTGGGCCATGCTTGCGTGATGATGAACGCAGTGGAGGCCGCCCTACTGAGCTCGACGGACTCGATCATGAGTGGGCCATGGTTGCTCAACAAGGTCATAGACGTTGGAGTCGCCATCGTCTCTACCGTCCTTGGAATCATCCTCATTTTCGCGGCAGCGCAGCCGAGAGTCGAGTTCGGGGACGTCGTTTCTCGTTCGCGAAGGGGCAAGGGTCTGCGATATGGCCTACAAATCAGAGGTCTGGGGCGTATCCCAATTCAGGAAATGCGGGTGTACGCAGCTCTTCTCGTTCCTACTGTGAGGCAGACGACAGTTTTCGTGCCTCTCTCCCGAGACCTATGGACAAATGTTCGCCGGCGAAAAAATAAGGAGAAATGGCGAGCGGTCCCACGACTACTTCTAGATGACGTGGAGTGGAAAAAGGTACTACCCCCCGGCCTTCCCAGGCCCAAAAAAGGTGCGCAGCTCGAGGAAGTGATGCGGACGCTCAACGCTGATCTGCTGGTTCGCGTAACTGCTACATCGTTCCTATTCGCCGTGACGGCCATTCGCATTCGGCGCTACTCCGTAGACGAGATCCACGACTGGGATGCAAGAAACTGACGTTATATCAATAATCGGATATTGTGCCCAGCGGGGAAGAGCCGGTCTGGTCATCAGCAGCTGCACCTCGGGGACTGTTGACCCCGGTCACACCTGCCGGTGTGGTCAAGCGCCCTCAGCGGGGAAAAGAGCCCGTAGCGCTCTTGATCCCAAAGTCCGGATCGACTTCTGCGGTCGTCAGCCTGCTACCCAGTCTCGGGACTTGCCACCTCCCTGGTGAACGCATCGACGATGGAGGCCTCGTCGGGCAGCGCTGCCTGGGCTTCCTCGGAGAGTTCGTAGCGGCTGACCGCGACCGGCTGAGTGGTGGAGGCCAGGGCGTAACGGACGACCGCGTCGTTCTTGTCAGTGACGACGAGGATCCCGACTGTCGGTTCGTGCTTGCCGAGGACGCGCAGCTTGTCGTCAACGAGGGCGACGTAGAAGCCGAGCTGTCCCGCATCTCGCGGATCGAACTTCGTGGTCTTCAGCTCGACGACGATGTAGCGGAGCTGGTCGACATGGAAGAACAGGAGGTCGACGAAGAAGTCGTCGCCGTCGACCTCGAAATGCACCTGCCGACCGACGAACGCGAACCCTGGCCCGAGTTCGCGGAGGGTGTCCGCGATGCGGACGACCATGCGCTCCTCCAGCTCTCGCTCCGTGGCGTCGCTGTCGATCGCGAGGAAGTCCAGCGCGTACGGATCACGAGTGATCTGCTGAGCGAGTTCAGAGTCGATCGGCGCGAGGGTGCCGGCATAGTTGCTCGGCGCTGCAGCTTCTCGCTCATGCAGCCGAGTCTTGATCTGGTGCCCGAGGACCGGTCTGCTCCAGCCATGAGCGACGTCCTTCGCGGCGTACCACTCGCGCAACTCTTGGTCGTCGAGCTTGTCGAGGAGCTCGGTGATGTGACCCCACGGCAATTGTCCAACGGGTCGTTGGACAATTGCGTCCTCGTCCGGCCACGCCGCCGCGAAGCGTCGCATGTAGAAGATGTTCGCGCGGGAGAACCCTTTCATTGAGGGGAACTCCGCCCGCAGATCCTCGGCGAGTCGCTCGAGGACGCTGCTTCCCCACGGCTCCCGCTGCTGACGCTCGAGAATCGTGGAGCCGATCTGCCACCACAGTCGCAGCAGCTCCGTGTTCACCTTCCGCTGCGCCTGGAACCGAGCAGCATGAACGTGCCGCTTCAGCTCGTCCAGAGTTGCGCGGTACTCACTCGGAATCACTGCCGTCATGTCGACCACGCTCTCATACCGCCACTGCGGCCGACGGTTCGCTCATTGAGACGCCCTCGACTGGATTGCCGACAGGAACTAGCGCGCCTGCTCGCTGCGTTCCGGTGATCGCGCAGCTGAACGACCACGGCTGGTCTTCGGCACGTTCACACGTCCGGACTGTGCAACCGCCTCGCTCGCTGGCCGGCCCTGGGCGACGTCGGCGCGCATGCGTACGTCGATGACGTCCTGCGGGATCCCGTGGGCCTTCATCTCGTTCGCGGTGGCCGTGCGACGAGTGGCGCTGTCGTACGACAGCTGGCTCTCGGAGCGCAGCGCATTTGCTCGCCCCTCGGCGCCAGCCGGAACGGCGTAAGTGGAACGATCACTCTGGGAAGGCAGGGGCTCGTTCCGAAAGTAGGCGGCCTCGTCGCGGTTCTCCGCGGCGTTGCAGCAGTTCCGGGGTCATCTTCGTTGTTCCGCCGGCGTCCGCCTGGCGATCGAATCGGTCTGCCTCGTCCAACAACACATCCACGCTCTCGTCAACGTCGCCGCGGTCGAGAGCTGCTTGGAAGCGGTCGTCAAACCTGTCGAGCCGGACGGCTTCCGCCTCGGCCGCGAACTGATCGAGATGTACTGCCTCGACGTCGGCCGAGATGGACTGGTTGAGGTTTTTATCGGCGGCAGCGAGCTCGGAGGCTGCGGCGTTATCGGCGGCGGTCAGCGCGCCGGCGCCGTCCCGGTACAGCTGCGCCTGAGCGCGGGCGTCGTCCGCGAGGGCGCGCAGCTGGTCGGGCGCCTGCTCGGACGTTCCGCCCTCCTCGGCTTGCGCCTCGTACTCGCGAGCATGCAGCTCGAGCGCGGCCGCCTGATCGATGTTCTCTTGCCCGTTCCCCGCTCCGCCTTGATCGGTCGGGGCGGCCGGCTCGTCCCGGGCGGCGTCGGCGCGGCGCTGGTCGGCGTCCATCATCCCGGCGACGGCGGCGGCCTCGACGGTCGTCTCGACGGTTTCCGCCCGTCCTGCGTCGACGGCCGCGCGCTGGTCCTCGGTGAGGAGCTGCGAGAACTTTCCAGCGATCGCAGCGTCCACACGCAGTGCCCAGCTATCTCAGCTCTAGCTTGAGGCCGAGCGCCTGTGCCACCTTCGCGATGGTCGCGGTGGTCACGTCGTTGTTCGCTTCAACACGTGCGATCGTAGGGCGTGACACCCCTGACTTCTCACCAAGCTCTGCCTGGGACCACCCCTGCTTCTTCCGGGCGTCGCGGATAACGTCGCCTAAACCGGGCTGACCCGCCTCGTACATGCTCAGTCCCCTTCCGTATCGAAGCCCGAATCTGCGGCGGATCGGTGCTGAGCATGGAGCGCGTCCGCCGCGATGTCAGTGATTCGACCGATGAAGGCAGGGTCGGTTATGTACGACTGGATCTCCTTGGACTCGTTGACCGTCTTGAGGACCGCAAGCCCGACGGCACCGTTGAATCCCTCGGACGCCTTGAGCTGGGCGAGGGTGTTGTTCTTCGCCATAGCCACGGCCTCCTCGTTGGCGTCGAGGAAACCCCAGAACGTCGTGATGAAGCCGGACACGCTCCCCGGGCTTACGTCGACGCCCTTGGCCTTGAACATCTCGTTGACCTTGTCGATGGCCTCATCGAGCGGGCCGCGCCTCGGCGCGGCGCTGCCGCCGTACTCGCCGTCAAAGATGGGGAGCTCGATGCCATCGCCGCTGCCTTCGCTGATCGAGTGGTCCTCCTCGATGGCGGACGGGACGAGCTTCACGCCTGAGAGCTGCACCCCCTCGAGGAAGCTGTCGTCGCGGTCGTCGCCGTCGGCGTGGAGGTTCCGGCCGAGCAGCGTCGCGAGGATGGCACGGCGGTGCATCTCGGGGTCCTGGTAGTCGACGATCTGGCTGAGGAATTGCCAGGCGTTCCGGTATCCGCGCACGTCGGCGCGGAACGCCTCGAGCTCCTTCTTCCGCCGCTTGTCCTTCGCTACCACGGCTTGACGCCACTGACCGGTCCAGCGGTGCTTGATCGGGGACACTGCCTTGGCGATCGCCTCGCCGCCGGCGTCTTGGAGGAAGGCGTCGGCAACCGCGTCCATCTCATCGTGCGTGTAGAGCCCTGCCGTGTCGAGCCGCTCCCCCACGGTGATCAGCGCATTGGGGTCGACGTCGCCGTCGACGTGCGCGTCGGAGTAATACAGCTTGAAGTCCGCCTGGACGCTCGCCGGCGTGTTCCGGAAGTCGACGACCATCGGCGCGGTCTTGCCCGGGTAGATGCGGTTCAGCCGGGACAGCGTCTGCACGGTCGCGACGCCGGAGAGCTTCTTGTCGACGTACATCGCCATGAGCCGCGGCTCGTCGAAGCCCGTCTGGAACTTATTTGCGACGATGAGGACGCGGTAGACGCCCTGCTCGCGGAACGCCCTGCCGACGTCACTCACTCCGTTGACCGAGACCTGGGTGACGCTCTCGCCGTCCTCGTCGGTGAGCGAGCCGGAGAACGCTGCGAGGGTGTGCAGGTCGTAGCCCTTCTCGGCAATGTAGGCGTCCATTTTTCGCGACCAGCTCAGCGCCTCCATGCGCGAGCTGGTCACAACCATGGCGCGAGCCTGCCCGCCGAGCAGCGGCTGCACGTTCCGCCGGAAATGCTCGACGACTACCCGCACTTTCTGCGCGATGGCGGTCGGGTGCAGCCTCGCATAGCGGACGATGCTGGAGACAGCCTCACCAGTGTTGACCTGGATCTCGCTTTCCGACTCTTCGCCCTCCAAGGTGTTCTTCACCCGGAGGAACATGTCGTAGGTCGAGTAGTTGGTGAGGACGTCGAGGATGAAGCCCTCTTCAATCGCCTGGGCCATCGTGTACGTGTCAAATGCCTCCCAGCGATCCCCAACCTGGGTGCCGAACAGCCGGAGAGTCTTTCCCTTTGGCGTGGCGGTCAAGGCGACGAAGGTGATGTTCGCCGACGCCGCGATGGCCGAGTCCTTAGCGGCGAGTAGGTCATCGGCGCTGATCTCTTCGTTGGGGTCGGTCTCGACGTCCACAAGTAGCTCCTTGAGCTGCTTGGCCGCGGAGCCCGACTGCGACGAGTGAGCCTCGTCCGCGACAACGGCCCAGCGCCGGCCCCGCAGCTCCTCGGTGCCTTCGATGAGCTTCATGACCTCGGGAAAGGTCTGCAGGGTGCAGGTGACGATATGGTCGCCCTCGAGAAGTGCCCTCCTAAGCTGTGGAGACTTCGCCCCCGACTTCTCGCCCACGGCCACGACGAGGCCCTTGCTTGACTGCACGAGCTTCATGTCGTCGCGGATGTTCTCGTCCAGGACCGTGCGGTCCGTGACGACGATGACTGAGTCGAAGGTCGACTCTGAGTCGGCGCTCATGTGCCGAATCAGGCGGTGGCTGAGCCACGCGATGGTCTTGGTCTTACCGGAACCCGCGGAGTGCCAGACCAGGTACCGCTTGCCCGGGCCGTTCGCCTCGATGTCGGCGACCACGCGCTCGACGGCCCGCAGCTGGTGGAACCGTGGGAAGACGAGCCGGCCGGCGTCCTTCGTGCCGGACTTGCTCGGCTCGAAGAGCGCGAAATCCTTGAGGATGCGCATGAAGGTCGGTCGCGCAAGGGTCTCGCGCCAAAGGTAGTTCGTCGACGAGCCGCTCGCCGACGGCGGATTGCCCTCATGGCCGTCGTCGCCCTGGTTGAACGGCAGGAAGACTGTGTCGCCGCCCTGCAGCTTGGTCGTCTTGTAGACGAGGTCATTGGACACCGCGAAGTGGACCAGCGCGCGTCCGGGCGCGAGAAGCGGGCGGCTCCTGGCGGGCTTGCGGTCTTCCTTGTACTGGCGGATCGCGTGGTTGACCGTCTGCGTGTTGTCGGTCTTCAGCTCGAGCGTCACGATCGGCAGCCCGTTGGCCAGGAGCACCACGTCGATGCTCTCGTTGGTCTTCGTGTCAAAGCGCACCTGGCGCAGGATCCGCAGTCGGACGGCCGCAGCTGCCTCGACGACCTCGGTCAGGTTCGGATTGGCGGGAGGGAAGGCCATCATCGGGCCGAACTTCGCCGTTGGATGGCCGATCTGAGCGTAGGAGAAGCCCTTGCGAAGCACACCGAGGAGACCTCCAACCGGGTGCCCAGTCGTCGGGTCCATCCGTGTCGTCTTGGCGAGTTCCTTGGTGACGTGGTCGAGGAGCTTGCGCTCGGCGTTGGCACGCAGCTCACCGGCCAGGTCGCCCGGGACGGCCTTCTCGTACTCGTCCGGGTACTGCATGGCCAGCCAGTGCAGCGCGTCGGCCGGCACCATTGCTAGGCCGACGTCCCAGCCGGTCGGCTTGCCGTTGTCCTCGTACAGCCAGCCTCGTTCGGCCAGCTCGGAGCAGAGGTTGCCCTCGAACTCCAGCTCCATCAGCTGCGCGTGGCTCATGCGACTTCCTTCTTGCCGGTGACGACGTCGGTGATGAGCGCGGCGCGGCGCTCGAGGAGCAGGGACTTGAGGTCGGCGACCTTCGCCAGCATGGCGTCGACGTGCGTGGTCGCCGCGTCGAGCTCGTCGGCGATCCTGATCTGCTCATCGAGGGGAGGCAGCGGGACCGGGGTCGCGTCCAGCACCGTCTTCGTCACGCGCTGAGCGTTCGGGCGGACCCCGGTCGCGATTGCGGCGAAGTAGTCGATGTACCGCGAACACCGAAAGAGATGGTGGACGTAGCGGGGCTCGAAGCAGTCGGAGATCCAGAACGCCTTGTAGTCCGGGCTAATGTACCCGGTGACGGACGAGACTCCAAGGCCACCGTGATTGAGCCACATCATGTTCGCCGCGAGCTGGCGGGGTCTCACCACCCGGTACATCGAGACATCGAGCGACGCCTGCTGACCCTCCGTGCGGGTGTTCAGCTCCACTCCCCGGTACTCGGAGATCGAGAGCAGCGGACCAGGCGGGTCGTCGCCATTTCGCTCGGTGCTCTCGACGAAGTCGTATCCGAACTTCGTTCGGCCCCAATGGTCGGGGATGCCGGACAGCGGTGAGTGGGCATCCGATCCATCAGAAGCATGAGAAGAGCGAAGGCCAAGTACTAGCCTCGTAGTCGATTCAGCTGCGCGGCTCTGGAGCGCATGCGTTAATTCCTTCAGGCCGCCGATCATTGCGTCAATCTCTCCGGTCTCACGGTCGAGGTAATCGGAGATGGTACGCTGGCTATCGAGGTCAAGATCAGGAACTTTTACTGACAGCACGTCGTTGGACGAGAGGTGTTTGACCGTGGTCGACGGGGTGAGCTCGTTGATCGCCCGCAGTTCCGCTGGCATCACATACGCGACGTAGCGCGGATCACAGTTTGCCCTCGCCCTCAGCAAACAAAGTCGCTGGTTGAGGGCCGCCTCACCCCTATCCCACAGGCGAACATTGAAATCGCCATCCATTCCGACGACGACGTCGTTTTTTCTCAGCAAGACATGTTGTGGCACCGAAGCTCGAGGTACGAACGTCTCGAACTCCGTACTGAGCAAGTCGCGGATTCGCACGAGTGGCATTTCACCTTCAGACACGAAGGAATCCGACTTGAACGGAAATCCGTTCACGAGATCTACAAACTTTCCGATCCGCACGGTGGTCACTACCTCAGTCATCCGACTTCACCGTTGCGAACATCTCAGCTAGTTCGCCCATGAGTTTCTCTACGGCGGCGTCGATCTCGGCAAGCGGCCGCGGCTGTGCGGGAACGAAGAAGATCCGTGTGAACGGAATATCGGTTCCGTCCTTCGCTTTACTCTCGTCCCACTTCGCGTCCGGTGCGAACGGCAATACCTCTCGCTCCATGTGACCCCCTATGTCCTCGCTTCGCGGTACCCGCTCGGTGATCTTCCAGCCGTCCGCGATGACCGGATTTCCTCTGCGGTCGACTGCCAGCGGCGCCGAGTCGTCGGGTTTGGCGAGGGCCTTCATGGCTGCGTCGATTAGCCCGACCGTAGTTTTGAGCCCAGCTGCCCTCGCCGCCTGCGGGAACGACGTCGGCAGTTCGTTCCACGGCGTGCCGTCCAATGACTTGAGGACTGCGAGGTGACCGTCGGTAAAGTCACGCCGGGTGCAGAGCGTCGCAACGGTCCCGTCGTCAAAGTGCGTTGTGAAGCGTACTTGCTTGTATACGGGCACATCGCGGAACATGAAGTCCTCGGGCGTCATCACGCGCGAGATTGTCGGATCCGCGTACTCGAACGCCTCGTAGGCCTCCAGCAGCTTGGCACGGTGGTCCTTGCTCACCTCGCGGCGCTTGTCGCCCATGGGCTTGCGCAGCGAGTCCCACTGCCCGGACCCATCGATGAGCTGGATCTTGCCCTCGCGCTTCGAATCCTTGTTCGCGTCGAGGATCCAGACGTACGTCGCGATGCCGGTGCCGTAGAACATGCTCGTCGGCAGGGCAATGATCGCGTCGATGAGGTCCTCTTCGAGGAGCCACTGGCGGATCGAGTTCGGCCCGTTGTCGCCATTGAACAACGGCGATGCGTTAGATACAACTGCCGCACGGCCGCCCTGTCCGTTCTTGTCGGCTGGACTGAGCTTCGATGCACAGTGGGCGAGGAAAAGCATCTGACCGTCGGAGGTGCTCGGGAGGCCGTGGCTGAAGCGCGATCCAGGTGCCTTGGCTTGCTCCCGCACCGACGACTCCTCGACCTCCCAGTCGATTCCAAACGGCGGGTTCGAGAGCACGTAATCGAAGGTCTGCCCTTCATAGAGATCCTCAACGAGCGTGTTGCCCTTCTTAATCGCATCGGGTCGACCACCTTGGATCAGCAGGTCCGCCTTGCCGAGCGCGAAAGCGGACGGCATGAGCTCCTGACCGTAGAGGGTTACGTCGACCTTCTCGTTGGTGCGCCTCAGCGCCTCCTGCGCGATGAGCAGCATGCCACCCGAGCCTGCCGTCGGGTCATAGACCGAGCGAGCGGCATGGTCGGACGCGATGGTGTCGTCGTCGTTGCTAATGAGCACGTCGACCATGAGCCGGATGGCGTCTCGTGGGGTGTAGAAGTTGCCCGCGGCCTTGCCCTTCTTGTTGAAGGCCCGGTACATGACGTCCTCGAAGACGTCACCCATGCCCGTATCACTAAGCTCCTTCGGCCCGAGCGGCAGCGTTGAAAAGTGTTTGACGACGGCGTGAAGGCGGTTGGCGTCGGCGAGGACCTTCGCTCGGCGGTTGAAGTCGAACGAGACCCAGATGTCAGCGACGTTGTTCGAGAAGCCGTCGATGTAGCTCTTAAGCGACTTGTCCACGTTGTCGTCGACCGAGGCGATGGTCGCAAGGTCGAGCAGGGAGATGTTGTAGAAGCCCAGGCCGAACCGGTCTTTGACCGCAATATCGATGAGGTGCGGAGGCATGCCGGAGAGGGTTTTGACATACTTGATGACGTTGTCCTTGCTGTCGGCCAGCATGCACTCGAGTCGACGAAGGACCGTGAACGGCAGGATGTAGTCCCCGTAGTCCTCCTCATCGACGATGTTGCGTAGGTACTTGTCTGCCGTGTCCCAAACGATCCGTGCCGTGGTCTTCCTGGATGCCTCTGCCGACTCGGTCATGTGTACTCGTTCCTGCTTGTCACGGTTGTCGCCTGTATCAAGAATTTTACATAGGACTGTATCAGAATCGCGTCATTGGTCCGCGCCTGCAGCCTGCTCGGGCCGCTCGATGATGCGCTCATGCCCGCGACCCTGCGGCTGCGGAGGACCGTCGTGCGGGCGTGAGCGAATCGCGCGCTGGTGTCGAGAAGGATGCATCGACGGTCATTCGGGCGCTGTTCTGCGCTTCGGGGACGCCAGAGAGCGCATTGTCTCGGCGGTTTGTGCGCGGCGCTAACGCTGTCGTTTGATTTCACCCTCCACCCGAGCTATGCCCCCTCGGCGGTCGGCGCTGAGGCCTGCTCTGTTGGAACTCAGCACGCAGGTCATCGGCGAGACGACCAACCACGCCGCTCCCCCACCCGTGCTCGTCCTGCTGGCGGAGAATCTCGTGCCCAATGCTCCAGTACAGCTCGATCAATTGCGTGTTGACCGTCCGCTGCGCCGTGTACTGCGCCGTACGGACTCGCTCCTTGAGCCGAATCAGCACGATCGCGTAATCGGCGGAAAGGCTGACAGCGTCGGAAGGCATGAAGTCGATTCTCCCGTTCTCAGCGGCCGTGTTCGGACCGTTCGATCTGGCGGCCTTGCCCACGTCCGCCGCGCGTCGACGGGACTCGTGTGCGCCCTGCGGGGGCTGCTCCACGAGCGGAACTCGCGAACGACGCGTCCATGGTCATCAGTGCATCCACCTGCTCCTGCGGGACGCCCTGGGCCTGCATCGCCGCTGCGGTGTGCGCCCGGCGCTCAGCGCTGTCGTACGCGAGTTCCCCGTCGGAGCGGGCTGAGGCCGAGCGCCCCTCGCCAGACACCACAGGAACGCTGTCGGCGGCGCTACGGCCATCGCGGTCGTCACGGTAAAGCGCGACCTGAGCTCGAGCATCCTCAGCCAAAGATCGCAGCTCGTCGGAGCTCTGTGTGAGAGTCCCGCCCGCCTCGGCGTCGCGGTCGTACTGGGCGGCCTGCTGCTCGAGCTCGTCGGCGCGACGCCCAGCGTCGATCGGGATCTCCGTCGGAGCGACCTGGGCGGATGCGTCGTTGGCGCGGTCGAGGCGGTCGGCCTCAGCAATCATTATCTGAGCTTCGGTGACGTCGCGCTTAGACTGGGCCCGTTCGGCATCTGGCACGACAGCGGATCCGCCGGCTTGCTCGGTGCGCCACTCCTGCACGAGTGCCGCGCGGGCGGCTTCGGCCACGGCCGGGTCCGCCGGCTGCACCCGTCCGTTGTCATCGAATGCGACGGCCGTCTCGACGCGGTAGTCCTGGTAGCCGACCGGATCGTTGGCGCGCTTCCACTCCTCGGCGACACTCAGCTCGAGCGCGGGGATGTCGCCGGCGACCGCCGCGCGGTAGTCAGCGACGAGCGCACGTTCGGCCGCGGGGCTGGGCTCTCGGGCGTTACCGACAGTCATCGCGAGACGGTCCTCGTCGTGACGGTGGTACCCCTCGGGCGCTGCGGTGGTGGCCCAATGCTTCGCGAGGTCCAGCTCGGTCGGGGTGTCGCGCGCGATGCCCTGCAACGTGGCGACGTCGACGCCGTAGCGCTCCTTTGCCTCCGACGCGATCAAGGCACTAACGGACGCGATCTGCGGGTCCGCGTCCTTCCACGCGGCCGCCGTTTCCGCGACGCGGGCGACGTCGCGCACGCTCGCCTGATCCCACCACTGGGAATCGTGAACGATCGACACCGCCTGACGCGCGGATGCCCGCTCGCCCTCGTAGCGGGCTGCGAGCGCGCGTGCTTCGATCGCACTGCGCTGCTGCGCTTCTCGCATCGCGTCCTGGTACGCGCGGGCCAGCTTCTCGCCGAGCTGGATCGCGATAGTGAGCGCGATCCGCGCGGACGAGTTAATGGACTCCTCCACGCCTCCGTCGTCGTCAGCCATAGTGATTCCTCCCCTTCACTGGTGTCGATCTAGCGGTCGCGTCCGTCGCGCTCTCGCGGCTCGATGCCGTGCTGCGGGGCAGCGGTTGAGGTGACGTTCGGCTCGGCCTTCGCGAGCTTCGTCGGGACGGGAGTCCCGGTCGCGAAGCTCGCCTGCACCGTCTTGCGGGCGCGGCGGGTGTCTTCAGGTAGGGCGTCCCAGGCGTTCTTCTGGATCTGCGCGCTGTAGCCCTCGTGAACCGTCTTCAGCTGGTTCCGGATCGTCCCCGCGAGCTCGCGCGTGCGGCGGGCGTCGCCGGCGGCCTTGTGAGCGTCCATGATCGCTCGCGTGGTGCGCACGATCTGGCGCAACAGCATGGCCTCCTCGGCAGCCTTGTTCCGCTTCCCGGCGGTCGCGAGGATCAGCATCGTCGAGCCGGCCATCGACGGCATCCCCACCGGCCGCGGCGTCGACTCGTACGCACGCAGATGCGCGGAGCGGGCGAGGGTCCGTGATGCTTCAGCGAGCGGCCCGGGTGTCGGCTCGAGGCGCCTCGACCAAGCGGCGTAGGCGCCCGATGCTTCGCGGGCTGCGTGCGCCCACGTCGCGCGATCGGAGGGGTCCACTCGACTGAGGTAGTCGTGCAGCCGCCCCATGTCCTCCGCGTAGGACGAGTAGAGATCACTGGAGAGCTCGGTCGATTCGCGGCCGGGCGCGACGGGCTCGTAGCGCCACGGGTTCTTTGCCGTTGCGCGCCACTCATCGACCGCTGTCTGCGCGGACTGTGGTGAGTCCGGCCAGCCTTTCCGCAGCTCCGGGAGAGTGAGATCTCGAGCGAGCTTCCCGCCCCCGTGCCACACCACGCGCGTGCCCTTCTCGGGACGCAACGCGACCGAGTAGCCGGCGACGACGTCGTCGCGGCCCGCCGCGTAGCGCGGGCGGATGAGCACGCCGGCCTGGCGCATCCGGCGTACGAACTCCGCCTCGTCCGCCGACGCGGATGCCGACGAGCGGACCGCGCGCTCGAGCCGGTGAGCGTCGACCTCGACCGCGCCGCGGCGCTGCGCGGACTCGCGCGCGCCCGGCTGCACGCCGCGCTCCCCCAGCTCACGCTCGGGCGCGTGCAACGGTTCGAGCCCGTACTCCTTTTCCAGCTGCCGACTGACCCTCTGCGAGAGCGCCTTGTCGTAAGCGACGTGCGCCTTCGTCCCGTCGGCGCGCACCGCGGAGACAGCGATATGGATGTGGTCGTTGCCGTTCTTCGACAGCCCGTGCCGCACGGCAATCCACCGGCAATCAGCCTTCCCTGAGGACTCACCGGCGAACCCCATCCGGTCCACGAAATCGGTCGCGATCCGTCCCCACTGCTCATCGGTGAGCTGCCCCTCCTCCGCACGCAGCGAGAGGGAGCAGTGCCAGACGTCAGCGGCGACGCGCTTGCTGCCGATCTGCTCGCCGGAGTCCTTGTCGAACACCTTCTCCTGGCGGGTCACGTCTACACCGAAAAAGTTCTTGTACTCGTTCAACTCCGCCGCGATCGCGGCAGCCTCCGCCTGATCGAGGACGCTCTCCCCGTGCATCGCCATAATCGCCGGGTCCCCCGCGATCAAGTGCTGCTCGGTGTGCTCGTTCGCGCGCCCCTCCCCCGCGAGGTAGCGCACGAGACCGCCCATGTCCCCGCCGTACGTGACGTTCGGGATCACTGGCCGGCCAGTCGTCGCAGCGTCTCGTTCACCCGCGGCACCAGCGCCCGGTACTCCGCCGCCACCTGCACTGCTTCCTCAGGGAAACGGCCCTCGGTGTTCGCGAAGCGAGCGAGCTGATTCATGTTGCTCGAAAGACGCCCCATCAGCGTCCGCAGCTGCATCAGCTCCGAACCGACCGACTTCCACTCCACGTCCGAACGCACCTGCGGATCGATCGCCGCCTCGAACATCAACCGCGGCACCGTCACATCCAGAACCTCGGCCCGAGCACGCAACATCGCATCCTCATCCGGGGACACCCGCACGACGTACTTCTTCTCCCGACGCTGCTCCGGCGGAACGTTCGGACGACGCTTCCGACCGAACAACCGGCTCGACTCCGTCATCACATCCCCGTCCTTCGGCCCAGCGCAGCGAACCCGCCAGCCAGCGGGGACCATACGACCAGTATGCTCACCGGCCCAGCGCAACGCCAGGCCGCCAAGCAACTTAGGGTACCTAAGTCGACAGCTTGCTCCTCCGATTGAACCGATAACACTTCGACACCGCAGGTGGTGGGCGCTCGATCCGCGCAGCAGGATCGGGGCATGACAGGCGCAGCGCGCGCCGTTAATCTGCGGGGCATGGCAGACAAGATGATCGACCCCGAATCCGCAGCAGCGTCCGCACGCGAGATCCTCGAGCGCTCGGTCGAGGTGCGTGTGAACGCCGTCCGGTCGTTGGTCGCCGCGACCAACGACGTCGACGCGGCCGAACAGCAGCTCAAGGACGCCCGCGACGCGCACGGCAAAGCATGGGACGCTGCGCTCGCCTCCGGATGGAGCGACAAGGATCTGCGCGCAACCGGCGCCCGCGCTCCGGGCAAGAGCGCTGCGCCTGCACGTGCGCGGCGCAGCTCCCGTATGACCGATCCGGCGGAGCCGACGCCGGTCGATAACGAACACCACGACTAGATCGCGGACGCCCCCTGACCACCTGTGCACAGTCCAGCTCTCTCCTCCGGGCTGGCCTGCACACAGGTGGACAGCGGGACCCCGACCGCACCACAGGCGCCCGGCAGGATGACGGAGTGAGCATGACCGAGGACAAGGATCAGCAGTTGCGCACCTGGGCGTTCGGAGACGACGCGCGATCCGCCGCCGTCGAACTCCTCATCCGCTCGGGCCTCGCGGACGAGACCGCCCCGTGGGTGCTGCACGATCGCGCGTGGGACACCTGGGCGATCGACTTCGACGTCCTGCTCGCCGCGGTGACAGCCGCCGCCACAGGCGCCACGGCGGCCGAAGTCTGGACCACGACAGCGCTCGACGCGCACCACTCCACCGCCGACCTCACCCCGTCATCACTGAGTGTGCTGCGCGTTGCTGGCGCACTCAGTAGCGGCGCCTCCCTCGAACTCAGGACGGCACTTATCGACCTCGACCACGATGCGGCCGAGCTGGTCCTGATTGCGATGGCGCACGCGGCCGGCTTCACCCGCGTCACCGTCACCGACGAACCCGAACGCGCCGTGCGGCCACCCCTCGCGGTCTGGCCCGAGTAGGGCGTCCATCGACGTCCCGGAGCGTCGCTAACTCGACTGCGGGCGCGCGGATCAGGTCGCCCTCGAACTCCGCGATCATCGCCAGCACGTTGAACGGGAGCCGCCCGATCGGGTCGTTCGGGTCGTGCAGCGACCCGCCGATGTTCAGGCGCACTTCCCTGCGCGTGAGCTCGTCCACGATGTCGCGTGCGTCGGTAATCGAGCGGGTGAGCCGGTCGAGCTTCGTCACGAACAGAGTCGAGCCGGTGTCGCACGCGGCTAGGGCCTCGCGCAGCGCGGGCCGCACGCGGTTGCTGCCGGTGAGGCCGACGTCAACGTAGATCCGCTCCGCCGGCACACCGGCCGCGACCGGCGCGTCGCGCTGCGCCTGCGCGTCCTGCTTATCCGTCGAGACGCGGGCGCCTCCGACAAGCTCATGACGTCCGCCTACGACCACCAACCGGGCCTCACGCCGACCGCCCCTCTACGGACCTCGAGCTGATCGCGGTCAAGATCGCACTGAACCTCGCGTCATCGGCGGCCTTCATGCCGTAGAACGAACGGTCACCGTAGGGGGCGAGCACGACCGATCCGCCCTCCTCGAGGACGACCTCGATCGCCCGCCGGATGAAGAACCGGTCGAGCAGCGGAGTCGGCCGGACGGACGCGACCCGCGACCACGGGAAGGTGACCCGCCGCGCATTCGCCTGCGACAGGATGCTCAGCCCGGTCTCGTCCAGATGAACGACCGGGTAGGACCCCATGCTGACGTCCGGGTCCAAGCCCCTCACCAGCGACCGCAGCTGCTGATGGTAGACGCACGCGAAAGCCTCCCTCGAGGTCCCGGGATCAAGTTCCGCCACCCTCCGCGCGGATCGCCCGGCTGACGCCCTCGCCCAGAGGAAGAGCCCCACCGCCAAAACCACTAGAGCCCCATCGATGACAGCGACCACCGAATATGACCCGCTCCGGCTCAGAACGAAGAAGTGCTGCGCGACGACGGCACCGACCGCGAGCACGAGCGGAAACCAACGAACCCGGAGAGCAGGAATCGCAGAAACGGTCACGGCATTGGTCATTTGTTCCTCGCTTGTCGCCGAAGTAGCGCCGCAGTCTTCCAGTCCAGATGCGGCTCGCCCGCCTCCCGCAGGATGACACCGGTTCTCGAATCCACCGTAGGAACCGTGATGCGCCCGAACCCCAGGGTCGTGTAACTGGCTTCCTTCTCAGCGGTGACCCTGGATGTGCCGATCGCGAGACAGATCATTGACCAAGCGAGAGCGGCGAAGAACAGCACCAGCGGCACGAAAAGGGGCAGACGCGATCCCGGAGGAAGGACCGCGAACCCGATGACGAGCCAGATCCAGGCGATCGCCTGGGCGAGAGTTCCCCACCCGGTGTTGAGAACACGTGTACGCGCAGACCACCCGGGCAGCACTTCCACCCTCCCCGGCACCAGCGCAGGTTCCCTCTCCGCCCCCGACATCACGCGCCCTCCGTCGGCAGCGCCAGGGCGACGGCGCCAGCGGCGCGCGCATCAGCCCGCTGCACCGCCCGATAGACCGTCGAACGCGCGACCTTGAACTCCGCCGCGAGCTCGGCAACGGTGCAGTTCCCGGCACGATGCTCTGCGACCAGATGCGCCTCGATCTTCGGCGACAGCTTCGGCTGACGTCCACGCAGACGCCCCTTGGCCTTCGCGACCTTCATCCCCTCACGCGTGCGGGCGCGAATCAGGTCCCCCTCGAACTCCGCGACCATCGCGAGCACGTTGAACAGCAGCCGGCCGATCGGATCCTCCGGGTCGTGGACCGATCCCCCGATGCTGAGCTTCACGCCACGGCGGGTCAGCTCATCAACGATGTCGCGAGCGTCTGTGATGGACCGCGCGAGCCGGTCGAGCTTCGTCACGAGCAGAGTCGATCCGGCGTCGCATGCCGCCAGCGCTTCCCGCAGCGCGGGACGCTCGCGGTTCCGGCCCGTCAGACCGGAATCGACGTAGATCCGATCGGATGGGACGCCGGCCGCCCGGAGTGCGTCGCGCTGCGCGGTCGCATCTTGCTTGTCGGTTGAGACGCGGGCGTATCCCACGAGAGCTGCCATGCGCTCAGTGTGTCAGTTGACGCCCCATCATCGGGCATTTCATCGGGCGGGTCTATTGCGACGAACAGCGCCGCGAGATTCCGGTCTCATTGTCAGTTCTCGAGGTCCTCTGCACAGATCTTCGAGGTCGTCTGCCCAACTACCGGAGCCGTCATTTGGAGCCTACGCCGGTGTCAGCGAGCTGCGTCTAGGTGCTCTTGCGTCCGAGGACGCGAAGGCCGTCCGGCCGCACTTCGCCGGTTGGCGAGACGTGGCGGTAGAGCGTCTGGCGCGAGATGCCGAGTTCTTTGCAGAGGGCGCCGATGTTCGTTTCCGGCTTGCCCATCGATGCCATCGCGAGTCGCACCTTGGCGGGCGTCATGGTGAACGGGCGCCCTCCGACCCGACCGCGTGCTCGTGCTGACGCGAGGCCCGCCATGGTTCGTTCGGAGATGAGCTCGCGCTCGAACTCGGCGAGGGCCGCGAAGATCCCGAAGACGAGCTTGCCGGCCGCGGTGGTCGTGTCGATCGCCGCCCCCTGCCCCGTGAGCACTTTCAGTCCGATGCCGCGAGCGGTGAGGTCATGGACGGTATTCACGAGGTGGTGAAGGTCGCGTCCGAGCCGGTCGAGCTTCCACACCACGAGCGTGTCGCCCTCACGGAGCGCTTTCAGGCACGAGAGCAGACCCGGCCGATCATCCTTCCGGCCGGACGCGAGGTCGGCGTACAGCTGCGCGTCATCGACGCCGGCCGCGAGCAGCGCATCGCGCTGCGGATCTGTCGTCTGCGTTCCATCGGTCTTCGAGACGCGCATGTACCCGACGAGCATCGCGGACCCCTGTCACTTATACGGCCGAATACGTGACGCCGTGCTGATGAGATGGCGCGCCGAGCGAAGGCGTCACGTAACTTGTCACTCATTCTAGGTGTCGTGAACGGCCCGAATTAGGTTCCGTGACGGCGGGTAGTCGCGTACGCGGCCTGGGCGCACCGGCCAGAGCGTCGTACGTTGGGCGCATGCACGCGCGACCCGACTCTGGCCGTGAAAGGCGACTCCTCTGGCGGGGTCCGCTCGCTCTTGCAGCCGCCGTGATCCCGCTCTCCGGTTGTGCCGCTGACATTCCTGGGCCGTCGCCAACCTCGCCCATTGTCGCTGCAGCACGGCAGGACACGCGGCCGCTGTTTGACGAGGCGATGGCGGTGGACGCCGTGCCTGGCGTGCGAGAGGTGGCACGGGCGACGGAGGACTGGTGCTTCGGAGAGGGAGGATCCGATCAGATCGGCGAGTCAGGGTCAGTGATCACGACGGTCTGCCGACTCGACGGAGGAATCGTCTACGCGGTGGACGGCGCCGATCAGCTCGCAGCGGCCGAAGCCGTCGACAGATTCCTCGCGACCAACGGAATCCACGGCACAGGAGTGAGAGTCGTTGATTCTCTGGTCGGCGTCGACCTACTGCAAAGCGGCGACATCTCCGGTGGTGGTGGTCGTGGGCTTCCCGGTGGAGGTGCCAACGGGACGGCTACCGTCCGGTGGACTCTCGTCGCCGCCTCCCGATTGCAGGTCGATGGCCTCCCGCTCCCTCAGGGCTTCAACCGTCAGTCCTACGAAGGGTCGATCACCGAGTCGACTCCAGCGGATGTGCGCGCAACGGATGCCTCTTTCGCCCTGACTGTCGATTTCGGTTGGCGATATTTCGCGGGTACCGGTGACGGGTCCCTTTCCTCGCCCTGACGGCTAAGCGATTCCCATGCGAGACGGACCGCAGAAGGTCGGTCTTGCGCGATGCTTCGATGGCCTAGAGGCTGGATCCGCGACCGTTCGACCAGCGTCGCCTTGGCTCGACAGCAAAGGAGATCGCTCTGACTGAGGACGCGGTGATCCTGGTTCCCACCTACTACGACGTCGCATGGATCGTCTTCTCGATCCTCAGCGTCGCTCTTCCCATCGTCTCGATCGTGACTCTCATCACGACGAAGACCCTCACCAACGCTGCGCGCGTCGGGTGGACCGTCGTGGTCGTGCTCCTGCCGATCTTGGGCTCGGTGGCGTGGCTCATCACCCTGTGGGCGAGCCGTCGGTTCCGTGTTGCTGATCAACAGGTACTCGATCACCTGTAACAGCAGCTCGGCTGGCGACATGTCCCAGGTATGAGCCCACCACAGTCCGCCCGCGAGGCGAGCTTCTCCGAGCTGTACGAGCGCGAGTACGTCAGCGTCGTCCGGTTCCTGAGGCGTCGCACTGACCCCGAGCGCGCCGCAGACCTCGCGCACGAGGCATTCCTGATCGCCTGGCGCCGACACGACACCGCGCCATCGGAAGACGAGCCCACGCGTGCGTGGCTGTTCACCATCGCCCGCAACTGCCTCCTCAACGACCTCCGCAGTCAGCACCGCACCGCCGCCCTCGCGATCCGGGTCGCCGCTCACACCGACGCGGCCGCGCGGTCGCCGGAGGACGCGATCGCGACCCGGCTCGACCTCTACCAGGCGTGGCAACAGCTCAAACCGCAGCACCAGGAAGCGATCGCTCTGACGGCCTGGGAAGGACTCGACTCCCCCTCCGCGGCCGGAGTGCTCGGCATCACCGCCGTCGCCTTCCGGCTCCGACTTCACCGAGCACGCACCGCATTGCGGGCGCTGCTCGATCCCCCTTCGCACCAGCACCACGCCGACTCGCCCGCCTTGGAGGCATCATGACCACGCCCGAACTCCTCGCCACGAAAGACCTCGACCCGGCCGCCCACTACGAGCTCGACGACCCGGCTCGCGAAGCCGCCGCAGCGCGGCTCCAGATGATCCTCCACAGCGACCCGGTGGCCGCTCGAGAGCCCGCCGCTCGGCGCCCTCGGGGATGGCAGGTCATCCTTCCCGCCGGGCTCGCGGCCGCAGCGCTGGGAGTCGCTCTCGCCTTCCTGCCGTCCGGTGTCGACTCCCGCGCGTACGCCTCGTGGACGTCGACCGCAGACGTTGCCAGCGCGTCCGATCTGACCGTCGCCGGCGAGGCGTGTGCGTCAGGTGATGCGCAGCAGCTCGAACAGCCGGAGATCGGAGAACGGCGCGGCGACTGGGTCATGCTCTTCTACACGACGCCAAGCCAGCGGGCATGCCTCATCGAGATCCCGGCAGGGACGAGCGCTGCCGGGAGGGCGCTCATCAGTTCCACCGGAAGCGAGAGCGGCTTCACTCCGCTCGCTGACGAATACACGCAGGGCGGCATCAGCCAATTCGCCGGCGAGAACCTCCCGCCCGCTGTCTTCACCAGCGGCGACGTCGGCTCGGACGTGACCGGACTCACCATCCGCACCGACGACGGCACGAGCGTCCTCGCCACGGTCGCAGACGGACACTGGGCAGCGTGGTGGCCGGGAACCGGCCTTACTGAGGGAGGCGAGACGGGCCGCGGTGGACCGGAGCCGACCTTCACCGTCACGCTCACCCTCCGCGACGGAAGCACCATCACCGACGCCAGAGAATCCTTCAACCAGCCCTAACCAGCGCGTGAATTTCCGCGACCGACGTTAAGAACGAGCCTCGGCCGGACACGTCGGTAGTGACGAGCAATCACCGAGGGGGAACCGGCATGGACGATCTGGACGATCTGGTGCGACGAGCTGCGCCGCCGGCGCTGGGCGAGGATCCGGCGGCCGCCGACGCCGCGCGCGGCGTTGCCAGGGCGGTGGCCGTGAGACGTCCGCCGCGACGCGCGTGGTTCCGCTCCGGAGTCGGAGCGACGGTTCTGGCGATCGGACTGGTCGGAGTCGGAACCACGGCCGCCGTCGCGGGGCCGTCGCTGCTGGAGTGGGTGGGATGGACTCCGGACGTCGCTGTGCAGCGCACGTTTGAGCTCGCTGAGGGTGGCGACATCGGCACCTGCGCGGTCGTCGCCCGCATCCAACCGGAGTACGGCGGCGGGCTCTCCGACGAGGAGACCGACGAACTGACCGAGAGGGCCCGCGAGTTCCTCGCGCAGCACGACTGGGACCCGGTGATCGCCCGTGTCACTCCGGAGGACATCGAGGCGGCCCTGGCATCGAATCAGGCGGGGATCGATGAGGCGAACGCTGCGGCGGAAGCCGCCGGCCGTCCGGCAGACATTCCGGACGCGAGCCCCGGGGTGATCGCCAGCTCCCTCATGGGCGACGAGATCCGGGATGTGCTCGAGGAGGCCGGCTACTTCACGACCAGCACCTCCATCGAGATGGCGGGGCAGTGCGACAGCGAGTCCCCCGGGACTACCGAGTGATCGCGCGACGCCGCCGGTCCGACCAAGACGCAGCACTCGAGAGCCTTCACGCCGCGAACGCAGCGGATCTGCTCAGCTACTTCGGCCGACGAGTCGCCGTTCCCGCTGACGCCGCTGACCTTCTCAGTGAGACCTTCATCGTCGCGTGGCGACGCATCGAGCAGCTGCCCGCCGACCCCGAGCGGGCACGCATGTGGCTCTTCGGCGTCGCCCGCCGAGTCCACTCGAACGCCGCACGAGGAGCCCTGCGACACGACGACCTCACGCAGAAACTCCGCCAACACTTCGACACCCACCGACTCGATCCCGTCGACGCGGACACCCTCGACATCCGAACAGCCCTCGACTCCCTCCCGGAGAATCAGTCTGAACTGATCCGGCTCATCCTCTGGGACGGCTTCACCCTCCCCGAAGCCGCGACAATCCTCGAAATCAGCGAATCGACCGCACGCGGCCGACACCAACGGGCCAAACTCCGACTTCAAGCCGTCCTCCGACCACGCGAACACCATCGAGGTCCTACCAATGACTGAGCAAGTGACGGGCGCCGGCACCGGTCTGCGTGCGGCGATCACGCTCGTCGCGCTCCTGGGGATGATTTTGACTCCGCTGGTCTTCTTGTACCTCTCAATCCAGGAGACCGGCCTCCGGCTCCCCGGTGCAGGGTCACCCACGCCCGAGCAGACCGAAGCAGCCAAGCACTGGCTAGCAACCTCGGGCGGATCCGCCATTCTCAGCGCCATCGCCATCTGGGTACTCACGGGAATCCGCGCTCAGAAAAGCTCGCGGAACGGCTGGGAGATTTTCCTCAGCGTGCTCGCGGTGCCCGCACTGCTGCTTGGCACGGCTCTCATGGTTTTGTTCGCGTGAATCACCGGTCACCGATGCGGAAGAAACTCGGTCCGCGCGCTCCGGTCGCGATGCTCGCTGTGACGGCCGTCGGCGTGCACCTGGTTCCCGGCTTCCTCCTCGTCCACGCGTTCTACATCGGTTTGTTCGGAATCGACCTCGGAGCAGGAGCCGCTTACCCGAGCAGTCACGACGTTTCCCGAGCCCGCGTCGAAGCAGACCTCTCCGCGGTCATCATCGGAGTGTCCGTGGCTGCCGTGGTCGTTCTGGCTGCACTCCAGCGGCGACACCCGCCGCTCGCCCGCGCCGTGCTAGCGGTGGAGGCGCTGATCGCTGGCGCCGTGTTCTCGTTCTTCTTCTTCCTCGTCCGCGTCAACTTCGCCCATGTCGCGGGTTAGACCACTTTCTACGCTGGCCGAGCGAACGCACGCGAAGCGTGGGAACGGCTCGTCGGCGCACTCCGGCAGACTCTTCGAGAGGATCGCCTGACTCGCTGAGCGTCCGCGACCGGTAGACCACCCCCATATGGGACGCCGCGGCCGAGCGCGGCCGGCTAAGCGACGGCTCCTCTCAATCGGCAGACTGTCCTGGTGTCCTCTACGAAGAAGATCCGAGCACTGCTAACCACTGCTCAGCGCGACCAGTCGCATGTCACGGTCCGTTTCGCGTTCGGGAACCGCGAGGCGATCGACGGGTTCGTCGTCGGTCTGGGCAGGAAGTGGGCGCTCCTCGCAGTGACGATGTCTGGCGGGTTCTTCGACGGGTACGCCGCCGTCCGGCTCACGGAGATCGCACGAGCGCTCCCGAACCGTTTCTGGGAAGCACGATTCTCGCGTACCCGACCGGAGTGGCCCCCTCGCCCGCCCGCCGATCGCCCCGCGATCGATCTGGACACCACCTCGGGGCTCTTGCTCCGGGTGAGTCGGCGCAGGCGGAGGGCCAGCTCTCGGCGGTCGGCGCGTACGACTGCACGCCGACGACCGCAACGACTGTCCGGGTGCTCATCACCTCAGACGGCGCCGGCCCAGGAATCGACACTCCGGCCAATTTTGAGGTCTGCGGCGGGGACGGTCGCAGTGACTTCACGACCGGGCCGCTCACGCCGGCGTCCTGACTCTTCAAAGAAACGAGTGGGACGTCGCATACCCTGGGCCTGTGGGGACATTCTCGAAGGCCCGAAGCACCATCGCACTGGCAGCGTGCTTGATCGCCATCACGGGATGTACACCTCAGCCGATACCGCCGGCTCCGGTGCCGTCAACGGACGACAGCTCCGAGTCAGCGCTAACCGGTGATCTTGGCGTGGCAACGTTCGCGGGGAGCGATGGGACGGCCGGCACCGTCCGTTTAAGTGCTGCCGATGGTCGGCTTGCTCTTGCGTCAGACGAGCTCGAGATTCCCGCCGCGACAGCATCTTCCTCCGGTTTCGTCGCGATCATGGCGGCCCTGGATCCCGTCGATGCAGGTGCCACCTGTTTCGACGTCGATTTCCCGATGTATCTCGCGGATGCGGAGTCAGGGAAGCCCTACAAAGCGTGGCGGAACCTCGCAGATGTCCACGGCGACCCGACAGCGATCGATCAGCTCGTCATCACCACCCAGCATCAGAGCGAGCTCGACTGCGCGACGAAGATCATTGCTGTCGCTGACGTCCAATGGAGCGTGAAGCCTCAACGTAGCGATCTCGTCGCCCAGGACGCCGGCCCACGTGCAGCAGCGCGCGGCGAGACGACGTCGACGGACGGAGTGCCGACGTCGTACATGGTCGCTCGCAACGACCTCGCAGAGGACGTCGCGGCACGATTCGGCATGACGGCCGATGACCTGTTCTACCTCAACCCGTTCCGCTTCCCTTCTGACGAGATTCTGCGTGTCGGTGAGGAGCTGAACCTCTCTGTCGCTGCGCGGTGACCTCCACGCGGGGCACTCGATGCCGCGCGTGACGTTTCGACTCTTGGTCAATCTGGTGGAGCGCAGTGCATGATGTCCCGATGAACGTTGGAGAGTTCCCGCGGCTAGATGGAATGGTGCCCATCGTCTTCGCCCCTCTTGGGCCCATCGTGGGAGTCATGTCCTCCATCTACATGTGGGACCCGAGGGAGACGTGCGAAACCCGCGGGGGACGCAGCCTGAGCGGAGAGAAGCTCCTCTGGAATAGGCTGCTCGGATGGTTCAGTAACTAAGGCGGCGGGTAACTAGCATGACAACTTCTTTCTTCATGGCCATACTTCTGCCATTTTTTATCTGGGTACTCTGGCTAGCGATAGTTCGCAGGAAGGACGGTGGAACTCTTCCTTCTCGCCTCGCATGGGCACTAGCAAGCGGCATCGGAATTCTAGTCATGTTTGGAACGGCAACATCCAAATTTGCGGAACCAGCCACAGATAGGAATATCCTCACGAGCGACATGTCCTTTGCTCGTCTGGATGGATACTTTTTAATCGCTGGCGCAGTAGTTTCCACCCTTGTTCTGCTGGTTCTTTTCTTTGCATCAGGTGAAGGAGGGGGCGATGCTCATACGCAACCTGAAAAGTCACGGAAAACCGAAGCAGACGCTTCTCGTAAGCTGGGGGACGACTGGTAACATCACCTGCGAGCTTCGTCCGACTACGTGAGGTGATGGCTTTCTGAGCCACAACCACTTCGTAGGCTGACTAGGTACGGCGACTGGCCGAAAGATGACAGCCAATCGCGTCGAGTTCCTCTTCGGCGCACTGCTCACCGGCGTCCTCGTAACCGCTTGGGGATACCAACTGACGATCGGAACAGCGGCGATCGCCTTCACGGCAGCCGACCTCATCGTCCTGCTCTCCCCCTTGCGCGACGCCCGCCACGAGGACCCGGACATCGTGCCCGGGCACGATCAGGACGCGATGAACGGGACGCCCCACTAAGCGATCCCCATACGGAACGGCGTCGAGCATCCCTTGCGAGAGTCCCACCAACCGGTGGCGACGCGATGCGAACGCGAGCAGGGTTGTCGAATGGCTACACGACACCCCAAACGCTGGAACCACAACGTCCACTACCAGCAGCGGATCCTCGAGGAAGTACCGGCCGATGCGCGCACCGCGCTCGACGTGGGAACCGGGGAGGGGATCATGGCGGCCGAGCTCCACACGATGATTCCCGCGGTGACAGGTCTCGACCTGGACCCGCTCGTTCTCGAACGAGCCCAGGAGGAGGACCCCGGTGTGAACTGGGTGCAGGGCGATCTGATGACGTCTCCGCTCCCGCCGGCGTCGTTCGACGTCGTGACGGCGATCGCGACCATCCACCACCTCCCCGACCTCGACCGAACACTCCGACGCCGGGCGGAGCTGACCGCCCCCGGAGGACTTGTCGGAGTCGTCGGGCTCGCCAGAACCTCTACCCCGCGCGACGCGCTCTACGACCTCGCCGGCCTCCTCCAGCACCGCGCGAAGATGCACCGTCACAGCGCGCGGGAGCACAGCGCCGCCACGGCTGCGCCGGTCCGCACGTACGCGGAGATGCGACGCAGCGCCGACCGGATCTTGCCTGGACACCGATGGGCCCGGTTGCCGATGTGGCGCTACGTGATGACGTGGCGGAGGCCGCGGTGACCGACCCCAGAACGACAGGTGAAGGAGAATCGTCCGCATGCCCCTCACCGTTCTCGTGCCGGCCGAGGTCGCGTCGCTCCGCGACTTCCTCGCCGAATCGGACCTCACCCTCTCCGGGCTCGACGCTCCCAACGTCCGCCTCTGGATCGAACGGGACGATGACGGAACCGTCGTCGGCAGCACTGGCTTCGAACTGAGCGAGGACGGCGGGCACGCGCTCATTCGCTCCGTCGCCGTAATCCCCGGTCGACGACAAAGCGGTACCGGTACACGACTCGCCACCCACGCACTGACCCAGGCAGCAGCCGAAGGCGCCCGCCACGCTTGGCTGTTCTCGCGCCGCTCCGGCCCGTTCTGGCAGAGACTCGGCTTCACGCCTGCCGACCGAGACGACCTCGCCACACTGCTCGCCACCACCCACCAGGTGCAGCTCTTCCAAAAGACCGGGCAGCTGGACCGAGAAGTCGCATGGTCACGACCCCTCACCTAACCGTCCCGTTGATCCATCCCGATACAGGACAGCTCGCGGCTAACGGGCGGGGGTGGTCAAGCGGATGCCGAGGAGAACGAGCCCCGCCGTCACCGCCGCTACGCCGAAGGCGACGGCGGCAGTGGCACCCACTGACCCTGAGGTGAGCGAGCCGATGAGGGTGTGGTGCACGTCGGGCCATTCGTTCGCCGAACTGCTCATGGCTTCTGCGTCGGTGACATCGGCGGCATCTCCGCGACTTCACTGATGCCGTTACCGGGTTTTGATTCCCAGGCCCACGTCTCCTTCATCCGGAGCCGGCCAGCTGAGTCGGTCGTGATCTCGGAAACGCAGGATCCCGTCGAGGTCTCGCCGTCCTCGTTGAGCTGGCAGTAGCGGAACGCCACCGTGTCACCGGTTCGAGTGCCGACAAGGAATCCCCGCCGGACTGCGCCGCCGGCGTAGGTGGCCCACACCTCGCCGTCCGCTTCGTGGTAGTCGAAGACAGTCTCAGGTCCTACTTCGCCGCCGACTGTGTCGCGGACAGCCGCGAAGCGGTAACCGTCAAGAGAGGGCAATGAGCTCGATGCGTTCATAGGAAAAGACTAGGGACGAAGTGACGGCAACTCCGGGGCAGGGGATCTACCGCGTCCAGTGCAACATCTCCGGCGAGGAAGATCATGCGCGAGCCGGCGGGAACTGTCGCGGCGTACGCATACTGCGCTGCGCCGGAGAGGCTGTTGGAGCGGATGAGGCTCACTACTGAAGTCACTGGCGTCACGCTCCGCTGTCGTCGGCCCAACGAGTCTTCCACGGCCGGGCACCAGATCGGCCCGGTGAACCATCCCCTTACGGGACGCCAGATCGCGCTCGTCCGCCTTGCTCGCCGGAGCTTCGATGCGAAGGCGACTGCGGCCGTCAGCGCGCCCGCGGCAACACCCC